>NZ_NHRY01000178.1 GCF_002937115.1 Rhodopila globiformis | reverse complement strand
CGCTGTATCTTGGTTTCTTCCAGTTCGTGCATAACGCACGCCGCCGCGGCAAAGCGCTGCTCGGCGCTCTCGTCGGAGGCTTGGTCGGGTGAGCCATCTCACCACCCTGGAACCCAATAAGAGCCTCTTCTCATACAGCGGAGCCAACTGCGCCTCGCTCGCCTCGCCATGGCCCACCGCAGCCTTGTCACGCGCAAACAGCGACGCCGTGCCGTCCAGCACCGTCTTCTTCCAGGCGTGGATCTGGCTGGCATGCACACCAAACCGGCTCGACAACTCCGCAACTGTGCCATCCTCCCGGATCGCCGCCAGCGCCACTTTCGCCTTGAACTCCGCGTTGTGTTTCTTCCGTGTCGTCGACAAGTCTCACCTCCGGCTCAACCGCCGTTCCAAGGGAAGACTCTCTCTTAATCTTACTGTGTCATTTTCTCATTCACTGCCCGAGGCTGCTGCCGCAGGCAGCACGGACACCTGGGCAGTGCGGCAACGAGGCGGACGGCAAGCTGGCGGCGGATCGAGGCAATCGAGTGCGGCACATGCCGCTCAGGCCGCACCGGCAGCGCCGCGCGGCTGGAAACCGGCGGGTAACGCAGGTGTTTCGATCCGCCTGCGGATGAATGGCCGCTGAGGGGGGAAAAGGCAGCGCTCGGCGATCAGAAAGCCGTAGGCTGCGATGCACAGGCTGGCATGATGATGAAAGCCGCGCCAGTTGCGGCCCTCGAACTGGCCGAGGCCGTCGATCCGCTTCGCGGCTCGACCCTGCTTGAGCTCCTGGTAGTCCCGCTCGATCCACCAGCGCGCCTTGGCGATCCGCACGAGACGCTTCAACGTGGTGCGCCGCGAGAGGTTGGAGAACCAGTACTTGGCCGGCTCGGCGTCCCCCTCGGGCCACTCGATCAGCAGCCACTCCTCCGGCCAGGGCTCACTGCGCGCGGTGTCGCGATGCGCCGGGCGCACGCGCACGGCGGCGAAGCGCGAGGACAATTCGCCGTTCGCGCCCTCCCGCCAGGTCACCGTTTGCCAGGCATCGGCCGGCAGGCTGAGCGCCAGCGCCTTCAGCGTCACCGGCTGGTTCTCCGCGTCGCGCCGCAGCCGGCTCGGCCGGCGGCCGCGGCCCGACCAGGGCAGCGTCGGCAGCGGCCCGGTGCCAGGCGCCCAAACGCTGGTGCCCGAGCGCACGCCGAGCAGATAGCGCAGGCCGAGGTCCGAGACGCCGACACGGAAGTCGGTCTCGTCGCCATAGGCCGGATCGCCGAGCACAATCCCCACCGGCACGCCGGCGGCCAGTGCCTGGCGAAGCTGTCCGAGCGCGATCACGGTCTTGGTCTCGAAGCGGATCGCCGCCGGCACCCCGGCCTTGTCCCGCCGGGGCTGATCATTGGCCCAAACCTCCGGCAGGAAGAGTTGGTAGGCAATCGGCAGGCTGGCATGGTCATTGGCCACCGAGAGGCTGACCGCCACCTGGCAGTTGTCCTGCTTGCCGAGCTGGCCGCAGTACTGCCGCGTCACGCCAACGGAATGCTTGCCCTGCTTGGGAAAGCCGGTGTCATCGACGATCCAGTAGCTGATCGGCCCATGCCGCTGGATCGCCGGCAGCACCTCGGCCCGCACCGCCGCCAGCAATGCCGCATCGTCCCACGCGGCCTCTGCCACCACGTGGTGCAGCGACTGGTGTTTGGCCTGCACATGTGCCGGGTCGAGCCGTGCGGCCATCAGCTCGATGCTCTTGCGCTCGCCGGGCAGCAGCAGCCCGGTGCAGTAGGCCCGCGCCGAGGCGGCGCGGCGGGCATGCCCCAATCCTCCGACCACCGCATCCAGATACGCCTCCAACCGGGCCTCGCTTTTCGGCGCTTGTCTTGCTCCTTGCTGTTCCATGCACCCTATGTGGGGTGGTTGTGGTCAATAGCTAGAGGATAGTGACACAGTAAGACTAAGTGGATCCTCTGCCGGTTGGGTTCATTCTGTGCCGTTGCCGGGGCCTCACGCAGGGAGGGCTTTAGCCCGACCGGAGTGAGGCCCCGGCAACGGCGGCGAAAATTTATGCGGCCACTGTCTGCGGCAGATGATCATAGTAAAAACACTCCGGCGTCCGCGCGTCAAGACTTGAATGCGGCCGCTTCGTATTGTAGAAGATAAAGTAACGAGACAGAGACGCCCGTGCTTCGCCAACACTGTCATAGGCCCGTAGATAGACCTCTTCATATTTCACCGACCGCCAAAGGCGCTCGACAAAAACGTTGTCCCGCCAGGCACCCCGGCCATCCATGCTCACGGCAATCGCGTTGTCCAGCAGCAACCCGGTAAGCGCTGTGCTGGTGAACTGAGAACCTTGATCGGTATTGAAAATCTCCGGCCGCCCATATCGAGCAAGCGCCTCCGCCACGGCTTCGAGGCAGAAGTCGACGTCCATCGTGATCGACAGCCGCCACGACAGGACCCGCCGGCTGAACCCATCGACCACAGCCACCAGATAGACGAAACCGCGCGCCATCGGGATATCCGTGATATCCGTCGACCACACTTGGTTCGGCCGCTCAATCGCCAGCCCGCGCAGCAGATACGGGTAGATTTTGTGCCCCGCCGCCGCCTGCGACGTGTTCGGCTTGCGGTAGATCGCCCTTGATGCGCTTCACGCCTCAAGCCCCATCCGCCGCATCAGCGTGGCGACCAGGTCCCGGCCAATCACCACGCCTTCGCCGCGCAACAGGTCGCGCAGCATCCGGCCGCCCGCGAACGGGTAGTCCAGATGCAGTTCGTCGATCCGACGCATGATCGCAAGCTCGGCCGCCGGAACCGGCCGAGGCTCGTAGTAGAGGGTGCTCCGGCTCAGCCCCAGCAGCTCGGCCTGCCGTCCCAACGGAAGATCGTGGCCACGCTCGATCATCGCTTTGCGCTCAGCAAGCCGGCTTTGCTGAGCGCACCGGCCAAAAAATCGTTCTCCAGCGTCAGTTCGCCGATCTTGGCGTGCAGCACCTTCAAATCCTCCGCCGGTGCCGCCTCAGCCACGCCGCCGCCGAACAACCCAGCGGCCCCGTCAAGCACCTGAGTCCTCCATGCCGTGATCTGGTTGGGGTGAACGTCATACTGCTGCGCCAGTTCGGCCAGCGTCTTCTCGCCCTTGATGGCGGCCAGGGCCACCTTTGCCTTGAAAGCCGGATTGTGCGTCCGACGGGCTCGTCTCACCATTGTCACTCCTGATAGGCGGCATTCTCGCCGCTCTCAGGCAGATTTTCCACTTATCGGCCTGTCCGAATTTGCCCAGCCACCTCTCTGTTATCGGCGCCCTGCGCGGGGACCGCCTGATGGCCGCGCTTCAGGACCAGGCCATTCGGCAGCACTGCAAGACGCTGCGCATGCCGACGATTGGCACACAGTTCGCCCGCCTGGCGGAGGCGGCTGTCCGCGAAGGACAATCCCATATCGGCTACCTCGAGGCGCTGCTGGCGGCCGAGATGGAGGAACGCGAGAGCCGGGCGATCACCCGGCTGCTGCACGAGGCAAGGCTGCCGCGGATGAAGACGCTGGATGGGTTTGAGTTCGACCGTTCCGGCGTCTCGGCTGCGCAACTGCGCACGCTGGCGGAGGGCGACTATGTCACCAGAGCGGAGCCGGTTCTGCTGGTCGGCGAGGCCGGGACGGGAAAGACCCATCTGGCGACGGGATTGTGCGTGGCTGCCTGCCGCCAGCGGCGGCGGGTGCGCTTCACCACCGCGACGGCGTTGGTCAATGACCTGGCCGAGGCGGCGCATGCCAACCAGCTCAGCCGCGCACTGGGCCGCTGGGAGCGGCTCGATCTGATCTGTATAGACGAACTGGGTTACGTCCCGCTCGCCGGGGCGGCCTGCGAGCTGATGTTCCAGGTGATCGCCGACCGGGCCGAGAAGGCAGCGGTGATCGTGACCACCAACCTGCCGTTCTCCGAGTGGTCGCAGGTGATCCCCAATCCGCGGCTGTGCAAGGCGCTGATCGATCGGCTGACCGACC
>NZ_NHRY01000177.1 GCF_002937115.1 Rhodopila globiformis | reverse complement strand
CTACCTCCCATCAGGCTGCTCGGTCCCCGCCTCGGTTGCCACGGCGGCGGCGCCGCTTGTACGGAACTGGATTTTCCGCGGGCGCAGGCGGAACAATGTGGCCAAATCAGCAGCTCCGGAACGCTCCCGACTGGCAAAATGCCCGCTGATAGGCACCAAGTTCTTCGATCACCCGCCAAATGCAGCGGATTGTGCAATGAATGCCCGAGGGGACGAATAAGGCGGGCTGATGCTGGTAGGGCCGCAGTGACAGCCAGCCGATGCGCGCTCCGCCTGCATCGATTAATCCATTGAAGGCAGGCACATCTGGTCAGGTCGTTACACGAGTTGGGATTGATGGCACGCTGCAAGCGCCGGCCGTACGAGGCCGCATCAGACGGCCAGCGAAACCGTCCCGGGGTTGGACGATGCTATCGGCGGCATGTCCAACCCCATTGTGCTTGACGGCGCGGGAGAGGCCACGGCGAGATCGTCCCGTACTCGCTCGAATGGTGCGCTGCGTAATCTCCAGGTTGATCAGTTCATGCAACCGCTCGGGAACACCGGCGAGCAGGGTGCCGGACGGACCGCCCTGCAGTCTGCTATCGGGTGCAGCATCTGCCCGGGGTGCCCGGGGTCATGCGCAATCCCCGGGCGGCGTCATCAATGGTCGCGCCAGGGTTGGCCGCCATGTGGCGTAGATGGTGCTCTCCGGCGTCGCGAACGGGCTGATGACAGGAGCGGAGCGCTCTATCTGCTCGGCGTCATAGGGGTCCTGGTAAAGCAATGACGCCCCCTGCCAGATCTCCAACCCTGGTGACCGGCCGTTCTTCAGCGACGCCTGCCGCAGGATCTGTGCAAGCGATATGGCTTCGGCAAGGGTCGGGGTTTTAAGATCCTCGCCCCAGGAGATGCGGCCGTTATTGATCAGATATAAACGGAACATGGCGACCTGATGTGAAAGGCGCTGCGGTGACGCGCGGCAGTGTCAATTCGGAACGTGCCTTGCTTCAATCATGCAAAAAAGTCTTATTTTGTCAACTATCATAAGCGAGAAATTATGTTTCAGCCCCTCACCGCGAATGAACTGAGATTGATACGAGCCACCAGATTCGTAGACTGGCTCTGGCTGCCCCTCTGAATATCTCGCGTCAAGTAGCGCTGTTAGATATTTGCAAAAATTATGAAACTTGTCTTGGGGTACACCGTCTGCCGCACGAAGGCAGGACATTGAAGCCATCATCAAGCTGGGGTGTAAAATGGGTGCTTGTCACAACCATCCGGCAACCCAGGTCGCCACCACCTCCGGCGGATCCCCAGACTGTCGCTCTGATCGCACCAGACCGGGCGGCGGAATCGCTGGATCTGTCCGCCAGCAAGCAGGTAAGACAACGGGACCGGACTGCCTGTCACCGACTGCGCTGGATATCGCCCCGGACGCGCCGGCGGATTCCACAGCACCATCCAGGCAGCCAGGGCGCAGCCCCATACGCATCAGGATAAGCGGACTGGCGGAGCAAGGGCTTCTCCCTCACCGTCATGGCCGGGCGTGTCCCGGCCATCTACCCCGCCGTTGAAGCGCAGATGGCCGGGACACGCCCGGCCATGACGGTGAGAGAAGGGCCGCGGCACCAAATCCTTCTCCGCCCGCCGCCTTATCGTGATGCGTATGGGGCGCAGCCCCAGCTCGATCAATTGGTTGGCGCCGTGGGGCACTATGGTAGCGCTTGTCATCCGGCAAGCCTGGCAAACGCCGCTTGAACGAAACAAGAACTTAAATCAACCGACGCCTAAGGTTGTGAATTGAAACTTGGAGCACATGCCAGCATGACTTATGCAGCTTTCTCGTTAGTCTAAACACTCGATTCAACTGCTTTGGGGGCGAGGTTCCCTTATCCTCGCTCCCGCTTTTGCCTAACTGGTCTCTCGCCCCTCAAGTGCAACCGCATCTTGGCCATCTGGCATCCGGTGCGCCGTATGCTGGTTGCAAGCCAAGGCCGCGTCTATCAGTCTTGTACGCTGCCGCCCGTCGATCCGGCGCGTAACACCACACCCGGAAACCTTCCGCTTCCGGATATGCCTCCCTACTCAGGCAAGGCACGCGATCACCTGGGATAGCGCGACCATGCTCCGGGTCCCGGCCATGCCCGGCGGCCCGTCAATTCCGCCACGCCTCCGGCCGGCGGAGGCGGCCGCCCATCACTTCGGTGTTGGGATCGTCTCGATCCGGCCGTCGGCATGGATCACGGTGCTGGTGCCGTTGCCGTTGGGGACGACGATGGACTGACCGCCGCCAGGAGACGTCGTCGTTTGATAGTTGGACCCGCTCCCGGTTGAAACCATTGGCCCTTCGGGCGTCTGGATGACCTGCCCGGTCGGAACCTGCCCCTTGGCCTGGCCGGGTGGGGTTGCCGGCGGCGCGGCATAGCTGGACAGCGGAGGCGCCGGTTGCGGCGTCGCCAGGCCCGGCAGGTTGGTGCCGGGTGGCGTGGAACTGCCGCTGTTCGGATTCGGCGATGGCGAGGGCCCCGAAAGCCCGCGGTCCAAGGGCGAACCCGGGACCGGAGCCTCAGGCTGGGATGTCAGCCCGCTCGACGACTCCAGATCCTTCAGCGTCGGCGCCGGCGGCAAAGGGCCCGGCCAGATGTCGCCGGGTTCGGTGGTCATCGGCTGGGCGGTGGTGGCGCCTGCCAGCACGCGATTCATGGTTTCGCTGTCGCCGATCGGCTGGTTGGGATCGCGTCCACCCATGAAAGGAGGATTCCACCAGGTATTGTACCCGCAACCGCTAAGGCCCAACACGACGATCAGCAGGGGAATGTGCCGCATTCGGAGGAACTCCCATCAGGTCCTGAAGCAGGGCGAGACTTGCCGGACTGTGCACTCGCGCAGGTTGACACTCAAGGCTTTCGTCGCAACTTCGTGAAACCCATCATCTTGTCCGGCAAAGTCAGTTCGGCGTCTCGCCCTCGTATGGCGTTCCTGATCATAGCGGAGATGGCAATAGTCCGCACGAAGGGTTTTGCTCCGGCGCCATGGTGGCCGCGGCATGGGTCGCGGTGGCTGCCGTCAGGCGTTCGGGCCGGCGGTTCCGGCCGGGGCGCCGTGATGCCGGCCGCTCATCCTTCCGGCCGCGCGTTTTCCTCCGGCAGCAGAAGCACGAGCAGCACCATGCCGATCATCGCGATGAACGCGAAGGCTTTCCGCTGGCCGTTCCAGGTCGCGGACTGCCACATCGCGAACCATTCGCCGCCGATGGTGATGAAGCCCACCATGTACAGCAGCAGTCCGGCCGTCAGCCCGGCCACGGCCAGGGGCTTGGCGCGCGCGAACCCGGCCGTTCCAACCGCGGCAAGCAGGCGGGCGCAGCCCAGCCAGAGCAGCGCCGCGACGATGACCTGCGTGGTGATGATCAGCAAGTAGCCCGCCTGCTGCAGCGCCGGATCGGTGATCGCGCGCCAGCGCAGCTTCGAGTCCGGGAAGGTGGTGTCCATCGACAGCACGTGCCGCACGAACGGCCAGTTGCTGCCGTAATCGGTGATGTTGCCGAAGGCGACCAGTGTGAAGAACAGCGCGATCGCCGCGACAAGCGCGATCTTGCATAACCGGACGACGATCATCGGCGCCGCTCGGCCGTGCGGGTGGCCGGATGGACGTGTTGCCGGCATTCAGGGGCCGCCGCCGACGTCGATCGGTTGTTCAGGCTCGGGTCCGGGGACATCGGGCAGAACAAGGCCATCTGTGTGCATCCGTGTTCATCTGTGTTTCCCCTTATCCCTTATTCCGTAGAATGATCAGCCCCGCTGCATCCCGGCCTGAGCACCAGCGGTCGTGCCGTGCTGAGAGCGCCCGGTTGGGGAAACACAGATGAACACGGATGCACACAGATGCCAGCGATGCGAACAGGCGGGCATCATGCTATGCGCCCCGCTCCACCGCAGCCAGGGGATTGATCGCGGATCTCGCCTGCGGCATGGACCGCTCAGGGGGCCATGCCGCTGGTGTTCCATCCCTCGTTGACGTCCCCGGCCGCTCGCCAGGCTATCCGCCGGTTACCGGTGGAAAAAACGCCACTTCGTCATTCGCGTGTATTCGGCTGCCCGCTTCCACAAAGTCCTGGTTGATGGCGCACCGAATGGTCTCATGGGGCCGCAAGGCTTCCGCGTAGCGTGGCCCCCTGGCGCGCAAATACCCGATAAGCGCCTCGACGGTGTCGACATCGTCCGGCAGCACGATCTCCTCGTGCGCGAGGCCGATCCGTTCTCGCAGCCAAGCGAAATACAGCAGCGTTATGGGCTTGCTCATGCGCAACACATAAGGGAGGCCTGACGGGATTGAAAGGCAACCCTGCGGGTGCTGCTGGCCACCGAGGCCCGGCCATGAGGACAACGGCCGGGCCGCCCGAGGCGCTTACCGTCCGGTCAGCATCCGCTCCACCAGTTGCTTCACCGTCGGGATGAAGCCGTTGGAGTAGAACGGGTCCTTGGCGAAGCGGTAGGCGTTGTGGCCGCTGAACATCAGGTTATGCTCCACCGCGTCCGGATTGTCGCTCTCGTGCGCGATGTTCTGCAGCGTCTTCTGGATGCAGAAGCTGCGCGGATCGGCCTTCTTGCCGTTGGTGAAGTCCGGCTCCTGCTGCGCCCAGTTGGAGAAGCGGCAGGAACTCAGGCAGCCCATGCAGGCGGCCTGGTCTTCCAGGATCTCCCGCGCCTTCTCCGGCGTGACGAACACCAGCGTTGACTCCGGCGTGCGCAGCGCCTCGGTGAAGCCCTGCTGCTCCCAGCCGTACACCCGGCCGAGGTCGGGGTTGGTCAGGTAGACGATGCGCTTGCGCGGGCCGACGCCGTATTCCGCCACGTGCTCGCCGATGGCCTCGGTGGTATAGGCCACCTGGCGCTCGTTCCGCTCGCGCAGTTCCTGGATGAAGCCGTTGTTCACCGCGCTGGAGTAGAAGCCGGTGGGGCTGAACTTGTTCAGGAAGACGTCGCCCTCCTTCAGCGTCAGCAGCTTCTGCTTCCAGGCGTCGCCGATGGGGCTTTCCTGGGTCAGCAGCGGGCGGGTGCCGAACTGGAAGGCGACCGGGCCAAGCTCGGGGTTGTCGATCCAGTGCTCCCATTCCTCCAGGCACCAGACGCCGCCGGCCATGATGATCGGCGTCTCGTTCAGGCCGAAGCCGTTCATCACCTTGCGCAGGGCGGCGACGCGGGGCAGGGGGTCCTCGGGCCGGGTCGGGTCCTCGCCGTTGCTCAGGCCGTTGTGGCCGCCGGCGAGCCAGGGGTCTTCGTACACCACGCCGCCCAGCAGCTCGGCGGTCTTGGAGTAGGCGCGCTTCCACAGCGCGTTGAACGCGCGGGCCGAGGAGACGATCGGGTAATAGTGCACGCCGAACCGGGCGGCGATCTCCGACAGGCGGTACGGCATGCCGGCGCCGCAGGTGATGCCGTGGATGAGGCCCTTGGCCTGCTCCAGCACCTCGGTGATGATGCGCTCGGCGCCGCCCATCTCCCACAGGATGTTGGCGTGGATGCGGCCCTTGCCGCCGGTGATCTCCCAGGCGCGGCGGGCCTGTGCCAGGGCGCCCTGGACGGCGTAGCTGATCAGCTCCTCATGCCGCTCCCGCCGGGTGCGGCCGTGATAGAGCTGTGGGATGGGGCGGCCCGCGGCGTCGTAGCTGTCGGCGTTGACGGCACTGAACGTGCCGACGCCCCCGGCCAGCGCCCACATCCCGGCGGACAGGCCGTTGGAGACCGCGACGCCTTTCCCGCCTTCCACCAGCGGAAGGACGTCGACGCCACCCATGCGTATCGCGTTGATTGCTCTCATTTGTTCAGGTCTTCAGATCGGTTTGGCGAGATCGCCACGTTGAACGGCTTCGAACGGCACTTCGGTTTCGGGGGAAATCTCTTCCTCGATCACACCGGCCGAGGAGCCGAATACACTCGGCACGCCGATGAGGTCCGACATCATCTGCCGGCCAGGTTCGCGAACGATGCGCTTCGCTGGGGCGGGTCCGGCGGCGCTCCAGCGTGCGGATTGTCGCCAGATTCTCCTGCACATGCACGACTTCGCCGCGCCCACGGACGATTTCGAGTTGCCCCAGGTCCTTGCCTGTATCCGGATCGGTGATGTGCGGTCCCAGGCCGAACATCAGGAACCTGTCGCCTGACTGCACACCCGGTTGCGCCCCGCGGTCGATGACGACTTCAAGCGGGCCGGGAGCGAAGCCGGGGGCAGCGATGTGAACCACCTTCGCCAGACGGGTTTCGGCCTTCACGTCATTCATGGAACCGAACCTCTATCCCCATAGCGTTGAAATCGATCGAAGGCTTGATCATGACGTGGGACAGGATCGTCGCCTCGCAACTCCTGATCCGCTGCCATAATCCGGATTGACCCGAGGATTGGTGCAAGTCCTGGACCTGGATCAGGCCGTTTTCCTGGATGTTGACGACCTGGCCAATGCCAATCGCGCGTTCGAAGATTTCGCTGCTCCCAATCCCAAGGCTCTCCTCATAGTGGATTGTGACGAATATGTTAACGCCGAACTGGCGTGAACGGTCCATAATTAACATGATCGCTTGTTGTTCTGAATCGTCCCGGGCCGGTGGGACGTAAACATACTCGGCCGCGGCGGATCGTCTCGGGCGAGCCGGGGGGCTTCGATCGCCATTCTAGTGGCCGCGGCCAGCCAGGCGATAGTGACGAAACCGATAATCGCAATCCAGATCAGGCTGACCTGTATCCTGACGCCCGGGGCCCAAAGCGATCCCAGAAGCGCCAGGCAGAAGGCGACCGCCGATGCAATCGCCGGCACAGTCGATGTGAGCGACGCCCAGATTTCCTTCCAGGCGCCGCCCATGATCGGTCAGTCGTTGATGGGCGGCTGCTCGGAGCCTTCCATCACCGGGGCGGGCTCGCCGCGGTCGCGGCGACGGTCGCGGCGGTCGCCGCGGTCCTCGCGCTCCGGCCGGTCGCCCCGTTCCGGCCGCTCACCGCGCGGCGGCCGGGCGCCGACCTGCTCGGTGATGTCGGCGCCGGTGGCCTGGTCGACGACGCGCATCGACAGCTTCACCTTGCCGCGCTCGTCGAAGCCGATCACCTTCACCTTCACGCTGTCGCCGACGTTGACCACGTCGGTGGTCTTGCCGACGCGGCCCTGGGCAAGCTCACTGATGTGCACCAGCCCGTCGCGGGAGCCGAGGAAGTTGACGAACGCGCCGAAATCCGCCGTCTTCACCACCTTGCCGATGTAGATCACGCCGATTTCCGGCTCCGCCACGATGCCGCGGATCCAGTCGATCGCCCGCTGCGCCGCCTCGGTGTCGCTCGAAGCGATGGTGATGGTGCCGTCGTCGTCGATGTCGATCTTGCACTTGGTCTGCTCGACGATCTCGCGGATCACCTTGCCGCCGGTGCCGATGACCTCGCGGATCTTCTCCTTCGGCACGTTCATCGTGGTGATGCGCGGCGCGGTGGTGGCGACGTCGTGGCGGTGGCCGGTCAGCGCCTTGGACATCTCGCCCAGGATGTGCAGCCGCCCGTCGCGCGCCTGCTCCAGCGCGATCTTCATGATGTCGGGGGTGATGGACGTGATCTTGATGTCCATCTGCAGGCTGGTGACGCCCTGCTCGGTGCCCGCGACCTTGAAGTCCATGTCGCCGAGGTGGTCCTCGTCGCCCAGGATGTCGGACAGCACGGCGAAGCCCTTGTCCTCCTTGATCAGGCCCATGGCGATGCCCGCCACCGGCCGCTTCAGCGGCACGCCGGCATCCATCAGCGCCAGCGAACTGCCGCACACGGTTGCCATCGAGGACGAGCCGTTGGATTCCGTGATCTCCGACACCACGCGCAGGGTGTAGGGGAACTTCTCCTTCTCCGGCAGCAGCGGATGCACCGCGCGCCAGGCCAGCTTGCCATGGCCGATCTCGCGCCGGCCCGGGGAGCCGAGGCGGCCGGCCTCGCCCACCGAGTAGGGCGGGAAGTTGTAGTGCAGCATGAACCGCTCGCGGTACTCGCCCAGCAGTGAGTCGACGATCTGCTCATCCTGGCCGGTGCCGAGGGTGGCGACGCAGAACGCCTGCGTCTCGCCGCGGGTGAACAGCGCCGAGCCGTGCGCGCGCGGCAGGATCCCGACCTCGGCCAGGATCGGCCGGACGGTGCGGGTGTCGCGGCCGTCGATGCGCAGGCCGGTGTCGAGGATGGCGTTGCGGACGATGTCGGCTTCCAGGTCCTTGAACAGGCCCTTGGCCTTGTCGGCGTCGAGGCCTTCCTCGGCCAGGGCGGTGGCGGCGGCCTTCTTGGCGGCGGCGACCTTTTCGTAGCGGACCTGCTTCTGCTTCTCCTGGTAGGCCTCCGCCAGGCCGGCGCGGCCGAGCGCGTCGACGCGGGCCTTCAGGGCCTGTTCCTCTTCCGAGACCTCCGGCAGCGGCCAGGGCTCCCGGGCAGTGTGCTCGGCCAGTTCGATGATCGCGTGGATCACCGTCTGGAACGCCTGGTGGCCGAAGGTAACGGCGCCCAGCATGACCTCTTCCGACAGCTCATTCGCCTCGGACTCGACCATCAGCACGCCTTCCGACGTGCCGGCGACGACGAGGTCGAGCTCGGAGCTGCCCATCTGGTCGGTGGCCGGGTTGAGGATGTACTGGCCGTCCTTGTAGCCGACGCGGGCGGCGCCGACGGGGCCGAAGAACGGGATGCCGGACAGGGTCAGCGCGGCCGAGCAGCCGATGATGGCGACGATGTCGGGGTCGTTCTCGTTGTCGTAGCTCAGCACGGTGGCGATGAGCTGGACCTCGTTGCGGAAGCCTTCCGGGAACAGCGGGCGGATCGGCCGGTCGATCAGGCGGCTTTTCAGCACCTCCATCTCGCTCGGGCGGCCTTCGCGCTTGAAGAAGCCGCCGGGAATGCGGCCGACGGCGAAGGCCTTTTCCTGGTAGTTGACGGTCAGCGGGAAGAAGTCCTGGCCGGGCTTGGCGCCCTTCACGCCGACGGCGGTGCACAGCACGATGGTCTCGCCGTAGGAGACCATGACGGCGCCGTCGGCCTGGCGGGCGATCTTGCCGGTTTCCAGGACCAGCTTGCGGCCGCCCCAGTCGAGTTCCTTGCGGTAGTAATTGAACATTCAGTCGTCCTTATGGATGCGCGGCATCGGCGGACGACAAATGCGTTTCCGTCACTCCCGTAACTGGGCGGGTGGCGGCGTCTCGGGTAACACGGGGCGCGCCTGCGGGCCGTTGGAAGGATCGCAGCCGCGGCCATGTGGCCGGAAACGCCGTCGCTGGTCCCGCGCCTGATCGGGGCGTGAAGGTTCGGCGATCTCTGTGTCCACCGCATGACGCGGCGTTGCGAGGGGAAAGCCTGCCCCGCTCAGGCGCCGGTTGTCACCCGGCGGGGTTGCACATAGGGATGAAAGCGGCGGTTGGCCAGCATTATGTGTGGGGCCGGGTGAGCCGTCGGCCCCAACCGTCACGCACCGTTCCCCCAGTCATGGGGCGTGTCCCCATGGGTATCAGGATATGGCGGCGGGCGGAACAAGGTCGTCTCCTCACCGTCATGGCCGGGACACGCCCGGCCATCCACCCCCCGCCATGGAAGCGCAGATGGCCGGGGCACGCCCGGCCATGACGGTGAGGCAACGGACCTGGCGCTAGATCCTTCTCCATCCGTCCCCTTATCCTGACACACCCGACAATGACGGAGGGGACAGTGGTTGGACCAACGCCTCCAGTATCAGCGACGCAGCGACAGGCGCTCGATCAGGGTCTGGTAGCGCTGCTGGTCCTTCTTCTTCAGATAGTCCAGCAACCGGCGGCGGCGGCCGACCAGCATCAGCAGGCCGCGGCGCGAGTGGAAGTCCTTCGCGTGCGTCTTGAGGTGCTCGGTCAGGTTGCTGATCCGCTCGGACAGCAGGGCGACCTGGACTTCGGGGCTGCCGGTATCGCTGGCGCCGGTCGCATATTCGCCAATGAGCGTCGTGCGGCGCTCGGCCGTAATCGACATCAGGGTTCTCCTGGGTGAGGTGTTGGTGACGGCGCGTGCCGGATCACAGAATCCGTTCGGGCCTGAGCATCCCGTCCTCGAGATGGCACAGGCCGATCACGCGGCCCCCCGCCATGGCCCGGGCCAATCCGCCATTGGGATCGGCCTGGGCCGGAATCCGGCCCATCAGGGTGACCAGGCTGATCGCCTGGCCCTGGTGCAGCGCAGCGGCCTCCTGCTCCGTCAGGGCCAGCGCCGGGATGTCGGCCAGCGCGGTCTCGACCGGAAGCAGCAGGTCCGGGGAAGCCGGCGCGGTATCGTCCGCCTCGCGCAGTTTGTCCAGCGGAATCGCGTGCTTCTCCAGGAACGGGCCGACGCGCAGGCGGCGCAGCGCGGCAATGTGACCGACGGTGCCGCAGGCTTTTGCCAGGTCGCGGGCGAGGCTGCGCATGTAGACGCCCTTGCCCGAGGCGACCTCGAACACCGCGGTGTCGGCGTCGGGGCGGCTGATCAGTTCGAAGCGATCGACGCGGGCCGGGCGAGGCTCCAGCACCGGGGCGCGGCCGTCGCGGGCCATGTCGTAGGCGCGCTCGCCGGCGACCTTGATGGCGGAGAAAACGGGCGGCACCTGCAGGATGTCGCCGCGGAAGCGGGGCAGGGCGGCCTCGATCGCGGCGTCGTCGGGGCGGACGGGGCTGGTTTCGGTGACCGCGCCGTCGGCGTCGTCGGTGTCGCGGGCTTCGCCGAACTTCAGCGTGAAGTGGTACAGCTTGGTGCCGTCCATCACATAGGGCACGGTCTTGGTGGCAGTGCCGAAGGCGATCGGCAGCAGGCCGGTGGCCAGCGGGTCGAGCGTGCCGCCGTGGCCGGCTTTCTGCGCGTCGAAGATGCGCTTCACGCGGTTGACCACGTCGGTGCTGGTCAGCCCGGCCGGCTTGTCGATGATCAGCCACCCGTTGATCGGGCGGCCGCGGGGCTTGCGGCGGGACATGGTTGGGTTCTCGGGGGTTGCCAAGGGGATTTGTCAGGGAGGCGGCGGGGTAGGG
>NZ_NHRY01000176.1 GCF_002937115.1 Rhodopila globiformis | reverse complement strand
ATCGGGGCGGCAGTCAGACGGGGCATGAAGGCTCCGGTGAATCAGGGCGAGGCGTGAGCCTGTGGCCTGCCATATTCAGGCCGCTCCTGACTCGCCAGAACGGCTCCTGACGGCGGCTGGTCACGGCGATTGCCGCCAGACTGTGGCAAACCAGACTCACCCGCGCCGGGCCACCCATCAACGGAGTCGCCACTTCCGGCGAGGTGTACTAGGGAATGCCTATAGACGCATCCCAATGCCTTAGCTTGGCTATGGGTAATGCGGGCAAAACCCCGGGCGAATTTGGTGATCGCCCATATCGTTCCGCAATTGGATGCCAAAAAATGGCGGAATTCCGTGCCTGTCGTCCCAGTTTCGAGCGCGTGCTGCACGTGCGTGCCCGGGGTTTTGCCCCTATTACGGCTATGGTGGCACATTGGGACGACGCGGCAGCGGTCTGGGGCACAGGCACTCGCCGATTGGCTCGAGGCAGTGCCGATGTCGCTGTCGCGCTACACGAACATCCGAGAATTGACAAGAATCGCCCATGAAGATTTTCACCCTAATACTTGGTTTCCAACCCACCGTTTCTGATCAACTTCCATGATCTGAAAGAAGGGGGTAGGCTGCCGCGCGGAGGCGAAACGATGGCGTTGATCGGCTACGCGCGGGTTTCAACCGACGATCAGAACCTCGGCCCGCAGCTCGATGCCCTGCGGGCGGCCGGCTGCGGCGAGATCTTCGAGGAGTATGCCTCCGGCGGTAACCGGTCGCGGCCACAGTTGGCGGCGGCGCTGGCGCGGGTCAGGCGCGGCGACATGTTGGTGGTGGCGCGGATCGACCGGTTGGCACGGTCGCTGTCGCATCTGCTCGCGGTGGTTGAAACCCTGAGGGCGCGCGGGGCGCACTTCAAGTCGCTCGCCGATCCGATCGATACCGCAGGCCCGAGCGGCGTTCTCGTGCTGCAGATGCTCGGGGCCGTTGCTGAATTCGAACGGAGTCTAATCCGCGAACGGACGGTTGTTGGTGTGAAGGCGGCACGGGCGCGGGGCAGGGTAGGGGGCAATCCCGGGCTGCGAGACAAGGATCCGGTGGTGCTCGCCAAGCTCGCGGCCTCGCGGCACGCCACCAGGCTGGCGCGCCTGACGGCTGAGATGGAAACCTGGATGCCGGTTGTCCGGCGTCTGCGGCCGCAGACGGCCTGGCCGGAGGTCACCGTGGCGGTGAATGTCGTCCTGCCTGTCGGTTCCAAGACGTTCACCGAAAGCCGATTGGTCAGCACCGTGCGGTTTCTGGCCGCGGAGGGTCTGGTGGATGCGGTTGTCTTGGGCATGGCGCCGCGGCGCAAGCCGCGCAAGGGTGTCGCGGCGCGGCAACGGGCGTGTGATGCCGTTGCGGGTCTGCTCGCCGGCCGACCCCGGATTACGCTCGCGGAGATGGGTGTTGAGCTCGTGCGGCTTGGGCACCGGCCACCGCGTGGCGGCACCAGCTGGGCACCCGCCTCGCTGAACGCTCTGCTCGATCGCGTGCGCCTGGCCGGATTGGTGCCGCCGGGGTCGAAGTGGGGAGACAAAAAAGTGTGGGACAGTCCGGCAGAGCCCATGGTGATCGCGACATAGGACCACACGAGGTGGTATGCGCCCGCCTATGAATCCTTATACTCCTCATGCGCGGCCAGGCGTCGTTCCAGCCGACGATGCTGTAAGGAGGTGCCCATGCCCATCTTCCCCGACGATGCCGCTTTGGAATCTGTCTGCCGGCGCTACAGCATCCGCCGGCTGTCGCTGTTCGGCTCCACGCTGAAGGGCACCAGTCGGCCGGACAGCGACGTGGACCTGCTGGTGGAATTCGAGCCAGATGCCACGCCCGGCCTGCTTACCATGGCGCAGATCGAGATAGAACTGTCCTCATTGCTGGATGGCCGCAAGGTCGATCTCCGCACCGCCGGCGACCTCAGCCGCTACTTCCGCGACGAGGTCGTGCGCACCGCGGAGGCGCAGTTTGACGCCCGATGAAGCCATCCGCATCCGCCATATGATCGAGGCCGCGCAGGCAGCGCAGCAATTCGTCGCCGGGCGCCAGCAGGCCGACCTTGATACCGATCTGATGCTGCTGTTTGCCCTGGTGCAGGCCCTCCAGATCGTCGGCGAGGCGGCGGCCCACATTTCGGCGGCAACACGCGCGGCAACACCGTCCGTGCCCTGGCCCCGCATCATCGGCATGCGGCATCGGCTGGTGCACGCCTACGCCGACATCGATCACGAGATCGTCTGGAAAACCGCGACGGTGGAGATTCCCGCGCTCCTGCCGCTGCTCATGTCCCTTTTGCCCACGGACTGACCCATGGCCATTATCAATCAGGAACGTGTTAACCAGGCGATGGAGGTGCTGCGGGCCGGCCTCGCGCCATTCATCGAGCGCAAAGTCCAGGCCGCGATGAAAGCCGGCAGCGTGTCCATGGATGCGGTGCGTCGCTCTGCGGACGACCCGATGCTGGGCAACAAGCCGCTCTCGCAGTGGAATGTCGCCGGCCTGCTGAAGCTGACGTGGGACACCTGGAACGCCGTGTTCGCCCCCACGCTCGGCCGCGTTGAACGCTTCCTGGTGCAGGAGGTGCGGGACTGGCGCAACAAATGGGCGCACCAGGTGCCGTTCTCCGGTGATGATACCGACCGCGCGCTCGACTCCATTACGCGCCTGCTGACAGCGGTGTCCGCGCCGCAGTCCGACTATGTCCACCGGATGAAGATGGAACGGCGCCGGCTCATCTTCGACGAAAAGGCGCGGGCACAGCGGGCCACCAAGCCGGGGAACGTGCTGGGTCGGGCGGAGCCTGATCTGCTGGACGCGCTTTGATCCGTGATGTCCGAGGCTGTTTCTTCGGCTATTCGCGATGCTTGGCCCAACAAGACCACGGCTGAGCAGAGTCTGATGGGTGCGCTTCAGGATCGGCTGTCGGTTGGGCTGATCGCCACCCCACGCCATTTGCTCCGGACCTGCCGCACAACAGAGCCGTTGGCCGAGGTCGTTGCCCGGAATGACGAGGGATTCGATTACTTCCCCGTGACCGATTCGGCACACTGAGCCTGAGCAAGCAAAGCGACGGGTTTTGGGCGTTTTCTGATCACGGAATTTGAGGTTTGACAGAACCTGTCCCTCACGGATCGTGGCTGAGCCTTCCGGTCCTGGTGACGTATTCCTTGGTGAG
>NZ_NHRY01000175.1 GCF_002937115.1 Rhodopila globiformis | reverse complement strand
AGGCCGAGTTGCTGAAGGTGCTCGACCACCCGGAGATCCCGCTGCACACCAATGGCTCGGAGAACGACATCCGCTGCCAGGTGACCAAGCGCCATGTCAGCGGCGGCACCAGGACCGACGTCGGTCGTGACTGCCGCGATGCCTTCCTCGGCCTCGGCAAGACCTGCCGCAAGCTCGGGATCTCGTTCTGGAACTACCTTGGCGCCCGCCTCGGCGTGCCCGGCGCGCCGGCGGTGCCTCGCCTCGCCGAACTCATCCGCTGCCGCGGCCAGCCGGCCTGAGTGGGGCCGGGTCCCGGGGTTTTGCCCCGGTTACATCTGCCTTCTGTAAGTCGCTGATTTGAGCCATGGATTCAACGCGTGTGTCTCGTGACCGCGAACCCGGGCCTTGCCATCCAGCGAAGAGGAGACGAGCAGATACACAAGATCACTATTCTGTGCGGGTGTTATTGGGGGTTTCGCAGAAGCTCACTTCATGGAATCTGTTCCGTATCTCCTCTTGTGCGGAATCCTAAATGCCAACTTGTTTAATCACCGGTGTGACTGGCCAGGATGGAGCCTATCTGTCCCAACTGCTGCTGAGCAAAGGCTATAGGGTGATTGGCATGATGCGCCGATCGGCCTCAGCCGATATTGTGGGGGAGCGGCTGCGTTGGCTAGGCATATACAACGATATCGAACTGGTCGACGGCAACCTGACGGATCTTTCCAGTTTGCTTCGTCTGCTGAAGACCTACAAGCCAGATGAAATCTATAATCTGGCGGCACAAAGTTTCGTTGCCGCATCCTGGAATCAGCCCTTGCTGACCGGACAGGTTACAGCGATCGGAGCCACCAATGTGCTGGAGGCGATTCGGCTGTCACGACCAGAGGCTCGCTTTTACCAGGCGTCGTCCTCCGAAATGTTTGGGCGCATTCAGGAGCCGGTGCAGAACGAGCGCACGCCGTTCTATCCGCGTTCCCCCTAC
The DNA here is from genome assembly GCF_002937115.1 of Rhodopila globiformis. Lineage (GTDB taxonomy): Bacteria > Pseudomonadota > Alphaproteobacteria > Acetobacterales > Acetobacteraceae > Rhodopila > Rhodopila globiformis. The sequence continues at coordinate 19,166 of NZ_NHRY01000175.1, read as the reverse complement.
GCGGTGGCCAAGCTATATGCACATTGGATAACCGTGAACTATCGGGAGAGCTTCGGGCTGCACGCCTCTTGCGGAATTTTGTTCAACCACGAAAGCCCACTGCGTGGCATCGAGTTCGTTACGCGCAAGATCACCGATGGCGTCGCACGCATCAAATTAGGTCTGGCGCGTGAACTGCCTCTGGGTAATTTAGATGCGATGCGCGACTGGGGTCACGCGCGTGACTATGTTTATGCCATGTGGCTGATGCTGCAACAGCCCACGCCGGATGACTACGTGGTCGCCACTGGCCACAATACCACGATTCGGGAATTCTGCCGCCTCGCATTCAGCTACGTTGGTCTGAATTTTCAGGAGCATGTGGTCACGCGCAGCGATCTGATGCGCCCGGCGGAGGTCGATGTTCTGCTTGGCAATGCGACCAAAGCGAAGCGGAAGCTTGGTTGGCAACCGACAATCACGTTAGATGCCATGATCGCAGAGATGGTTGAGGCGGATCTGGCGCGACACACAAACCGCCTGAAGCATTGGAAATGACTGCTTCTCCTCGAACCATACTGCTGACCGGCGCGTCGGGATTTGTCGGCCGGCATCTAACGAGAGCGCTGTCCGCCGCGTATCCAACCGCCGCGTTACTCACGCCGCGCTTTGACGTACGGGACCCATCCGAGGTTGCTGCGGTCGTCCAAACTTCGCTGCCGGACGTTTGTGTTCACCTCGCAGCTGTGTCAGCAGTTACCGCAGCGGGGCAGGCTCCGGACCTTACTTGGCAGGTGAACTTTCACGGCACAATGCACCTAGCCTCGGCACTGGCGCGGTATGTGCCCGATTGTCAACTACTGTTTGCCTCGAGTGCCGATGCCTACGGTGCCTCGTTCCATAGTGGCGCAAAGCTGGACGAAAGTGCGCCTTTGGCGCCAATGAACGTCTATGCCGAAACCAAGGCGACAGCAGATTTTGCCTTGGCCGGTATGGCTCAGCAGGGGCTGCGAGTCGTCCGATTGCGCCCTTTCAACCACACTGGTCCGGGTCAATCCTCTGATTTCGTGGTACCCGCTTTCGCGCAACAGATCGTGCGCATCGCGGCTGGTCTTCAACCCCCTGTTCTACAGGCCGGCAATCTCGATGCGCGGCGTGATTTTCTCGATGTCCGGGATGTTTGTGCCGCCTACGTCGCGTGTACCGCCAAGCGTGATGCTCTGCGTCCAGGTGTGATCGTTAACCTGGCATCAGAGCAGCCGCGCCGCATTGGCGATGTCCTGACTGATCTCGCGACACTTGCAGGGATCACATTCGAGGTCAGGGTGGACAGCTCCCGGGTCCGTGATGCCGACATCCGCGTGGCTTGCGGCAGTGCGGCACGGGCACGAAAGCTGCTTGATTGGAGGCCAACGGTATCTTGGGAACAGACGTTGCAGGATGTGCTGGCAGACTGGCGTATTCGAATTGAGAACAGAGCAACCTGATCTAATGCTATCGCAGACCATCATCGCGCCGCTGCGATTTGGTCCCCCGGCAGGAGATAGGTCTAACGTTCCCAAGTGCCTGGCCAATTCAATCAGTTCGGCAGAGTGCAGGTTCGTGATGTCGATACAAAGCCGCCAGCTCGCCAGACGCGGCTCCGGCCGAACGGCCTGTTCAGTAAGCACCATCGGATAAGGGTCATACGTTGTTAATGGCAAACTATAAGGCTCTGCAACGGTGTCGCGTGAGCGGTAGCAAGACATTGCTGCCGGTTCTTGATCTCGGCGAGCAGGCGCTGACAGGTGTGTTTCCTCGCGATCCCGCCGCATCAGTTACAACCGGACCGCTTCGTTTGGCATGGTGTCCAGACTCGGGGTTGTTGCAACTCGCCCATTCCTCTGATCTGGGCGAGATGTATGGCGACAACTATGGCTATCGGTCCGGGTTGAATCCGAGCATGGTTCGCCATCTGACGCAGAAAGTACGCGAGCTTGAACAGCTCGTTGATCTGAAACCTGGAGACGTGGTTCTCGATATCGGTAGCAACGACGGCACCTTGCTGAAAGCCTATGCCACACCCGGGTTACAACGCATCGGCATTGATCCTACCGGCCCCAAGTTCCGCCAGTACTATCCGGACGACATCAAGCTGGTTCCCGAATTCTTCTCGAGCGATGCGTTTCGCCGGAGCGGTGCTCGGCAGGCGCGCATCGTCACCTCGGTTGCGATGTTCTACGATCTGGAAGACCCCATCAGCTTCTGCCGCGAAATCGAACAAGTCCTGGCGCCTGGTGGCATATGGCATTTCGAGCAGAGCTACATGCCATCGATGCTTCGCATGTGTTCCTACGACACCGTCTGTCATGAACACCTCGAGTACTATTCGCTAGGCGTGGTGAAACACTTACTGGATGCGGTTGGCCTTCGTGTACTGGATGTGAAGATGAACGCGGTCAACGGGGGCAGTTTCTCGGTCACGGCCGTGCGGCAGGGCGATCCGCGCCGAGGCACCGAGCCGGTAATCGAATGGCTGCTGCAACAGGAGGAACGGATGGGGCTGGATACTCCACGTCCGTATCGCGATTTTGAAGAACGAGTATACCGTCATCGGGAAGACCTCTTGCGCCTACTCAAGACTTTGGCCGCTGACGGCAAGAAAGTGATTGGCTACGGCGCGTCGACCAAAGGCAACGTTGTGCTGCAGTTTTGCGGCGTAACCTCAAACGAAGTGGCAGCCATTGCCGAAGTCAATCCTGACAAGTTCGGCGCCTACACACCTGGTACTGCGATTCCAATCATCTCGGAAACAGAAGCACATGCGATGAAGCCGGACTACTTCCTGGTGCTGCCGTGGCATTTCAAGGACGGCATCCTGCAGCGTGAGGCAGAATTCCTGGCAAATGGAGGTCGCCTGATCTTTCCCTTCCCCGAAATCGAGATCGTTTGAGGCGAAGGACGACGATGTTGCCAGGGGGGACATCCCAATGACGTTTGTGTCTTATGCACAGAATTTCGAGGATGTGCTGCTGCATCGTGTGTTCGGTGGTCAGGAGACCGGGTTCTACGTCGATGTCGGCGCTTTCCACCCGGTCGATGGCTCGACAACGAAGGCGTTCTACGACCGCGGCTGGAGCGGTATCAACATCGAGCCCGGATCGGTGTTCGCTGAACTGGAGGCAGCCCGTCCGCGCGATGTGAACCTGCAGATGGCGGTCATGGACCACGCCGGCGAAATCGCCTTCGTTGAGGACGAAGCCGACCGCGGAATGTCCCACGTCGTGACGAACGGTGATGGCACCGGCGTACAGCGTATGGTTCAGTGTGACACGTTGGAGGCGATCATCCGTGCGCACTCACGTGGCCGACCGGTGGACTTTATTAAGATTGATGCTGAAGGCGCTGAGGCGGCTATCGTGCGTGCGACGGATTGGCGCCGGCTTCGTCCGCGTGTGCTCCTGCTGGAAGCGACTTTGCCCTGGAGCAGTGCGCTTGCCAATCAGGAATGGGAGCCAAAACTGCTAGAGCAAGGATACGTCCGGGCCTATTTCGACGGCATCAACTGCTTCTATATCCCGGAAGAGGAGGTCTCCACACTACTGCGCCATTTCCAAGTGCCAGTGAATGTGCTGGACCGAGTTGTGCACCACGGTTTTGAGGCATGTTGCACCGCGCTTGAGCGTGAACGCCAGGCGACGGCGCGGCTGGCCGCAGAGCGGACCGCGCTCCAGACGATGATTGACAGTCAACAACGAGACGTGGCGCAACTTGCTGCGGACCGTGATGCAGTCGGCGTGGCTCTGGAAGGCCGGCAGAACGAGATGGTGCGACTTACCGTCGAACGGGACACGGCTCGCGCGAAAATAGAAAGTCGCCACAGCGAGGTGGCGCGACTTACCGTCGAACGGGACACGGCTCGTGCGGCAGTGGAAAACCAACAGAGCGAGGTGGCGCGACTTACCGTCGAACGGGACACGGCTCGTGCGGCAATGGAAAGCCTACAGAGCGAGGTGGCGCGACTTACCGTCGAACGGGACGCGGCTCGTGCGGCAATGGAAAGCCTACAGAGCGAGGTGACGCGACTTACCGTCGACCGGGGCACAACTCGTGCGCCGACGGAAGGTCAGCAAGGGAAGATGGCGCAACCGGCAGGCCGCGGCTTGACGCGCCGACTTGCTCTGGCTGCCTACAAACTCGTTCGTCCGGTCGTGCGGCCAATGGCTTGGCGGTTCCGCGGCTTCCTGATCGCCGGACTGTCGGAGCAACTACGACATCTCAATCAGCAGGTCGGAGCGTCGTCGGCTCCCTCTCAGCCGCTACATGTAGTGGCGATCGAGGCTGGCCAGGGCGAAATGCGCCGGCTGGCCGCGGAAGTCCTGGATGAGATACGCTTATTGGCGGTGGAAATGGAGCGCACGTTGCTGACGCTTGCGCTGGAACGCGCGCCGGAACGCCAAGCCGTGGACAGCCTTGATGAACCGACGGCAGATCACCCCGGGGCCGGGCAGGCTACCAAGCCGATCAAACTGCTACTTCCTCGTGGTCGTGTGGCTGAAGTGGAATGCATGGCAGGCGATCTGTCGATAGCGGCCCCGCTGAGCGCCTCAGGTGGCGACTGGGAACCACACATCCGGCACTATTTCGATACGGTCATTCAGCCGGACTGGACCTGCCTGGATATCGGAGCCAACATCGGCACGCACACGCTCTCGATGGCGGTGCTCGCGCACGCAGGCCGGGTGTTGGCATTCGAGGCAAACCCCGATAATTTCGCGCTGTTGAAACGAAATGTCGCTGGCCTGACTTGCAAGCGGGCAGTCATCCAGCCAGTACATATGGCGCTGTGGGACCGCCCAGGCGTGCTGGTATGTGGTGCTGCGGACGAGCTGTTGGGCTGCTCGTTCGTAGTCGATGATGGCTGTAGTGCGGATATATTTGAGCGACGGTTGCGGACAGTCGTAAATTCGGATGCGGTCAACGAAACGGCGCTGCATATGCGACTGAGTGAAGTGCCTGCGCTGCCGCTTGACATGTGGCTGAAAGAGAATCCCCTGCCACACCTGCACCTGATCAAACTGGATGTGGAGGGGGCCGAGGTACGGGTCATCCGCGGTGCCGACGCAACACTACGGCAATATCGGCCGATCCTGATCGTGGAGTATAATCCCGCCTGCGGCGAGATCTATTTCGGGCAAAGGTCAGATGCCCTGTTCCACGAGCTGGAGGCGCGATTTGCCGTCATCAACATGCTTGAGCCGGATGGTTCGTTAACGCCCGTCCCGCACTGGACGGCGTTGCAATCACGGCTCAGCGCTGGCAAGGGATGGGAGGATCTGGTTTGTGTTCCGGGCCCGTAGGCGCGGCGGAGCTGCTCGTCATGCACTACTGCGCAGCGCGTCTGGGGCTGCAACATTGCCACGGCGTGCTTTGCATATCTCGTACAACTCGTGATCGACCTGCGTTAGCTCCTGTAGCTTCGCCAAGGTTGCTGGCGGAAGTTCACCAAGCTCCGTGGTCATTGTTACATTTGCCTGTGGTATCTCGTTCGACGTCGGCGCCGGCAGTTTCAATAAGCCCGAAACACCGACCAGAAACTCGTGGAGCCGCTCACAGACCCCGACGAGCGCCATGGCCGCAAGAGTTTCTCGCGCGCTTCTCGCCAGAACCGGCTTGGTGACTTGCAGCGAAGCTTGTTCCAAGGCTTCCGCAAGTGCAAACCCGGACAATTCGTCGGCCGAAAAGCGGCTTGCCACAGCCCGCATATTGATGGATAGCCTTGCCAGGTAGCGAGCCTGATAATCTTCTATCATGACACGATTTTGATCATCTTGAACGAATTCAACGAAGCTTTGGCCAGATACCCTCGCGTGGTGTGGATGCTGCGCAGTCCGACGCACCTCATGCCAATGTGAGAACGTTCGCATGAGCGGGTTCCGCAGCACAGTGAATACTGTCAGATCAGGCCCCACGAATTGCGCGAGATAACTATGAAAGTGCCCGGCAAACACTTGATACTGATCAAGCTCTTGCGGCTGAATTCTCACCAGTTCATCAGCAATTCCCGCGTCGCAGAAATGATTCCCGAAGTGGGACTTCAGCCATATGCGAACGGAGGTTCCGGCTGTTTTTGGGATATGCTGGAAGTAGATGGTAGGGTTTCGTGTGCTCATCTTACGGCCGCGATGATACTGTTTAGTTTGGGTCCTGTGGAATCAAACAACCGACTATGGCACTCCCCTTTTTACTTCCGATGCTTGCAGTTCTCTTTTGGAAAAAGGGGAGTAGAGGCGCCGCAGGCCAAGGAAGATAGCCATCCGGTCACACCTCATTGCTTACCCAGGTGCGTCTCGATAGCAGCGGCAATGTCCGCGGGCGGCGGCTCACCTTTTCGAATAATCAGCAGCATGGATGTCGAGACGTATTGTCCGAGAAGCAGTTTGATGTGCTTGCGCCCATTGTAGAAGTACGGGGGATAGTCAAACTCGATGTCGTAACGGTGACTGCCCGGATCGAAATCCGGTGTCTCTAGAGCACAGCCAATGCTGCGTAGAGCGTAGCTGAGGCTTTCAATATCCTGCCGCCGATAGATGACGCTCGGGCCGGATGTAAGCGTTGCGCTGTTTGACGACACGTTGTACTCAGTTGTATGCACGGCATAGCCGCCAGGCTTGACGCACTGCATCGCCTCCAGTACAAAATTCAGACCCGCCTCGAGACTGCCAAGGTGCTCGAAGGAACATGAACTCCATACAAAATCGGCGTTTAGTCCCGACAGTACAGAAAGATCTTTCATGTCAACAGGCTGGAACTTGACGTTGGCATCGAAGACACCGCGACTCACGAGCCCATTGTGATAAAGTTCCTCAAGCGACGAGGCGTGTTGGTTCGTGTTACTCCAGCCAGCAGGATCCGACGCCAGGTCGGTGCCAAGTATCGACACACCTTCGGCGGCAAATACTGACGCCAGCGGCTCGGTTCCGACTGCGAAGCCGATCCCCGATCTTCCGGGACGAAGCAACCCGCGCTCTTGCAGCGCCTCCGCAATCGCGCACCACTCCCAGGCCTTTCGATGAGTGTTCCGTTCTTCGGCCTTAGTGTCGCGAATGGAAACCTCCAGACCCATCGCCTCGGCCCAGCGCACGTACCAGTCCTGATGAAAGTCGGCGTAGCGGCAAACCATCGACGTTAGCACGACGCCTCCTGAAATCATTCAACAGTACAGACAGCTGTGCGAGCTGCATAAAAGCTGGGCGCAAAGTGGACGTTCCAAACCATTAGCCTGTTGTGGTGCAGCCCTCCCATGCGCGAAATTTAGCCTGCAACTATGTCTGCTGCAAGGGCTCCCAACGACCATCACTGCCGTCTAGTTCCAGCCCAAGACAGATTCTTTGCGTTGCAGGCGCGCGACCTTACCATAGCGACTCCGTCAGGCCGACCTGGAGGCGCACGGCAAACCCGCCCCGACCGAGACTGATACACCGAAACTGGCAACCGAACGTTAGCGTCGGAACATCCACTTCCAATGCGACCTGATTCGATCCTGGCAGCACATCCTTCTGCTGCACAACCGTTGCGTCCGCACCAACCGCCACGTCAAACCTTGCGAACGCGCCGGTCGTTTCGTTGTGCGGGATGAACTCGAACGTCACGCGATGACGGCCGGCGCGGAGCGGCATGTAAGGACCGAAGAATACTATCCCAGGTTCGCCGGGCGATACCAGAACCCATTCCTCACCGTTCCTATACTCGGTCCAGCGGCCCGGCGCGACGACAAGACGCTGCGTCCGCTCCGGCCATGCTTTGTCGAATATTTCGGTTAAAAGAGCGCTGATCGCCTGTCTGTCTGGCGTTCGGGCAAGACGCCGGCTCTCGATCCACCATAAGAAGGATTGCTCCGGTTTGTCTCTTGCGGAGAACAGGCGCTCCGTAACGGTCCAATTGCATCCAGCAAAATTGGGATCATAGGGTAGCATGGCGCCTGTCTTCGGGTCCTGGCACAACCAAATCCCGGCCTCCTTCGTGATCTCGAAGCCAGCCAGTTCAAGCAGTTGCCGCATTTCCGGCACAGTAAGTTCGATGGTGTGCTCCGGCTGGCTCCATCGCAGCGGTTCGGTCATGGCCCGGTTCGGGCTGTCCACGCTCAGGGTGCCCCCCGGGCAAAGAACACGCGCCGCTTCAGCTAGGAAATCGGCCACCTCGCATGGCCATAGATGCTCGATGTTCTGGCCAGAGATCAACAGATCGCAGCTCTGGTCTGCTACGTCTTCCATATTGCCAGCGGTATTTGCAATCCAGGTCACGTTCGCGGGGAGCCCGTCCGGCTTCGATGCATAATATTCGATCCCGAGATGCTCCTGAACGTGGCCGTAGGTCTGTTCGATCCACTCGAAGTACCATAGACCTGCGCATCCCGCACTGAGTATCCGTCTAGCCCCGGCCGGCATGTCACGCATGAGTGCGCTGCGCGAATGATGCAAAATCAAATTAATATCAATATGAGGCGCGGCTGACGGAACAGACTGTACTTGTTCCATCGTGACATCCGACGGTGCCGGACCGTCGGCGCCGTTGGCGGCAAGCTTGTGGAAGACCGCATCGACCTTCGCGTCAAGCATAGCGACCTGCGCCGCCATCCCGTTTGTGCCGAGGGCGGACCGAATAAATCGTGTCGCCGGACGAAGGGCGTTGCGTAGCATCACCGTAGCTCCCCGAGAAACATCTTATAGCGCTGGCCGCGCGAGATTGCTACCGGCGTCAGGGTGCATCAGGCTTCCTGTGCCCAGTCCCCAAGCGCCCGGCCGAACGTAGCCCAGGTCGGTAACCGAATTCCGGCGGCTTCATCCCACAGGCGGGCCGCTGTCGCATCGTCCAACAGCGATGCCACCGCATCGGCAATCGAGGCGGCATCCATCCGCTCCAGCAGCCTCACCCCAGCCGGTAACAGTGCTGCGCTTGGCAGCCGAACGCTTGCGATTGCCGGAATGCCTGCGTACAACGCCTCATAAGGCGGCAAGCCAAAACCCTCCGCCTCACTTGGCATCACCACCGCACGGGCCTGCCTCAGTACAGCACGCAGCGCCTCGTCAGCTGGCTGTTCCATGACCACAAGATTTGGATTGGCCGCATGCCGGGCAAAGAACGCAAGTGCATCCTTCGCATCCGGTGACATGCGCCCGGCCACGACGAGACGTATCGCAATACCTCGGTTCCATAGCATTTCGAAAGCATCCAGCAGCGCCTGCGGATTCTTGCGAGGCTCCACAGTTCCAATGGCGACAAAATCGCGCCGGCTGGGTGAAAATACCTGCCGCTCCAGCTGAATTCCATCGGCACCCGGCTGGAGGATTGGCCCGACGGCCTCTAAATCGGGAACACGCCTGACACGACGAATATAATCCCGCCTGGTTTGGTCGCTTAGAAATGCAAGCCGGGTGGCTGCGCGCAGCCCGCGCAGGAAGTGCATGCAAGTCCGGGTCAGGCCTTGCGGGAATAGGTCAGGCCGCAGAAATGGCAGAAAGTCATACAAGTACCAGGACACGCTGGTACCTGTAGCGGCGATACGCAGATGCGCATCGGCCCGGATGGGAGAAAAGAACAGCTCCAGATTCAGCAGGCGCTTTACCTGAGCGGCTGCAACCGGCCGTGCCTTGTCCGCGAGATGCCGGAGTTGCTGCCGCTCCGCGTCACGGGCTTCCGGGCTGCCGTCATCGTCGGCACACAGCACCTCCAGGACGGCATCCGGTAGCTGGACGAACTGACCCTGCGCATCAATACGGCAGGGCAGCAATCGCGCCGGCCCTGGCCAGTGGCGGATCGCCTCACGTTCGATACGCTGGATGCCAGTGCGCAAAGGCGCTGCGACAAGCTCGGACAGGTCCAGATAAACGGGTTCTGGCATCACACCGTTTCCAGCATCGCAGGCCGCGCGACATCGTGCTCTGGTTCAAATCCCAGCGCCTGGCAAAGATGCCGGGCGTAGACGTCCATGCTCCGCTGCTCGGAAAAAGCGCGTCGCTCCGCTTCAGGACGCTCGGCCGCCATGCCGGCCGCCAGCAGATCCGCCAGCGCTTCCGCCAGCAGCAGCGGGCTGATTGCATCTGGTATGCAACGAATATAGTCCGGCACGCCGACCGCCGCTCCGAGCGACTGATTGGTCACGGCGGGCAACCCCGCGGCGGCACAATCCAGAAGCCCGCCCGACAGGCCGCCGAAGCCATAGGTGCGCAGTTGCACAGCCAGATCGGCGCCGATCAGGTAGTCGCGGTACATCTGGTCAGAAACATAGCCCTCGGCGAAGCGTACGTATCGGGTCAGGCCGAGTTGCTCCACCAGCGGACCCAGTCCCGGCGCGGATAGGCCCGCATCGGACTGGCCGACGAAATGCAGAGTGGCTGGTATTCCCCAGCCGCGCAGAACCTCAAGGGCCCATACGCATTCCTCTGGCGCCTTGTTGGCATGGACGAATCCGAATGTCGCGATCGCGATCTCGTTGGGTTCCAATCCCAGGCGGCGCCGCGCCTCGGTCCGGCGATCCTTCGTCAGTTCCTCCGGTGACCAGGGATGATAGATGCTGAAGGGCAGATAGATCGCTGTCGTCCCATACCGCTCTGCGAACATCCGTGCGGTAACGGGAGAGTGCACGATTGTAGGCGACGCGCTCTCGGCGATCTCGCTCAGAAACAGTGTCTCCAGCTTGCCCTCATCGTCGAGCCAGTCGTTCAGTTCGTCTTCCGTCACCAGCCGGCCGAGTTCCTTCGAGGCGACGGCGAGCGCGCGCTCCTGCCCCAGCAGATAGCGGTAGAACAGCAGCATCCTGGCGTCGTGGGCGATGCAGGCACCGCCATGGCGTTGCAGCAATTCAAAAATTCGTGTGTGGAAGTGCGAATTGCCGACAACGCTGACCGCGCGGTCGAAGCCGGTGCTGAGATGCGGGAGTTCCCCGAGCAGACGGACCGAAGCAACGTTGCGGAGTCGCGTCGGATTCGCCGTTTCGGTGAAGACATGCAGCTCGACAAAGCGTCCCAGCGCTTCACAAGTGGCAGCCGTATAATCCGCAACGCCGGAACGGTCCGGCGGAAGCGGCGACATCATGGCGATGCGCGGCCGGTATCCACGCCGTACCGCCGGTGCAGGCCCGGAAAGCCGGCGCCGGACCCCGTTCCAGAACCGGTCCCCCACGTCGGGGGCCCGGAAACGAGGCCATACAGTCGCCTGCGCCTCGACCACCGCCGTCCGCCAGCCGGCGTCGGTCGCCAGCCGCTCCAGCTTCGGCAGCAGGGCCGCATCGTCGTCCGCAGGGAAACGACATTCTGAATCAGGAACAAGCTCGGCGTGCGCAGGTATGTCGGAGACAAGGCACGGCACCCCGGCCGCCATGCCCTCGATAACCGGTATCGAGAAGCCCTCGTCGCGGGAGGCGCTGACAACGGCCAACGCCTTCCCGTAGAGGTCCACCAGCGCTTCGTCCGGCACATGGCCCGGGACCTCGATCAGGTCCGCGCGGCCGCCGGCCGCCGCCGCGATGGCGCGGAATTGATCAATGCTCGTCGGGGAATAACCGCCGGCCACCACCAGCGGAATGCCGCGGCCACGCTGCATGATCCCGGAGCGCGCATGCGCCCGAATGACGACCTCGGGGTTCTTTCGCGCATCACCGCCGCCGACGACCAGCAGGTGCCGTGGCGCCTGATGCGGCTGGGCCGATGCGGCGTTTTCGAAGCCTGGTGCCAGCGGGCAGCCTGTGACGGCAACCGAACGCTCCGGGACGCCCAGCAACGTCATCAGGTCACGCGCCGCGCTCTTCGATATCGGGGCGAAGAGATCGCAGCGCGCCAGCCAGCGCAGCCTGTTCGCATACTCCAGCCGCTGCGCCGGTCCGGGCAGGTATCGGTCCGGATGACGCCACGGTATGAAGTCATACACCACCGCGACGCGCAGCAGGTTCGGGTCGGTCAGCAGCCGGGCGGAGAACAACGGATCATGCGTCATCGGCGACAACGTGATGAAGCCGGCCGGTGGCGACCCCGGTCGCGCCGCGCCGCTGGCGGCATAGGCGTTGATGTAAATGCTCTGCACCGCCGCGCGCGCCGCCGGCAGCAGGGCCGGCAGGGCGGGATCCACCAGGCCGGACAGATGCCAGCCCGGCGGCGCGTGCCGCAGCAGCGTCAGCGCATGGCGGCCCACGCCGCGTGAGGTGTAGTGCGGGTCCTGCAGGCACCGCATGTCGACGACGATGGTCGGGGATTCGCGACGCCACGCCATGCGTTCCTGCTCTCGTTCGTCCATCATTACCGCCATGCTGCATTGGCGTTCAGACTATCGCCGCCGGAAACAAATGCCCAGGCCCGTGCCGAAGGTTTTCCGCGGGACCGCTCGACGGCATGGCCGGACAATCCTGCAACATGCGTGACGGGGCGAAAATCGACGGGACATCGGCCAGGACGGTGCGGGACACCGCAATCCATGACGGCGCCGTCGAATGGGTGGACACCTTATCACCACGAACCCGATCCGCACCTGCGGGCAACCGGTCCGGGCCGCATCCCGTCCCGGGGCCGCGGGTCGCATGCGATGCGCAAGGAGACCGGATTGCCCGGCAGGAGCGTCCGGTTGAGGGTGGTGCGGGCGCGCGTGTCGTCGGACTCCAGGCCGGGGCTGCGCCCGCGCGTGCGGGATCCCGGCCCAAGGCGCCGGCCGACGACGGCCGCGTCGCGATGTCGCGATACATCGCGATCCCGAGGACGCCATGCCTGGCGACCCGATGACGATGGCGCCGATCGGCCTTACGCGATCTCCAGCGCGCGCAGGATCGGCAACGGCTCGTCCGCGAAGGCGACCGCCTGGCCGACGAGTTCATCAATGTTCGCGCCGGCGGTTTCCAGCGTCTGGCCGTCCTTGACCAGCTTCTGCCCCTGGTCCGACAGCAGCTGCCACACCGACCGCGCCCAGTCGGCCGGACGCTCACCGCCGCGGCTGCGGGCCAGCAGGAACAGTTGCTGGAACCGGTTGACCGCAACGCCGGCGCCGATCACCGGGCTGGCGAGGAAGGCGATGTCGCTGTTCAGGCGCGCGCGCTCGATCAGGTGCCGGTTGAGCGCGTCGCTGGTCTGGCGGACCGACTGCACCGCGGCCTCATTCTGGCAGGGCGCCGCGTGGCCGGCGCCGACCAGCACCGCGGCGGCTTCGACAAGCCGGGCGAGCGCCACGCCCGGCAGCGCCTGCATCAGGTCGCCGAGCGTCTTTGGTGCATAGGCGCCCGATGCCAGTTCGGCCAGCAGCGGCGCATGGACGGCTTCCTGCAGCGTCGCTTCGTGCGCCGCGCCCTTGACCTTCAGCGGGATCAGATCGGCCCGGCGCAGCAGCACGATGCGGGTCGCCAGCAGGGCCTCGCGATGCTCCCGCGGCGACAGCCGGCGCACGCCGCGCTGGTAGATGTCGCGGCGGAATTGCGCATTCACGAAGTCGTCGCGGATCTGCTCGCGTAGGATCGGGTGCTCGACGCCGTTCAGGAAGGCCATGCCGTCGGCCGTGGGGTTGACCGCGTCCAGAACATCCAACGGTGTGCCGGCGGTGACAAGGTCGAGCCTTGCTGCCGCCATCGCTTCGGCTTGGATGGGCAGTGCAGGGCGGTGGCCTCGATCCCGTTGCTGCCTGTCGCGCCGGCTGAGGCCACGTACGCCACCCCAGCACCGCAAGCTCGGCGTCGGCTTCGGGGCGGAACGATAGTTCGTTTTACGGGCGGTCGTTCCCGGGGACGCCAACCGCGCGGGCAACATCAATCATACCAGCCCGCATAAAGAATCACTCATCCACGGTCGCGAAGCGCCTTTCATCCGGGTCTGGAGGCCAACATCGATGGGTGATTCTTTTCGCGGGTTGGTATCAGACACTGCTCGAACCGATGGGCGAAGCCGGTCACATCCATCAACGGGGATGCCCGCATCCGCTCGCGCAGCCCGGCGCGCAGGGCCGCCAGCCGCTCGCGATTCCTGGCCAGTTCGACCGCGATCCGCACGTACTCCTCGGCCGTCGTCGCCGCCAGTTCCGGCAGACCGATCGCCGAGAGGAAGGCAAAGGTCTGCCGGCTCACCACCCGGCCCTGCGGCGAGGTCACCGCCGGCACGCCCATCCACAGCGCCTCGCAGCTTGTCAGGCCGCCACTGAACGGGAATGGATCAAGCGCGATGTCGAGGTCGGCGTACTCCTTCAGGACCTCGGCGTGGAAGGACGGGCCGCGTAGGTCGATACGCGCGGCGGCGATGCCGCGCCGGGCGAAGGCGCCGCGCACCGATTGGCGCAGGGCGTCGTCGTTGAAGGTGCGCCACTTCAGCACCAGCCGCGACTCCGGCACCGCCGCCAGGATGCGGGCCCAGGCGTCGAACACCCCATCGTTCAGCTTGGCGGTGTTGTTGAAGCTGCCGAAGGTGATGCGGCCGGACGCCAGGCACGGCGGCGGGGCAACCGCGGCCGGCGCCCAGGAGACCGGCTGGTAGCAGAACCGCCCGCCCGGCAGCCGCATGATCGGCTCGACGAACTGTGCCTCGGTTCCCGGCGGCGCGTGCCAGTCATCCAGCAGGACGGCATCCATGCAGGCGAGGCCGGTGGTGGGGACGGCGGAGCCATCGCGGTTACGCCGCTCGGTGATGCGCAGCTACATGCCTATGGCATAAGCATGATAATGCCGAAAAGATTACTGAATCTCTCATACACGTGTGTCCATGACTGTCGCATGTTGTCAGGGATGACCGGAGCAAAAGTCCAGAAAAACTGCGGCTTTCCCGGTGGCACAGCGTTGCAGTCCGATGCGGGCCAACAAGCAAACCCCGCCCCTTTTTCAAGGGACGGGATTCACCGGCCGCCGCCGACCGACCGGCTGAGCGGGACGCAAGAAACGAAGATCAGCCGACCAGGTGCAGGACGCCGGCGGTCGCAGTGCTCGCGCTGGTGAGCGTGTGCGCGCCCGTCAGCTCGACAACGGTGTCGGGGTTCGCGAAGTTGCTGCCTATCGCACCCGCTTGTTCAACGAGGTACGTGTTGCCCTGGAACTGGAACGCACCGATCCCATGTTGTGCAAGATCTCCGCCGCCACCGGCGAGGACGCCGGCGACAGCCCCCGCGAGCGTCGTCGGGTTGTTCCCGAACGTGTTGATCTGCGCCGCCGTGTAGGCGGTGACCGTGCCGTTCGCCAAGGAGTCACCCACGAAGGTGATGGTGTCGGCGCCGCTGGTGTTGAGGCCCGTGATGATCGCCGTCGGAGCAATGGTTCCGGGGGGAAGGCTTCCCGCGACCTTGACATTGTCGGTGGTTGCCGTGGTGCTGTGAGTCCCGAACGTCACGTTGTTGGTCGCCGCGGCACCGAGGGTAACCGTGTTGGCACCCGTCCCCGCCGTGATGTTGACGGTCGCACCGGTAGTGGCGGCGGTATCCGTGACGCTGTTGGTGCCGTTGCCCAGGGTGACGCTGTCGGTCTTGCCCGAGGCAGTGGCGCCGCCAAGCGTCAGGCTGACATTGGCGTTGTCGGCCGAGCCATTCACCGTGATGCCGTTGGTGCCGTCCGTGACCGTGCCGAGTGCGATGGCATCGGTTCCGGTGAGGGTCAACGTCGCCAGGTTGGCGGCGGCCAGGCCGGTGAGCGTGATGCCCGCCGTCCCGCTGCTGGTGCCGTTGATCGTCAACGCCGAGGCATTCGTGGTCAGCGCGCTACCAATGGTCAGCCCACCCGTGCCCGCGACGTTCAGGGCCGTCAGCGACGCATCGTGCAGCGTGGTCACGGTGTTCGCCGCGGCCGTTGTGCTGGCATTGCTGGTGACGTTGAGCGTGCCGATGCCGTTGAGCGAACTGTCTTCCACGGTCAGTCCGGCCACCGTGAAGCCGGCCTGGTTGCTGGCCGCGCCGAGCGTCAGCCCCAGGCTGTCCGTGGGGCCGGCGGTATCGGAGGTCTGGTAGACCAGCGTGCCGGCGAATGCACCGTCGATGCTCAGCGGGCTGCCGGGGGCGACGTTGGTGACCTGAATAACGCCGGCATTCGCATTCGCCTGGACGTCCAGGCCGGTGAAGCCGGTGATCTTGCTCAGGTCGAAGGTTTCGCCGCCCGTGACAGCCGAACCGAGCCCGAGCACCTTGAAGCCGGAAACCGTGCCCAGGTACGTGGTCGCGGCCGGGGCGGT
Organism: Rhodopila globiformis; assembly: GCF_002937115.1. Classification (GTDB taxonomy): domain Bacteria; phylum Pseudomonadota; class Alphaproteobacteria; order Acetobacterales; family Acetobacteraceae; genus Rhodopila; species Rhodopila globiformis. The sequence goes on along the minus strand of NZ_NHRY01000175.1, from coordinate 3,039 downwards.
GGCACTGTTCCAGATGATTTCCTCCTTGGCCGAGCCGTTGCCGGTGATCGTCTTGGTGGCCGGGGCGCTGATGGTCACGACATCGGTGCCAGTGCTGGTCGAGGTGAAGGTGGTGTTGGCGCCCAGCGTGATCCCCAGGCCCGCCCCGCCGCTGACGGCGACCGTCGTGGCCGGGGTCGTTCCGCCGAGCGTCAGGTTCTGCGTGCCGGAGACGTTCAGCGTCTTCAGGCCGGTATCGGCGAAGCCACCGAGGGTCGACGCGGTGGTGCCACCGGTCGTGACGTTCAGGGTCGCGATCTCGTTGTTGGTGTCGGTGATGCCGGTGCTGTCGGTGACGCCGTTGGCCGCTAGATTGAGGGTCGTGGCGGTCGGGGTCGTCAGGGCGTCGGTGAGCGTGACGCCGCCGCCCGTGCCGGCCAGGGCCAGATTGGCCAGGGCGTTGTCTTTGATCGTGGCGCCGGCGCCGTAGTTGTTCAGCGAGGCGCTGGTGATGGTGCCCGCCGCGGTGCTGCTGGTGCCGTTCGCATCGGTGATGGTCACCGCGCCATCAGCGACGCCGCCGACGCCGGTGACGGCGGCCGTAGAGCCGCTTCCGGCCGTCACGACGGTCGCTAGCGGAGGATCGATGGCCGAGCCGGTAGCTATCCCGGTCCCGACAAGGCTTGCCGCGGTGTTCGCTGTCACATCCGTGAACGTGCTCGTCGCGACGGACAGGTCCGTAGGACCCGTGACAGTCCAGGACACTCCCAGGCCCGTAACCGACAGGCCGGCGATGCTCGCGCCGTTGGCGACCGCAGCCACCTGATTGGGCGTGAATGTGGCGGATCCGTCGCTGGTAACCGTCACCCCGCCGATTGTCTGGGTTCCGGGGAGCGCGATCCCGAACCCAGCCCACGTGACGGTGTCGACCGCGGTCGTCCCTCCGCTGGCGGCCACACCCGCGACCGGCGACACCGGCGCGGTCTGCGTCACGGAGGCGGACGTGGTCGTGGACGTTCCGGTTATGCCTATCGTGCCGCCCGTCGCGGTCCAACTGCCGATCTGGCCTCCGGCAGGGGCGGCGATGTTCTGCGTGACGTTGACTGTGGTCCCGCCGGTCGTGGCGATCGTGCTGCCGATTTGGTTGCTGCCGTTTGCGGGCGCCGCATCATTGATGGTCGCGGTTATCGTGCCGGTCGGCGCGGTCGTGCCGCCGATGGCGATGGCTCCACCCGTGGTGACACCAGCGGCCGTCAGGGTCACGTTCGAGCCGCCGTCGATCGTCTCATTATTGCCCGCGGCGGCCAGATCGTTCACGGCGATGGCGGTGGTCGGCGCGGCGGTGGCGGCGGTGCCGCCGACATCCTTGATGTTCAGCGCCGTCAGGCCAGAGAAGCCTTCAATGCTCGATGCGGTATCGACACTCCCGACAGCCTCACCGGAGACCAGGTTCAGGGTCTGGATGTTGGAGACGGTGATGCCGGCGGTGGTCGTAGCGGTGATCCACGTGCCGCCCGTGCTGATATCCGAAAGATTCAGCGTGTTCCCGGTGCTGCCGGCCGGTGCGACGATCGTGTCGCCGGGCGTGTAGGTGGCGCCGGTGCCGTTGGCGGTGCCGCTTACGACGTTGTTGTCGCCGGTCAGGGCGGGCGTATCGATGCCGGTAGTGAGCGTAAAGGTCGAACCCGTTGGACTGGAACTATACAGCGTGCCCGTGTACGCCGTGGTGGGGTTATTCACGGCATTGACGAGGAAGCTGCTCACCGGCAACGTCGCGCGCTTGAGCGCTTCCGGCGAGAGCGAGACATCGACCTCGATCTCCGCCGTGGTCAAATTCAAGGCTTGCCATGCCTGCAGCGCACCGGCCTCGGGCGCCCGGCCGAGCGCGTTCTCATACAATGCGTTCAGGAAGGTCTGGTTGACCGTGGTGCCATAGAGCTTCTGGCTCTCGGGCGAGCCAGCGATGTCGGCTTCGACCTGCGCCATGGTCAGGGTGCCGCTGTCTGCAAGTTGCACCCAGTTGTACAGTCCGGTTTGGGCAGGCAGGCGGTTCAAGGCTCCCTGAAACATCTCCACGATGGGCGCGACATTGTTATGTGATTCAAACGAGTTGGCGAGATCCCCTTGCACCTGGGCGGACGTGAGCGCGTTGCTGTCCAGCAGGTTCGACCAGGTCGTGACCTCCTCGGGGGTCGCCGGGCGGTTCAGAATGGTGGTGTAGTAGCCTTGGACGGTGTTGGCGGTCGTAACCATGTTCTCAATCCTTGGGTTGCTTGAAGGCAATCAATACGGGGCGGTCGTTTATGGACGCTTCAATGAGGGTGGTGGGCGATCTCCTTGCCGGCGATCGGGAGGGTCACGGATCATGCAGGCGTTCATTGCTTGTTGTGTGGGCGATGGCAGGCTGTGTGCCTGCCCGGGTGAAAGCCGTCTGACCGGCGCGATCGGCTGCATCCGCCGCCCGCGCACGGCCGGACTGTCCGCGTGTCACAACGAGCCGCCGCGAAGACGTTAGGCGCCGGGACCGCGCGCTTCAGGCCCCGACGCGATGCCGTGTCGCGATCGATCACGTGCTGCCAACTCCGATGTCGCAGAAATAGGGTCGGTTGCCGCTGCTCCCGGGGATCCCGGCGGCGAGCTATCCGAAGCGTGGGGTTTCCACGCCGGACGCAAGCCCGAGGGAGGAGCCGGTATCGCTGCAGACACGAATGATATCTTTGGAAATCATGTTTTTTGTTCCTCGCATCTGCCCTGGCGGGCATCGGGCGGTTCGTGCAAGCGCTGGATTCACGTGGCCGGCGATAAGCGCTGGGGTCCCGGTCGTCGTGACTGTTAGAGAAAGGTGTGTTCCAACACTTATGCGTCTTATGCGGGTGCCACATCGGTGTCAATCAACGTAGTAAATATCCCCCGGCAGAGCCGGGGGCTTTATGGTGTTGGCCGCTCAAAGCGGCCGGGCGGGTCGCTGACGCGGCCCGTTGAGTGTGAGCCGCTCAAAGCGGCAAGCGGGACCGCTAACGCGGTCCCGGGTTCAGTTGGCCACTAAAGTGGCCGGTTCAG
>NZ_NHRY01000174.1 GCF_002937115.1 Rhodopila globiformis | reverse complement strand
GGTCTACCCATCGGTCGGCTTTGGCATCGGCATGCTGGTCGGGCTGACCGGGGTTGGCGGCGGCTCGCTGATGACGCCGCTGCTGGTGCTGCTGTTCGGCATCCATCCCTCGGTCGCGGTCGGCACCGACCTGCTGCAGGTCTCGCTCACCAAGGCGGTCGGCTCGCTGGTGCACGGCTTCCATGACACGGTCGACTGGCGCATCGTGCGCACGCTGGCCGCCGGCAGCATCCCCGCGACGGTGCTGACCATCCTGCTGCTGTCGCAGGTCGACCTGCACAACGCCGCGGCGCAGCGGGTGATCTCGGACGTGCTGGGGATCTCGCTGATCTGCACCGCGATAACGTTGTTGCTGAGGAACCGCCTGGTGCGCGCCTCGGCCGGCTGGACCACCCAGCTGTCGCCGCGGCGGCAGGCGGCGATGACCGTCGCCTCCGGCGCGCTGGTGGGGTTCCTCGTCACCATGACCTCGGTCGGCGCCGGCGCCATCGGCACCACGGTGCTGATCCTGCTGTATCCGCACATCAAGATCGCCCGCCTGGTTGGCTCCGACATCGCCCACGCGGTGCCGCTGACCCTGCTGGCCGGGCTCGGCCACTGGATGCTCGGCTCGATCGACTGGGGCCTGCTGGGATCGCTGCTCAGCGGCTCGGTTCCCGGCATCATCATCGGCAGCGTCCTGTCGTCGCGGCTGCCGGAGTTCGCCCTGCGCACCATCCTGGCCGTGACCATGGCCATGGCCGGGTCGCGGATGGTCATCTGAGACCCGCGCCGCGGCCCGCCCGTTGCGCCTTTGTTTCGATGGAGTGTCACCCATGCCGGCCTCATCCGCGACCATGACCGAGCCTGTGCCAGGCGGCGCGGCCGGGGCGATGGCGTTCCGCCAGACCGCCGACACCCCGCTGGAGGCCGCCATCGCCCGCTATGTCGCCCAGGCCGACGGCGCCCCGCGCGGGCGCCGCCTGTCGCCGCACCTGCGCCGGCTGGAGGCCGAGGCGATCGAGATCATGCGCGAGGTGGTGGCGCAGTTCCGCAATCCGGTGCTGCTGTATTCCATCGGCAAGGACTCCACGGTGATGATGCACCTGGCGCGCAAGGCGTTCTTCCCGGCCCGGCCGCCGTTCCCGTTCCTGCATATCGCCACGACCTGGGACTTCCACGAGATGATCGTCTACCGCGACATCCTCGCCGCCAAGCTGGGCATCGAGCTGCGCGTGCACACCAACCAGGACGGGCTGCGCCGCGGCATCAACCCGATCGCGTCGGGCCCCACCGTGCATGCCCAGGTGATGAGCACCGAGGGGCTGAAGCAGGCGCTGGACAAGTGGCAGTTCGACGCCGCGTTCGGCGGGGCGCGGCGCGACGAGGAGAAAAGCCGCGCCAAGGAACGGATCTTCTCGTTCCGCACGCCGCAGCACACCTGGGACCCGCGCAACCAGCGCCCGGAGCTGTGGAACCTGTACAACGCCCGCATCGCCCGCGGCGAGTCGATCCGCGTGTTCCCGCTGTCCAACTGGACCGAGACCGACATCTGGATGTACATCGCCGCCGAGGAAATCCCGGTGGTGCCGCTGTATTTCGCCAGGCCCCGCCCGGTGGTGCGGCGCCAGGGCCAGCTGATCCTGGTCGACGACGAGCGGCTGACGCTGGACCCGGGCGAGCAGCCAACGATGCTGCGGGTGCGCTTCCGCACGCTGGGCTGCTACCCGCTGACCGCCGGCATGGAATCCGAGGCCGCGACCGTCGACGACATCATCGCCGAGATGCTGGCCTCGCGGCAGTCGGAACGGCAGGGACGGCTGATCGACCACGACGAGGCGGGCTCGATGGAACGCAAGAAGCGCGAGGGGTATTTCTGATGCCTGACATGCCCATCGGCCTGGACGCCGGGTCCGCCCCGCCGGCGGCGGAGAAGGAGCTGCTGCGCTTCCTGACCTGCGGCTCGGTCGACGACGGCAAGTCGTCGCTGATCGGGCGGCTGCTGTACGACTCGAAGCTGATCTTCGAGGACCAGCTGTCGGCGGTGGCGCGCGACAGCCGCAGGCACGGCACGCTGGGGGAAGACGTCGACCTCGCGCTGCTGGTCGACGGGCTGGAGGCGGAGCGCGAGCAGGGCATCACCATCGACGTCGCCTACCGCTATTTCACCACGCCGCGGCGGGCGTTCATCGTCGCCGACACGCCGGGCCACGAGCAGTACACCCGCAACATGGCGACCGGCGCCTCGACCGCGGAGCTGGCGGTGATCCTGGTCGACGCGCGCAAGGGCATCCTGACGCAGACCCGGCGGCACAGCACTATCTGTTCCATGCTGGGCATCCGCTCGGTGGTGCTGGCGGTCAACAAGATGGACCTGGTGGATTTCGCCGGGGACGTGTTCTACCAGATCGTCGCCGACTACGTCGGCTTCGCCAAGGCGCTGGGGTTCGCCGCGATCTGCCCGGTGCCGCTGTCGGCGCGCTATGGCGACAACGTCACCACCCGCTCGGCGCGGACGCCGTGGTACGACGGGCCGACCTTGCTGCAGCACCTGGAGACGGTGGACGTCGCGCGTGACCTGGCGGCGCAGCCGTTCCGCTTTCCGGTGCAGTGGGTGAACCGGCCGAACCTGGACTTCCGCGGCCTGAGCGGCACCGTGGCGTCCGGCCAGGTGCGGGTTGGCGACGACCTGGTGGTGGCGGCCTCCGGCGTCACCGCGAGGCTGGCGCGGATCGTCACGTTCGACGGCGAGCGCGAGCGGGCGCTGCCGGGCGAGGCAGTGACGCTGGTGCTGGCCAGCGAGGTCGACGTCACCCGCGGCGACGTGCTGAGCCATCCCGACGCGCGGCCGGCCTGCGTTGACCAGTTCGCCGCGCACGTGCTGTGGATGAGCGAGGAGGCGATGCTGCCCGGGCGGTCGTACCTGATGCGCATCGGCTCGGCCGAGACGCCGGCCTCGGTCACCACGCTGAAGCACACGATCGACGTCAATACGCTGGAGAACGGACCCGGCCGCACCCTGGGGCTGAACGAGATCGGCTTTTGCAACATTTCCACCGCGCGGGCGGTGGCGTTCGATCCGTACAGCGAGAACCGGCGCACCGGCTCGTTCATCCTGATCGACCGGGCGACGCATGCGACGGCGGGGGCCGGGATGATTGCGTTCGGGCTGCGGCGGGCGACCAATATCCACCGCCAGCATCATGCGATCGACAAGGCGGCGCGGGCGCGGCTGATGCAGCAGACGCCGCGGGTGGTGTGGTTCACCGGGTTTTCCGGGTCGGGCAAGTCGACGATCGCGGACCTGGTGGAGAAGGCGCTGCACGCGCGCGGACTGCACACGATGCTGCTGGACGGCGACAACCTGCGGCACGGGCTGAACCGCGACCTGGGCTTCACCGAGGCCGATCGGGTGGAGAACATCCGCCGGGTGGGGGAGGTGGCGAAGCTGTTCGTCGAGGCGGGGCTGGTGGTGATCTGCTGCTTTATTTCCCCGTTCGAGTCCGAGCGCGCGCTGGTGCGCGACATGGTGGGGACGGAGGCGTTCGTCGAGGTGTTCGTCGACGTGCCGATCGAGGAATGCATCCGGCG
>NZ_NHRY01000173.1 GCF_002937115.1 Rhodopila globiformis | reverse complement strand
GCCGCTGTATCTCGGCTTCTTCCAGTTCGTGCACAACGTCCGTCGCCGCGGCAAAGCTCTGCTCGGCGCCCTGATCGGTGGCTTGGTCGGGTGAGGCAGATCACCACCCTGGAGCCCAATAAGAGCCTCTGCGGTTTGCTGTAGAACTGCCGTCGAACAACAAAGCCGCTTCACCCAAAGCCATCACGCTAACTTCGCCAATCCCAGATGGGGGTGACTCTGGCTGCTGAATTAGCGGCCTGCACGCCACCGAGCGGAACGAGGGGACGCTCTTTAGCCTCGGAGGTCGCCGCCATCATCGTTCGCAGAGCGTCGGCCACAAGATCGCCCGCGGGCGGCGACAACTACAACAACACAATCGAGGCCGCTCAACTCATGACATGACGCGCCGCCGTTGCACATTACAGATGTTGACAACAAAGTTCAAAATCGGTCATTCTTGTAAATCCTCTCCAGCCTCTGGGAATGTTTGTAGTCTGCAGTGAATATGTCATGAATCAGGATTTCTGGCGGACGTTGATTTTATCGCTAGCGATTTGCATCGGTATGGCACGAATCCGTGTTCTGGCTTTCGGAAAATTGTACGGCCAGTGCGAAAGCCGAAAAAATGAGTCACAAATGTGTCATAAATGGCCTCCCTGCACACGTTGTGCTATGAACAGAGGGCAACCGTCGTTAGGGTAACTTCAACTTGTCGGTCCTCGGGCAGATTCTAGTCTGATGCAGTAATGGGTTTAATTAGCCCCAAAAAATTTCTCCATGCATTGAATGGGCGGCGTTGAAAAGACGCCAGAAAGCGGCTGCTGATACTGATCGGTGCATAAGATTAGCGACGGATTCTGGGAAGAAACCGGAATGAAAACTATAATCAGGCTGCCTGGACCGGAGGACACGAACTTGTCGCCAGCCGGTGTGGAAACGATTGATATAAGACAGAAAGGCGGGGTGGTGGTGCTCGCCCAAAGGGGCTTCATCCGCGAGTGCGTTGCCATATGGCTCACGACCTGCTGCAGCGAACAGTGCATGCCGGTTTCCGATGAAGCGGCCTTCTCTCCGGCGGCTGTTCTCATAGATGCCAGCCGTCCAGGCTGGAACACAAAATGGATCGAGAAGCAGGTTTCGGCCCAGCAGAGTCGACGCGCTTCGGCGCCTGTTGTTGTCTTGATCGATCCAGAGGATGCAGACCGAGCCCTGGACCTTGTCAATCGGCTTGACTTGCGGGGCTACATCCCCACCTCCGAAAGCGCCGAAGTTGCGGCGGCAGCGCTTCAGCTCGTCATCGCAGGGGGAACCTATATTCCGCACGGCGGCATTGCCGGGAGAGGCTTTCCCACGACGAAGTCATCGCAGATAAGCCTGGAGCGCCCGGTCGTTCTTCAGACGCTCACCGCTCGAGAGCAGGCCGTGCTGCAGTTGCTGGAGGTTGGGATGCCCAACAAGGTGATTGCCCGGCAGCTTGGAATGTCACTCAGTACCGTAAAAATTCACGTCCATCACATAATCCGCAAATTGAACGTCCAGAACCGCACGGAAGCCGTCATCGCCGCCGCGAGGTTCAAGTCGCGACCGTTGGAAGTTTCCTCGGGCCTCGACTTCAGCCAGATTATCGAATAGTATGCAGAGTTCAGTAGCGTCCGGTAGAGCCATAGCAAGGCACCACGCATCAATGACCAGCCGCACGCGCCGCGTGCGGTATCGGTGTCCTTCGGGGTGATGGATCAGTGATTTGGCTGCCCCGTTTCCGGAAGACCCGGTCTCTTGCCGTGGCGGTCGGCAGATCCGGAGTCGCGGTCGCGAATCCTGATTGCGGCTGCTTGCGCGGAGACGTGATCCGCAAAGACAGCCGCATGCCGCCGCCGCGACGGTGGCCCGAAGCCGGTCCAATAGACCGCGGAAGATCCCGAAGCCATTGCGCATTAAGCAAGTTCCGGGCCTGGTTCCGCGAGCCAGGCAACTTTACTGCCTCGGCGCGCGCCTCTGAAGATGGATGGTGCGCGCCGTATCCTTGTTCGGAACGTTCTAAACCCTCTGGTCTAAATCCTTATCCGGCTTTGATTTCATGGTGGCCGTGCTAAACAAAGAAGGCGCTCCGTCAGGCTAGAAACGGATTCGCTGTTTTCCATCAATGAGGGCCTGGATGGCAACCCCGCTCGTCGCCAGCAGCATTCGTCCATTTGCCGGCGTCCGGCCTGCGGCGCCGCCACCCGGGCCGCCGAAACCTGCACCGATTGATCTGAAGCATCATCGGCCTCCGGTCCTGGCGGCTCATCCGCCGGCACCGCCGGTCACTTCTCCGCTGCGGATACAGACCCCGCTCAACCAATCATTGGCGGTGACGAACGGCCGGACCATCACAACCTCCGTCACCGGGCCGGTCGTTCTCCGCAGCACCGACAATCCACTTACGATCACACCCACAGGCAAGGTTACCTCCACTGGTAAAGGCGTTGACGGTGTCGATGCGCCGTCTGGCACGACGTGGACCATTGGAAATTCCGGCACGGTCACCTCGGCCGCGGGCTACGGCATCAAGCTTGGCGGCTCGGGCAGCGTCACCAATTCGGGTTTCATATCTGGCATTGACGGCCTGGGGCTGAATGCCGGAGGTAACGTAACGATTGCCGCGGGCGGATCCATTTCCGCAACCGGCACCGTGGGCGGCGGCCTGTCCGTCGGCGCGGGCATCTATGTGACCGGGGCGTCCGGAAGCATTACCAACAAGGGCACCATCAACGGCGGTGCCTATGGCGTCGGGCTTGGCCGCGGCGGCAGCGTCACCAACACCAGTGCGATCCTGGGCGGCGAGGATGGTGTTATCACCCAGGGCGGCCTGGGCACGATCGTCAACTCCGGCCGCGTCATCGCATCCGTCGACGATGGAGTAGCCGAATTTTCCGGTGGCACTGTCACCAATAATGCCGGTGGGACCATTGCGGCCACCGGTACCAAGGGCGCCGGCGTCTTCATCACCGGCGCGTCCGGCACGGTCACCAACGCTGGCGGCATCACGGGTGCGCAAACAGGTATCCTGATGACGGCCGGCGGCCTCGTCTCCAATACCGGATCCATCAAGGGTACTTCGGCAGCCGTCTTCTTCAGCAATACGGCTGGAAGCATCGTCAACTCGGGCAGCCTCAACGCCACCGGTGCCGCCGGCGCCGATCTCGAAGCCGGCGGCAGCGTTCAGAACAATGCGAAAGCATCGATTGCGGCGAGCCTGTTCGGTATCTTCATTACCGGCGCCACCGGCAGCGTCGCCAATTCCGGAATCATCTCGGGCAGTACCTATGACGGCGTCGCGCTGGGCGTCGGCGGCAGCGTCACCAACGCCGCGGGTGCCTCGATCACCGGCGGCAGCAGCGGCGTCTATGCCGAATACAAGGGCGCAGGGACGGTCACCAACACCGGGACGATCAGCGGCAACAGCGCCGGCATTGATTTTGGCGACGGCGGCGGCATCACCAACAACACAGGCGGCCTGATCACCGGCGGGACCGGCATCTTCACCTCAGGCGCCGCTGGCACAGTCTCGAACAGCGGCACTGTCAAGGGAACCAGCAGCATTGGCGTGGAACTCGCCGATGGCGGCAACATAACGAACGTTGCAACGGCGACGATCTCGGGCGGTGTCTCCGGCATCTTCTCTGCCGGGCAGTTGGTGACCCTCAACAACGCCGGCAGCATCAGTGGCGCGGGTGGCGCCGGCGCCGATCTCGAGGCCGGCGCGATCGTCACGAACAGCGCCGGGGCCTCGATTTCCGGCAGCCAGGACGGCATTTTCGTCACCGGCAGCGCCGGGACCATCACCAATGCCGGCAACATCTCCGGCCCGCACGGCGTGGTCCTCGAGGCCGGCGGCAGCGTGACCAACAATGCCGGCGGATCGATCTCAAGCCCGGTCACCGCCGTGATTGTCCAAGGCGGCGCCGGGGCGCTGACAAATGCTGGCAGCATCAGCGCGACCGCGACCGGCGGCACCGGGGCCGACCTTGAGAACGGCGGCACGGTCGGGAATCTCGCGGGCGGATCGATCATCGGCGCCAGCTTCGGCATTTTTGTTACCGGCGGAACCGGGACAGTCAGCAACGCCGGAGCGATTGCCGGCAGCAACAACATCGGCATCGACCTGACCGGAGGCGGCAGCGTCACGAACGCCGCGGGCGGATCGATCACCAGCGCCGGCTTCGGCGTCGCGGTCTACGGAAGTTCCGGCACCGTGACGAACGCCGGGACCATCTCCGGCGGGCTCGATGCCGTCATGTTCGGCAACAGTGGCGCCGATCGGCTGATCGTCGATCCAGGAGCCGCGTTCAGCGGCGCCGTTGTCGGCGGTTCCGGCAGCAACACATTGGAGCTTGCCGCAAACGGCAGCGGCACGATCACCGGCATCGGCGGCAGCAGTTTCGCCAACTTCAGCAACGTTGCGGTCGATTCGGGCGCAAACTGGACGTTGACGGGCGGCGATACTGCGGCAAATGTCCTCAACGACGGCAGTCTCGCAATCACCGGCTCGCTGGACGTCAGTTCTGCGATCGATTCAAGCAGCACCGGCATATTCCAGCTTGGCGGGTCGGCAAGCCTGGAGGTCGCGGTCGCACTTGGAACGAACACCCAGATCAGCTTTGGTTCTGGCAGCGACCTGCTGATCGATAATACCGGATCCTTCGGCACCGGCAGCGGAACGGCAGGCTACACCGGGCCATTGCTGGAAAATTTCGCGTCCGCCGCGGTTGACCTTAAGAACTTCTCCGCGGCCGGGGCGACGCTTAATTTCAACAGCACGAGCGGCCTGCTGCAGATCACCAACACCACGAGCCAGGCGGCGTCGTTGCTGTTCCAGACATCCAGCCTGGGCTCGGGGGCGTTCCAAATCGCTTCCGACGGTGCGAGCGGTGCGCTCATCAAGCACGCCTGAGTCGTGCGGTCCGGGACATTGGTGCCATCATGGCTGGATCCGTGGCATGATGGCCGCATGCGCTTCTCCTGCCTGATGACCAGGCCAGACCCGGCCTGACGCCATGGATCCGAATTCCCTCTGCCCATGCGACAGCGGACTTCGGTACAGCAGTTGCTGCGCCTTGTCGTCCACGACGCCGCCACTGCCCGACTCGCTCCGCCACCTCGTTCCGCTGGTGCAGCGTGCGGTCCAGGCCCATCGTAACGGAGACAGACCGACAGCGGAACGTCTCTGCCTGGATGTGCTGGAGCTGGTTCCGGTTGAGCGCGACGCGCTGCGCCTGTTGTATGAAATCCGCAAGGCCGGCGGGCAGCGAAGCGCGGCCGAAGCGCTGATTCGCCGCCTCGTTGCGCTCGATCCGAACGACTTCCAGGCAACCAACGAACTGACGTTGCTGCTGCTGGATGACGGCCGCCTGGTCGAGGCCGAACTCCAGGCCCGCAATGCCGTGCGGATCGCACCGGAAAATGCCCAGGCGCACAACCTGATGGGGATGGTGCTGACCGAGGCGCACAAGCCCCAGCCAGGCGAGCATCACTATCGCCGCGCGCTGGCGCTGTCCGGGATGCGTAATCCGATCCTGCTCGCGAACCTGGCCTGGAACCTGAAGAATCAGGGAAAGATGCAGGCGGCACGCCAACTCTATGAGGAATCAGTGGCCAGTGCCCCGGACGTGCCGCAGACCTTGCTCGGCTGGGCCCGCCTGGAGGAAGCCGATCGGCAGTTCGACAGGGCGAGCGTTATCCTGGACCGGGCCGAGAGGCTGTTCCCGGATGACCCGCGGCTACGGCTGGCCCGCGCGGTGCTGCTCGGCCGCATGCGACGCTACGAGCAGGCGCTGGAGGTGCTGAACGGCATCGCGGGAACCAGCCGCACCGGCGAGCTGGGTCCGAATGAACTGCTGGAACAGGGGGCGCTGCTGGACCAGATGGGCCGTTACGACGAAGCGTTCGCCGCATTCGAGGCCGGCAAACGGCTCGCCCGCCTGCAAACCGGCGAGTGCTATCAGGCCGAGCAGGCCGGGCAACTGGCAGAGAGGCTCAGGCGCTTCTTCACCGCAAGGCGGATCGGCATCCTGCCGCGCGCCGCCGGTCTCGATACGCTGCCGCAGCCGATATTCATCCTTGGCTTCCCGCGGTCCGGCACCACCCTGGTGGAGCAGACCCTGTCGGCGCACCCGCGGATTTCCGCCGGCGACGAACTGCCGTTCATCAACGAAATCGCCGCGATCATGCCGCGCATCTTCGACAGTCCCCTGGGCTACCCCGAGGCCCTGTCCGAGCTGTGGATGGCGGATCATTGCCGGGGGCTTGAAAGCTTCCGGGACTACTATTTCGACAAGGTGCGCCAGCGCGATTTCGTCGAACCGGAAGCGGCCTGGTTCACCGACAAGATGCCGCTGAACGAAATGCACCTGGGCCTGATCGCGCTGCTGTTTCCCGCCGCGCCGCTGATCCATGTGCTGCGGCATCCGCTGGATGTGGTGCTCTCGGTATTCGCCAACCGGCTGACGCACGGCTTCTTCTGTGCGTCCGAGCTGGAGACGGCGGCGCGGCACTATGTGCTGGTCATGGACCTGGTGGACCACTACCGGCATGAGATGACGTTGCGCTATCTGCCGGTTCGTTACGAGGATATTGTCGATTGCCAGGAGGCCAGCGTCCGGCGCATGCTGGGGTTCATCGGCGAGCCGTTCGATGACCGCTGCCTGCGCTTTCACGAGAATCGCCGCTATGCCCGCACGGCCAGCTATGCGCAGGTGGCCGAGAAACTGTACAGCCGCTCGCGCTTCCGCTATCGAAACTACCTGGCGCAGCTGGAATCGGTGATTCCAATTCTTCAGCCGGTGATCCATCGTCTCGGCTATACGGTCTGATGGCATCCTGCCGGAGTCGGCCAGCGCGCCATGCGGCAAGCGGGAGCATCGGAATGCGCGCACGGGCGTCATGGCACCTGCATGCCCTGGCATACGGGACAGGCACCTTGTGCTGGCGTTCCGCCAGTCGCCACCGCGCGCTTGCACGCCGGGTGGAAGCGTTCCGGCTCATGTTCGGCAAGCTGTTTTCGTCAGCCCGATCGCCTCGCCGTTCGGTCGGGCTGACATTACCCTATGAGATGAAATGAATGGCGCTGGTTGGCAGGGATGAAACCTTGACAAGATCGATCGTATGGCCGGTGCCCGCCTGTGGGAACACCAGCAACGTGCCGCCGTTGCCGTCGGACGTTTCGTGGAATCCACGATGCAGGCTGCGGGCCACATCCAACGTATCGCCCTTCGCCGTCGAGAAGTCCTCGATCGTCAGCTTCCCGGCGCCGGACATGAACTTGTAGGTGTCCGATGCATTGCTCGCTCCGGTCACCGTCAGCGAGCCAGATCCGGCGGTAAAGACGCCGGCCCCGGCGTTTTGCGACACGGTGGTGGTGCCGCTGCCGGCCGTCAGGGTGACGCTGCCGGCGTTGGTGAACGTTATGTTGAAGGAATCACTTCCGAGGCTCGCGGAGGCACTGGTCGCGGTCAGGCTGAACGTGCCGCTGCCAACGGTCTGTGTGCCGGTCGTCTTGATCAGGGTGGTGGCATGCGTGGTGTTGTCCGTAACCGAGATACTTCCGCTGGTGCCGCTGCCGCCACTACCGCCGCCGCTACCGCCGCTGCCACCGCCGCCGCTGCTGCTTCCGGTCTCGGAGGCGAACATATTGGCGAACACCTGGGCCAGCTGCGGGTCAGTGGCCAGCGCCGTGTCCCCGTCCTGGGTGCCCCATGAGTAGGCGACGTCGAATGCCGGGTTGGGCACGACTGATCCCCAGGTCGCCAGCATTTGCTCGGCCTGCGCAGGGGTGGGCACGCTCCAGCTGCTATAGGCACCCGACGAGGCGCCGAATGCCTGGTAGACGGGAACGATATCCGCCTGTGGAATGCCCGCCGCTTCGGCAGCGTTCACCGCGGCGGTAATCACGCCGTAATCGACGCCACCGGTAAACTCCGGCCGGACCGGATAGGGATCCAGTCCATAGAGGTCGATGTCGGTGTTGGCCGGCGTGAAGGCGTACGACGGATTCTGTGGCGTCGAGATATTATATTCCGTAATGAATGTCTTGACGCCGGGATCGACCTGATGAATGTAGTCTGACTCAGCCTTCAGATTGGCCGCGGAAACCTCGCCCGGGATGGGTTCGTCTGCCAGGAAGAAGCCATAGACCTGTGGCTGTTTAAGAAACGACTGCACAGCGGTCTCGAATGCCGGAGTGACCCCGCCCGTCATCCCGAGGTAAACCAGTGCCTTCACGCCCGTTGGCAGTATCGACAATGTGCTGGCGCTGCTGACGTCGGCCAGGTTGAAGCCGTCCGCGCCCGGCGCGTAGGTGTTGCCGTTGAAGTTGCCATTGGGCCCATAGTGCAATGTTGTCGTCGGCCCGGAGTAGACATTACTCATTACAGAGTCTTCCGTTGCTAGTTTACAATGACTCCCGGGCGCCTCACGGCTTATTGCCGTGAACGGCGACCATGGGACGGCGTCGGGACTGCTGGCAGTTTGGCGGGTCAGATCGGGGGCGAGGTGTTGGTGCGGCACCGACAGATAAGTCCGCACATCCCTCGTACGGGCTGGCGATATTGCCAGCCGGCCAATATATGGATTAAATCACCCGGCCTTCGCCCGCCGCTGTGTCTGCCATTGCCGTTGCGACGAGTGGTACGGGAAGAACCCTCCGCCACCACGCAACCTCAGGCAGTCAGGGTCGGAACAGTATCAGCGCAATCAGTCAGTGAACTCCCTTAGACTTGCACGCCGGTTAGCATAAGTGTGATCTCGTGAATATGAAATCCGACCGAAGGAGCGAATATTTCACATGTTATCGTCCGTGATCAGCGGTAACTGGCATCCCTCACCCCTGCATCACTAGCGCACTTCAGCCACTCTGTGGTACGGATCCCATAACCGTTTAATCCGGTTGCCACGATGCGGGGGTTTGCGCACTGCTCGGGTAGATTGGTACCGTCACAGCCGATGACAATCACTGGCCGAACCCGCATGTAGCCGCAGAGCCACACGGATATCATTTATGCCACGCCGCGAATCATGCAGGCCAGCCGGCCGACGAACGTTTCCGGAAGCGTCGCGCCGAGCACCGCCTGGGCACAAGGCGTTTCTCCTGTTTCGCCCGTTGCCGATGGTACGCCGCCGACGCCGCTACGGCACCAGCTCGTTTGCCGTGGTGGTGTTATGCTTGGCAAAGATCGCCTGAAGCTCGGCCGAATTCTCCAAGGCGCGATCGCCCCTTTGCGAGCCCCAGCTATATGCCATGTCCATGTCCGGAGCCGGGACCAGTTGGTGCCAACGCGAAAGAATCGCCGTCTCCTGCGTCGCGTCGGGCATGATGTACCGCCCGGTGCCCGCAACCCAGTCTCCTTCGCCGAAGGTCTGGTAGATCGGGACCACGTGGTCCGATGATATTCCCGCTTCGGACGCGGCGCCAACATAGCGGTCGATGATATCGTAGTCGCAGCCCCCCAGGTCCGTGCGGCACGGATACGCCGCGAGGCCGAACAGGTCCACGTGCGAGTTGCTTGGCTCGTAAGTGTCCTTGAACGATGGCTGTGACGCACTGCCCATGTTCATCAGCACGATCACGGCCTTCGCGCCGGCAAAGTGCGCGTGGATCCAGTCCACTTCCGCTCGCAGATTGTCGACGGGACAAGCGTGGGATGGGTTGCTGACCTTGGCCAGCAAGCGGGGATCGGGATCGTCCATCAGCATGAAGCCGAACAGATTGGTGACTCCGGAGAATGTCTGCATCAGCCGTACAAACGACTCATCCACGCCGTTGCACCGGCCGATCCAGATCAGCGCGCTGTTGCCGGGGCGCAGGTGACGGAAATCGTTCGGCCCCGAGACATCGGCCAGATTGAATCCGGCCTTTGCCGGCAGGAACGTCCCATCCAGGGCAAAATTATGGTTTGGTGCATAATGCAGCGTCGTCCTGGGCGGGGCTGCCGCGGTCCGCCCGGGAACAAGCCAAAGCCCCAGCACCAGCAGGGCAGCAATCCGGCCCCACCGCGACGGCAATCCCCGTGCCGGCCACCCGACCATCTGCGTCGCTCTCGTCATCGAAATTCCTCAGACCGACGAGTGCGGGCCCCCGCGCCGGCTGACGACACACCAGAACGGCTGCGCATCGGAGAACCTTATCTCCGTCAGCCCGGCCTCCCGCAGCATCGTCTCGATTTCGTGCCGAGTGAAGCGGTGTTCGATTGGCGTTCCAAATCGATCGAGTGCATTGGTCCGCATGGTGTAGAACGTCTTGTCGCGATACCAGTTCAGCGGCAGGTTGGCAGGATTCCCACCGAGCAATTCGACCAACGCCGCAAACCGCGCCAGCGGCCAGTACGCAAACAGCGCAACGACGTCCGTGACCAGGCGCTTGGGTCGAAGCGGCATCCGCGCGATGATGCGGCGTACCAGGTCTGCGCCGCGCCAGATGGCGCGGTACCACCCCGGACGGTCGTCCAGGGCGTAATAGAGGTAAAGCAGGAGCGGAGCGCCGGGTTTCAACAGCGCCACGCACGACCGGATTCCCGCCACGGGGTCCGGCACGTGATGCAGCACCCCAAGCGAGTAACAAAAATCGAGGGAGCCAGGCTCGACCGGCATTGCGTCCACACTGGCGTGGTGGAAGGTGCAATTATGCGCCCAGGCCAGGTTGCGGCGCGCCACATCCAACGCTTCGTAACTGGCATCCAGACAGTGCAACTGTCCGACCCGCGGCGCAACCAGTGCAGCCCAGCGGCCACTGCCGCAGCCGACGTCCGCGCCCACCGCAGCCGCGGGCAGGGTGCTCCAGGGAAAGATTCCAAAATATTCGTTGAAGCGAGCTTCGGTTTTTGTCTCATGCGCCAGCCGGCCCTGGTCGAAATGCGCCCATTCGGCACCAAAAGATCGTACAGTCCGCTCGTCGAAATTGCGCACGGTCATGCCTTCCTCCGTTTTGCTCTGGCAATTGCCATCTTGTTTGACATTTGCACCGGTCCTGCAAGGCTTTGCCCCCCCGCCGTCCCCGGTGCCGCCCGGTCGCCGAAGACAAGGCAGATCGCGATGGCGAACCAGACCAGCGGATGCCGGACGATCAGGCCTGTCAGGCTGAATAGCGTCAGGCCGCACAGCATCGCGGTCAGGCCGGCGTATCGCCCATCATAGACCCCACGCAACGCAACGAACAGCAGCCAGAAGAAGGCGATCACCAAAATCAGCCCGCCCTGGGTCAGCAAGTCCAGCGGAGTGTTGTGCGCTTCGTAATTGGCTGCCGCGCCCTGCGTCGGTGACTGCATGTTGTCGCGCTGATCCAATCCCGCGACGTGGTCCGCCGCGATCTCGCTCGGCATCTGCAGGTGCGGACCGGGGCCAAGGCCCAGCATGGCGGATTCAAGGCCTCGCCGCAGCGCCTGGCGCCACAGGGCGAACCGCAATTCGGCTTCCTGCGACGCGTATTTTCCGCCCCCCTTCTCCAGGCTCGCGGCGAGCGTCGTTGCGGTGTCGGGCGACGACAGCATGAGCGGGACCCCCGCGGCCACGACGAACGGCAGGCTGAACACGGCGATCCAGGCAGCGGACGAACGGAGGGCGCGCTTCGGTTGCTGCAGGAACAGCCAGACCCGCAGCTTGACCGCGATGAAGATCATCGCGGCCCCGATCATCGCGAACGTACAGCCGTCGCTTTGTGACAGGCGGCCGACCCAGATCGCGAGCACAAGACAGATCATGCCGCGCAGCCACCGCCCGAGGGTTTGTGCCGTTTCAACAACATGCAGCGCGATCAGCACAAGACCCAGCGTCAGCACCGCGAGCTGGTTGGGATTGTCCGACCAGCCGCGGAAGCGTTCCCAGAACCAGGGATCCATGCCGGGGATCGTCACGATCCCCGCGCCCAGCGCCAGCAGAAGGCAGAGCGACACGATGCCCATGTCGGTCGCCATCCCAGCGACACGCTGCAGCCGTTCAGCCGCCTGCGGTCCGATGACCATCATGCAGGCGACGACGGCCAGCAGCGGATAGGCCATCAGGTCGTGCAGGAACCAGCTGGGATCATAGTCTTCGCCCTTGGTAAGCCCGGTCAGCGTACCCAGTGCCAGGGACAGCGAGAGGCACAGCCAGAACACCCCCATACGGCGAAAGGCGGGCGAGAAGGACAAGCGGCGTTGCAACATCAAGGCCGGCACCCGCAGCCCCAGCCAGGCCACCAGGCACAATTCACCAGGGCCAATCGGCAACGATCCGATCCGCAGCTGCGATGCGGTGGACAGCAGCAGTCCGCAGGCAAGCAGGATGTCGCCGTTCATGCCGCATGTCCTCCGGCAGCCGGGATCCTGGCAACGCCGACTACCACGTTTCGCCTCCGGAACCCGGTGCTGCGCCCGCGTTCCGTGCCGGTCCGATGCCCCTGCCCCAGATCGGCAGGAACCCGACAAATCCCGGCAGCAACCCCAGGCGGCGCCAGACCAGCAGCGCCATGGCGGCGTTCATGCCGACCAGGGCTACCGCGGATACCACGGCAGTTCCCAACAGGCCGTAATACGGCACCGCCAGGACGCTGACGCCCAGGCCCATGGCGGCGATGACGGCCATGATCGTCGCAGCCAGCGCCTCATTTCCGGACATGGTCAGAAGAAACAGTTGCGATCCGACGCTGCTGGCCACGACCTGCCCAGCCAGCAGCACGGTCAGCACCGGCACCCCGGCCAGGCCGTCGGCGCCAAGCCAGCGCAGCATCAGAGTCCTCGCCACCATCAGCACGGCGCAGGCGATGCCGGTCGCGCCCAGTATGGTCCATAGCGTCGCCTGGTTCAGCAGCCTCTGCAGACCGATTCGGTCGCTGCGCGCAACAAGATCGGCTACCATCGGGGCGAACTGTGCGTTGACGGCGATCCGGGGCAGGATGACGATGGCGGTCAGGCTGAACACCAGCGCGTAGATACCGGCATCGCTCGGACGACCCGCCCAGGCCAGCGCCAGGGTGCCGGTTCGATTCATCGCCACTTCAGCCATGGCGATCGTAACAAGAGGAACGGCCGTGCGCCGCCACGTGGCGACTGCCCGCTCGGGCGGAGCGGCGGCGACGCACGGCGGCAGGCTTAGCCGGGCGATCAGGCTCGACAGCGTCAGGCCTGCCGCAGCGGCGACCAGGGTGGCCGTCATTGCGGCAGGCGCTCCGAACTGGCCATGCGTCAACATGCTGCCGAGCAGGATGGCGACGAGAAGCAGCCCGTCGCGGACCACCCTGTCCGGCAGCAGCGCCGATGCCACGCCGCCAAAGGCACGAACCTCGGCGCAGCGAATCCATAGCAATGCAAGGATCGGCACCAGCCCGAACCCGATGACGAAGGTTCCTGCATGACCGGATGGCGACCGGCCATGCCATGCTGCCGTGGCCAGCGCGCCGGCGATGGCGACGGCCGTCCCCACCCTGACGGAATGCCGTTCCGCATAGCGAACCACGCCGCGCGCCAGTCCCCAGGCCTGCTGCGACCGATAGGCCGGAATGAAACGCAGCAGGGATACGTCGAAGCCCAGCGCCGCCAGGTAGGCCAGCAGCGTCATGATTCCGAGCACATAGGCATAGATGCCGTAAGACGCCGTGCCGATAAGCCGCACCAGCGCAAGCTGGGACAGGTAGGTCAGCCCGGCGCCGGTGGCGTGGATCGCGAATGCCGTGGCGCTGCCGCGTGCCAAACCGCTCACGGGAGGCAGCCAACGGCTGATGGCCTGTAACCTCATGCCACGCCCTGGGACTGCGGGGGACAAGCCTCGGGTTTCAGGCCGCGAGCGCCGCGCCCTTGCCGCAATGCCAGCCGTTCCTCGATCAGGGCCGCTACCCTGGCCGGCGCGCTCGTATCGATTGAGCAAACATTCATCGCCTCTCGGCCCGCTTGCCGCAGCAGCGGACAGATGCTGTCCAGCACGGCGGCGAAGCGCAAGTTGTCCTCGATCGAGAATTCCAGCCGTCGCTCCAGCCAGCCTTGCCCGGCCATTCGCCTTGCCAGCCTGTATCGCAACGTCTCATCCGGCGTTTTCAGGCGGATCAGCAGATCCGGTGCGGGCATCGTCCGCAACATGTTGGTAATTCGGAACATGTCCGTGGTGCCGGACAGCACCACCAGCGACCCGAGCAGCTGAACATATCCCTGATCCACCAGGACCGGATGCGACGCCCGGCGAGCCGCCGACCATGCGCAGTTGAGGTGCAGCGTGTATCGGTACAGCCGCATCGACCAGAGCGGGCCGTGCGGCGGCATGGCCCGCAACAGCCGCCATGTGGCGCCGAGTTCGGTTCCGTTCAGGGCCGTCTGCCGCACATCGGACGCCAGCCGGCCGATCGGCCGGATCAGGCGCGTGGTTGCAGCCGCCAGGGAGGATGCGGGCGCACCGCGACAGGTATCGCCTTCGTTCGGCCGCAAACTGGCAAGCATCTCGACCCGATGACCGCTTCTGCGCAGTCGCTTCGCCAAGGCGTGGGCGAACGTGGTCTTGCCACAACCGGGTGCGCCGAAAAGTTCGATGATCATGGCTGCACGGCATCCACTCTCACAGCAGGCGCCAGACTTCGCGCCTGGCCTGCGCGATGACTTCGGCCAGCGGCTGGGTCGCGTCAATCGTAACGACTCGTGAACCGGGGAAATCCAGTGCCCGCAGTTCCGCGACCCGGGCATCGATGACGGCGCGATCCATATCAGGCTCGCGCGCGGCCAGCACGGCTGGTGTCGCCTCGAGCTTTATGACGAGGTCGGGCGGGACCTGGCTTGCCCTGGCATAGGCGCGTGCCTCGAAGCGGAGCAGCCATCCGGGCAGCCCGCGCAGGCGCGGCAGCAGCGGGCCATCGTTGAATGACGCGATGCGGTCCTGCGGGTAGCGGTCGGTGACGACGGCGAGCCCGCGAGCGGCGGCGCGTTGCGCTGCCGTCAGTTTCAGCCGCTTCTCGGCCGCGAGAACCGTTGCCCACATTGTCAGCAAGGCACTGTAGAGCAAGCCCGGCGGCCGATCGGAGATCCGGCCGTGCGAAGAGCCTTTCGGCCGCGACGGCAACAGCCTGGTAACAAGCGGAACCAGCAATTTCAGCGGTGCCAGCAGCAGTGACGGCCTGCCTCCGCCCGTGCCGAAATAGACTGGCATCGTATCCATTTCGGCGGTAAGCCAGCTGCGGATGCAGCGGGTCAGGGTCGTCTTGCCGCTGCCGTCCACACCGATGACCGCGATGATCAGGCCGCCCGCGAACGAGCGCCGGCTCCAGGGGCGCGGGGCATGGAGATAGCGCATGTTGAGGCCGCCCAGGATCCAGAACATGGCGCGCAGGGTGCCGCGCACCCAGGCTTCGAGCGCGTTGTACCGCCGAAAAGCAGAGAGACGGCGGCGAACTTGCCGCTGCAGCGTGCGGGACATGCCGCCTGGACGATCGAGCAGACCCGCGATGTCGTCGGCCAGGCCGGGGCCGAGCAGTTCGTCCGTGCGGCGGCGCAGGATGTCACGGTCGACGTGCCTGCCCAGCGCCTCCTGGTCCAGTGCCAGCTTCGCGTTGACGGCACGCCAGTTGCGCAACACAACGGGATCGTTGCGGCGAAGCTCGATACTGCGGCGCAGCACGAGCAGCAGTGTTTCGGTTGCCGGATCGAGCATGCGGACGGGCAGGCCGGGACACGTCACTGCGCTGGCGAGAATCGCATCGGTCCAAGGCAACTGGTAGTTTTTCAGCAAAGCACTGCCTAGCAGCAGGCTGAAATGCAGGTGCACATGCAGCAGCCGGCCGGTGGCCTCGTCGAAGCCGAGGAAGCTGGCGACCGCGGGGTCGGCCCGGCTCGGCGCTGCGACGAACGGCTTGAAGCCGCTGGCGAGCAGAGCTTGTTGCAGGCGCGCATGATCGGCCCTCGCCACCAGCAGATCGAGATCGGTATCGCCGGCCAGTGCGGCGGCAATGCGGCGGCTGCTTTTGAAATAGCAGAAGGTTATGCGCTGGTTCCGTAGCGACTCCAGAAGCAGAAAGAGACAGTCCGGAGCGGCACGGGCTACGGCCGGTTCATCCCTCATATCCTGTGCTCCGCCTGATCGGTTGACGGGCCGGAATTCTGTTGCGGAAACTGCAGACCCTCCGATGCCGGCGAATCGATCAGCATGTGGTCCGGCGGGTCGACGTAACTGTAGGCCGCATGCTGTTTGGGATTGACCTGCGTGACCACAATGTTCGTCAGCTTCACGCAGTCACGCTCCAACATTCCGCTGTTGCGTAGCACGCTGATCGCGCTTCGCGCCACGTCCCGCCGGGTGCTGCCCCACTTTATGACGAACAGAATCCTGTCGGCCATCGTGGCGAGCAGGCGTGTCTCGGTGATCGACAATAGGGGAGCGCTGTCGATCAGGATGCAGTCATATTGCTCTCGCAGCGAATCGAGGAGTTCCTTGACACGGGCGTTGACGAACAGCACCGGGTCGGTGGCCGGGCTGCGCCGCAACGGCA
Organism: Rhodopila globiformis; assembly: GCF_002937115.1. Taxonomy (GTDB): domain Bacteria; phylum Pseudomonadota; class Alphaproteobacteria; order Acetobacterales; family Acetobacteraceae; genus Rhodopila; species Rhodopila globiformis. Next base: position 12,876 of record NZ_NHRY01000173.1, on the reverse strand, counting down.
GGTAGTCAAGATGCAGGCCAGGCAGGTGCTGAATCGACTGCACGATCGCATGTCCATCGTGACCCGGTTGCGGCGCATCCGTCGTCAGCCGGCTGGCGAGTTCCCGCGGAATCGATGGATTGCGCAGGTCGAGGTCGACCAGCAGCACCCGGCGACCGAGCTGTGCCGCGTAGACCGCGAAGCTGACAGCCAAAGTCGTCTTGCCTTCGCCCGGCAGGCTGGAGGTTACCAGGATCGCCTTCGGCGCGCTGCGGCTCTCCGGCATCAGCTGCAACGATGCGACGACGGACCGGATTGCCTCGGCATAGGGCGAGAACGGCTTGGAGAGCAGGTATTCGTGCACCCGGACGTTGCCTGGCAGGCGAACCTGCGGCACGACGCCGATACAGGGCAGGCCGAGCAAAGTCGTTACCTGGTTTTCGCTACGGAATGTCTCGTCCAGGCGGTCGCGGATGACGGCGATGAAGCAGCCGATGATGGTGAAGCCGATCAGAGCCGGCGGCGCGAACAGGATCGGGCTCGGCGAACTGGGCCGCTCGGGGGGCGCGGCGAGCGACAGGATCTCGACGTTGGGCGAAAGGCCCTCGCGCTGCTGCTGCAACTCCTCCTGCCTCTGCAGCAGGCTGATGTAAAGCTGGTGGTTCAGGGTCGCCTGACGTTCCAGTGTCCGAACGCTGATATCGCTGCTTGAACGCTGCAGGTTATCGAGCCGCGACCGGATCGAACGCACCTCGGCGAGAGCGGCCTGCTCGTTGTTGATCAGATTGGTAAAACCACGGTCAATTTCCTTTTGGATCGCTTCTCTGACCTGCTGCAGCTGGTTCTTCACGATCTGGAGCCGTGGACTCTGCGCAAGATAGGTGCTGCCCATCGTCACCTGTTGCTGTGACAGTTCCATCTCCTTGTGGCGCAGATCGGCCAGCGCAGGCGTGTCGAACAGCCCGGCGAGCGTATCGGTGGCTGCCCCGCGGGCCTTCAGGCTCAGGGCGTTCTCGAACTGCATGTGTCGCGTGGCGAGATTGGCCTCGGCAGAGGCCAGTTGCCGGCTCAGGTCCGCCAGGTCCTGGTCCACGACGCCGGAACGCTCGGTGTCGGCAAGACCATTCTGCCTCTGGTAATTCTGCAGATCCATTTCAATACGCGTGGACTCGGACTGCAACGCCTGAATGCGGTCGGTCACCCAGGCCAACGCGCGATCAGTCGCCGCACGCTTCGCCTCGCGCTGCCGCTCGACATAAAGTTCGACCACGCGATTGGCGACCGCAGCCGCATCCCGGGGATTTCCCGCCGTGAAGCTGACGGCAACGACGTGCGAGCCGGCTTCCTGATAAACCTTCAGCGTACGCTCCAACCGGCGCATGTCGAGCCAGCCGTTGGTGGGCGTGAAGAACAGCGACTGCGGCAGCCAGTCCTGCAGATGCCAGGAACCGCCCTGGTCCTTTGCTGGCCGAGGCGGCGCGACCATGTGGCCGAAGCGGGAATCCTTGCCGAGACTGTCAAGCACCTGCTGTAACTGATCATGCGAGCTGATCGCGGTCATTTCGGTCAGCACGGTGGGCTCATCCGTGGTTTGCATGATCATCGCCGTCTGGCCGGCCAGCAGACCCGTCTGCTGGGGCTCGACCACGACCTGAGCCTTCGCGGTATAGTGCGGCGGCAGCGCTATCGCGGCACCGAGTACTGCACTGGTGCCGAGCGCGCTGATCGTCATGATCAGCCAGCGACGGCGACGAAGAGCCGACAGCACGTCAGTCAACTGGGCGGGCGCGGCCATAATCACTGCACCACCCAAAGTTGCGGCTGCGCGAAAGCTTCCTGGGCCGGATCCGGCGGAACGGCACCGCATGCCGACGGTTCCGCAACGTTCGCATCGAGCCAGGACTGCACCATGAGCATTGCCCAGAGCTGATAGGCGTGGTCACCCTGGCCACGCATGTGTCGTTCCAGGCATCGCCGTACCGACATGGGATCGAGCAGGCCGTAGCGCCGCAGCCTGGTTTCGGTAAGAAGGTCTTCGGCCCAGGGCCGGAGCGGTCCGGTGAGCCAGTCTCCCACAGGCACGTCGAAGCCGTGCTTGGGCCGCCGCAGGATATCGTCCGGTACATGGCGGCTGAGCAGGCGCCGCAGCGGCCACTTGCCCCTGCCGTAACGAATTTTCTGACGGATCGGCAGGCGCCACGCGAATTCCAGCAGCCGATGGTCCAGCAACGGACACCGCGCTTCGAGGCTGACTGCCATGCTCGCGCGGTCGAGCTTGACCAGGATATCGCCCGGCAGGTACCTCCGCATATCGCGCAGCATGATCCGGTCGGCGAGGCTGGGCAGGTGGATGCCCGGCGGGACTCCGTTACTTGTCCACGACGTACTGCCGCCACGTGCGAGTAGCCTGTCGTAGAGGGTGTCCTCGTCGGGGGCCCCCAGGACCTGCGCCATCTTGGGCAGCCGCTTTAGATGCGTTGGCAGAGCAGTCCCAGGCAGATGGTCGACCAGCGCGCGCAGCCGGTCCGAATCCATCGCCCGCAACGCACCAGCAGCCACACTACGAACGGCGCCGGGGAGGCGGAATACCGTTTCAAAGCGCATCGCCAGGATGTGCCGCCAATATCCGCCGAACGCTTCGTCGCCACCGTCGCCCGACAGCGCAACCGTCACATGGCGGCGCGCCATGCGCGAAACCAGCAGGGTCGGAATCTGCGACTCGTCGGCAAATGGTTCGTCCCACACATTCGCCAGGGTGGGAATGATGCTTTGCGCCTCGGCCGGGCTCAGGCGGAGTTCGGTATGATCCGTACCAAGATGCCGCGCCACCGCTGCCGCGGCAGCGGCCTCGTCGAACTCGTCATCGTCAAAGCCAATGGTGAACGTGCGGACGGGTCGGGACGCCTGGGCTTGCATGAGCGCGACCACCGTCGTGCTGTCAAGGCCGCCGGAAAGAAATGCGCCAAGCGGAACGTCCGCAACCATCCGTTCGCGTACGGCCCGGGTCAGAAGCTGTTCAAGCTCGGCGTCCACGTCTGTACTGGAATCCGGCAACGGATTCCGCAGTCCGTCCCGCACAACCTCGTCAAGTGACCACCAGCAGGAAATCCGGCTGCGGAGATCGCCAGTGTTACAATTGTCGAGATCCATGGCCTGAACCGTAAGAACGGTGCCGGGCGGCAACTTCATCACCCCGCTCCAGACGCAATCACAGTCCGGCACCCAGCCTTGGCCGAGCACGGCGGCAATGGCCGCGGGATCGATCTGCGGATCGAATCCCGGCGCCATCCGCAAGGCACGAAGTTCGGAAGCGAACAGCAGGGCGTTGTTAATGACGGCGAAGTACAGAGGCTTTTTTCCAAGACGATCCCGCGCCAGATACAGCGTCCGATCCCGTGCATCCCACAGGCCGAAGGCAAACATGCCGACAAACCGCCGCAGGGCCTGCTGCACGCCAAAGGCATCGCAAGCGGCCAGGATGACCTCCGTGTCACTGTGGCCGCGGAAGCGGTAACCGAGATCCTCGAGTTCGCCGCGAATTTCGTTCGCGTTGTAGACTTCGCCGTTATAGGTGATCGCGAAGCGTCCATCGGCTGTCAGCATTGGCTGCCGCCCGGACGCGGAAAGATCGACGATCGCGAGGCGCCTGTGCCCGAACGCGACACCTGCCGCGATGTCGCGCCAGATCCCGCCTCCGTCAGGCCCACGATGGCGCAATGTTTCAGCCATTTGATGGACTACGCCGAGCCGCGAAGGATCGCCTGCGCGCATTCCAAGCAGAATTCCAACGATGCCGCACATGCTTCAGTTCTCCAGGCCCTGGCAAAGCTCGGCGACACGCGATTCGGTACAGCTCACTGCAGCACTTGCAGGAATCGTGCGGCATGCAAGAATTTCCCGGTACAGCGCGGCGTACCGGGCTACCGTCAGTGACAGTGCGAAGTTCGTCCTCACAAACGTCGCGGCGCCATGAGCCATCGTGCTGGCACGCGCGCGATTCGATAGTAGATCGAGAATCCTGGCTGCCAGCATGTCAGGCGAGCGGGGCGGAACCAGGTATCCAGTCTCACTATCCCGGATCACATCGCTGCAGCCTGGCATCGCGGTCGTGACGATCGGGCACTTTGCCAAGGCCGCTTCCAGCAGCACGCGCGGAACGCCCTCGCGATATTCCGTCGGAAAGGCAAATACGTCAGCAAGCCGCAACAATGCGGGAATGTCGTCACGTGGCCCTGTCGCGATCACGTAGGGTGCATGCTGATCGATCTGCCGCCGTGATATCGCCTGATACCCTTCCGACTCACGAGGTCCGACCAGCAGGAATCGAACGCTGGGGCGTACCCTATGGATGTGGGCGGCTGCCTTCAGCAAAGCCGGCACACCCTTTTGCCTGGTGAGCCGCGTCACCGTCAAGACGATCTCGGTGCCATGGAGGCCAAGCTCCGCGCGTAGCCTCTCGGCCGAAGAACATTTCTTCAGCCTTCGCTCGAAGCCTTCGACATCAATGCCTGAGCCCGGGATAAGGCGGCCAATACCCAGGCCCATTAGTCCTGCCCGCTGGAAGAAGCTCTGATCGTCATGATTCTGGAAGACCGTCGCATTTACATACCGAGCGGCGAAGCGATAGAGCGCCCGCTGTACCGGGCGCAGCGCCAGGGCGCCCGGCCCGCGTGACGAATATACCCACCCAAGGCCATTGATCGTGCGCACGACGGCAACGCCCTCGGTATTCCGAGCCGCAAGGGGAGCCAGCAGGTTCGGCTTGGTATCGAAGCTCTGGACGATGTCAGGATGCCAGGCGGCAACAAGCGCGGACAACTGCCGAATGCTGTGCCGATCGGCGATCGGACTGAGAAACCTGTCGAAGACAAAGGGCATGAAGGGGATGCCGGCGCGCTGGAACGGCTCCGGCTGGCCCGGGCCAGCCGCGGCAACGAGGAAGCCTTCTGCCTGCAGGTGGCGCAGAAACGGAATCCGCAGGTACTGATCAACACCGCCAACGACGAGAGTGCGCGGAGCCGGCAAGGCTGCCGGCACGCCGCGATGGCCAGGACCTCTGGCGGACACCGGCGGCGCAAAGGCGGATTCCTTGTCATCGTCCGTGGTCGGCACAACGTGGGGAACGACTCTCCCATTGATGACCATGAACTGCACTTCCTCCTGCGCGGTAGAACGCCGACTGACAACTCAGGATCAACACCGACTCCCGGTCGGCCCAGCGAGGCCCCCGCGAGTTCCCGCATAACAGACCTGCCTCGCATCGAAATGCTACTTAGCCTTTGGATCAATGGGACCGATCCTTGGTACTAAATCTCCTGTATGAAGTAATTGCCGCAGCCCCGTCTTCTGGCGGCCGCCGCCTGAAGTCTGTAAATTTGCTGACGGCGCGGCAGCACAATATGTCGGCGGACAGACAAAAGTCGCCGCGCGGATGCGCGCAGCTGCCAGGTTATTGAAGACGTTCCGTTGGTCGTTGCACCAAAATAGGCCGGGCTAGATCATCTGGATGATTTGACGCGCGGGTGATACCCGGTCCATCTTCGAGCGCAGATGCGGCAATGCACGTGAGATAAACTCGGACCCGGTCGTCCGGATGGCGTAGGAAACGAAAAATGAAGGCAGTCATTCAATCCGGCGGAAAAGGCATGCGCCTGCGGCCCTACACCAATATTTTGCCGAAACCATTGATGCCGGTTGGATCCAAGCCGGTTCTCGAATTGCTCCTCCGTTGGCTCCGGCGTAACGGAATACAGGAAGTTTACATCACGACCGGCTATCTTGCGCATTTGATACGCAGCTTTTGCGGCGACGGCAAGCGTTGGGACCTGAAGATTGAATACACTGAAGAAAGCGAGCCGCGCGGCACGATTGGCGCATTGAGCCTGCTTCGGGAGGAACTGGACAGCCCATTCCTGGTGATCAACGGCGATGTGCTGACCGATCTCAATTTGAACGCATTTTCGGCCGCTCACCGAAAGCACCGCAGTGCCCTCACCGTAGCGGTTTCACGCCGTACAGTCCGTGTCGACTTTGGTGTACTGGAGCACGTTGAGAACAGGGTCGTTATATTCCGTGAAAAGCCCAACCTCACCAGCCTGGTCAGCATGGGCATATACTGCATGGAACCGGAAATGCTGCAGTATATCCCGGATGGGATACCGTTCGGCTTCGACGATCTCATGTTTTTCATGCTGGACAGAAACCGGCCGGTGCATACCTTCCTGCACGACGGCTTCTGGCTTGACGTGGGACGTGTCGAGGATTTCCAGAAGGCACAGACCTTGGAGTGGGACGAAGACGCGCCGGCATTCGACATGTCGCCTCTCAGTCTGGAAACGTCGAATCTCGTCTGATACGACGTCGCGTTGCGAAAGACGATGGTGAGCGGCAGGAGCATTTGATATGACAGGATCGGCACGAGTGCTTGTCGCGGAACCCGTGCTGGGAGAGGACGAGGCAGCAGCGCTCGGCCGAGTCATCCACTCCAACTGGATCACCATGGGCGATCAGGTTCGGACATTTGAGAGCGCTTTCGCCGCGTGTCATGGCGCGGACGACGCGGTTGCTGTCAACTCCTGTACGTCCGGGCTGCACCTGGCGCTTGATGCGCTGGATATCGGCGAACGGGACGAGGTGATCGTTCCGTCCCTTTCCTTCGTCGCAACTGCCAACAGCGTGGTATACACGGGCGCACGACCTGTCCTGGTTGACATCGAATCACTCGAGACCCCTCTGATTTCCATCCGTGCCGCAGAAGCGGCATGCTCCAACCGCACGCGCGCCGTCGTTGTCATGCACTACGCAGGCGCCGTCGTCGATGCACAGGCTTGGCGGGACTTCGCGCGACGCCATGGTCTCTACCTGATCGAGGACTCGGCCCATGCCGTTGGCCGGGCACGCGGGCCGATCTTTGGGGACATAGCGGTCTTCAGTTTCTATGGAAACAAGAATATGACGACTGCGGAAGGGGGTATGATCATCGCCCCCGACCCCACGCTTCTGGCACGGATGCGGAGCGCGCGCGCGCATGGCATGACCAGCACGACGTCGGAACGTCTTCATGCCCGCGCAGCGACCTACGATGTCAGGTCTCTCGGATACAATTACCGTATGTCGGAACTGAACGCGGCGCTTGGCATCGTGCAATTGCAGAAGCTGGATGACCGGAACGAGCAGCGGCATATCCTGGTGCAGGCCTATCAGCGTGTGTTGCAGTACCAACGCAACGGCCTGATCGTCCCCCTCGTCGGACACATGCCGTCGTCTCATCATATTCTTCCGATCCTGCTACCCGCTGGAACGGATCGAGCCAGGGTGATGGGCGCGTTGCATGACCGGGGTATTCAGACAACCATTCACTACCCGCCGATCCATCAACTGACCTGGTACCGCGACCGTTATCCAGGTGTGTCCCTGCCGATCACCGAGGAATTTGCCGAACGTGAACTGACCTTGCCGCTCCACCCGAAGCTGTCCCTCCAGCAGATCGGCATGATATCCGACGCGCTGCGGGAGGTTCTGGCGCTGGAACCCTGTCCGGAAGGTCAATTGTAGTGGATCGGGAGAGTAATGTTACCTTGAACAGGTCCCTGTCGGCCAGGCGATTGATCACCGGCCTTGACGGTGTGGTTGCTGTTTTCCTTATCCTTTTTCTGCTTCCAGTGCTTGCGCTGATCGTCCTGGCAATCTGTCTGGAGGACGGCTCACCGATATTCTATCGTCAGCCAAGGGTTGCACAGCACGGAAGGCAGTTCGTTCTGTACAAGTTCCGCAAATTCCGAGTTGACGCTTCGTCGAACGGTTCAGCCGTCACCCTGCGGAACGACGAGCGGTTCACACGGGTGGGTCGGATACTTGAACGCACCAAGCTTGATGAACTACCGCAGCTATGGAACGTGGTGAATGGTGACATGTCAATCGTCGGCCCAAGGCCGGAGTCGCTGGCGTTCGCGGACTGCTTTCACGGACAGTATCGTGAATTGCTCCAGTACCGCCCAGGGATTCTGGGGCCTGCACAGACGCTCTTCAGAAATGAAAGCGCGTTCTATCCGGAAGGGCAGGATCCCGAGGATTTCTACCGCGAGGTCCTTTTCCCCGCAAAGGCCGGTATCGATCTGGCCTACTATCCGGTGCGGTCCCTGCGCAGCGACTGCGCATGGGCAACGCGTTGTTGCTTGGCGGTCCTGGGCATGACGGGTCCCTGGCAGCGGGCAGGCGTTGCGAATACGATCCGGATCGTGACCGAGTTTGGTCGGTCGTTGCCAAACCACCGCGTCGGGTAAAGCTAAAATGCAGTACGTGGAACGATATAGGGACGCAAGAGTGCTCGTAACGGGTGCGGACGGCTTTATCGGCTCGCATCTCGCCGAACGTCTTGCATATGCTGGCGCCGATGTGACGGCCATGAGCCTGTACAATTCGTTCGACAGTCATGGATGGCTGGATGATCTCCCGGCCGCCGCGGTAGGGCGCATGTCGCTCGTCCGGGGCGATGTCCGCGATCCCGGTTTCGTCCGAGCTGTGGCGCGCGGCCATGATATCGTGTTTCATCTGGCCGCGCTGATAGCGATTCCCTATTCCTATGTGGCTCCAAGGTCGTATGTGGAAACGAATATCCTGGGCACGCTGAATATTCTCGAAGCCGCGAGGGAAGATCGCATCAAGCGGATCGTTGTGACATCAACAAGCGAGGTTTACGGGTCCGCGCTGACATTGCCGATTTCCGAAAGCCACCCGTTGCAGGGACAGTCGCCATACTCAGCCAGCAAAATCGGCGCCGACATGATGGTGGAGGCCTATGTCCGCTCGTTCGGCGTTCCGGCGGTTGTTCTCCGGCCGTTCAACACATTCGGTCCACGTCAGAGTGAACGCGCGGTCATTCCCACGATCATCCGACAGTTGCTGGATCCGGTATGTCCCGTACTCACGCTGGGCGATACCAGCACGTTGCGCGACTTCACGTTTGTGGATGATACCGTCTCCGCGTTCCTTGCAGTTGGCCTGGCGCACCCCATCGAGTTTGGCCAGCCCTACAACGCCGGCAGTGGCGAAGCTGTTTCGGTCGCGGATGTTGTGGAACTCGTGTCATCTGTTACAAACATCCGCAAGCCGGTTGAACGAGAGGAACACCGGCTCCGGCCTCCCAGGTCAGAGGTCCGTGCCTTGCTAGCGGACAGTCAACGATTGCTCGCCGATGCCGGATGGCATCCTGAGGTTTCTCTCCGGCAAGGATTGTCGCGAACGGTCGATTGGTGGCGCGAGCGGCTTGGTCGTGGTTCTGTGCGGCAATCGCACGCCTATATGACCTAAGCTCGACTTTCCGCCCCTCGTTTCTTAGCCGCTCATATCAGCGTTCAGAAGATGGTTTCGGCGGCGATGAAGCGGAGGTCCTGGTCGAGCGGCAGGATGGTGCGGCCGAACGGGCCGGTGGGCGACCAGCGGTCGGTGCGCGGCGACCGGTAGGGCACCTCGACGTGGTCGCTGTCGAGGCGCAGGCGCGCCACCGGCGTACCCGAGGCGGCATAGGTCAGCGTGCAACCGCGGTTGCGCCGTTCGACGCACACGGCGCCTTGCGGAAAGGAGAAGCGCTCGATGCGGAGGATGATCGCGTCGGTCATGCCGAACTCACCATAACCCGTATGGTGGCTGCGCGTCGCCACGGTGGGTGCGCAGCCAGCAGTTCTCAATGCGACTGAGTCGCAGTCGCGTCATTTGCGCTGCGTCTCAGAGCCTGTTTGAGTCAGTTATTTCAATAACTTAAGCCACAACGGTAGTATCCATCCTGCCGTCGTTGGAGGTTCTGAGCACATCGCCAGCCCACCCGGCACGGACCTGAGTAGTATCCATCCTGCCGTCGTTGGAGGTTCTGAGCCGGAAGGTGCCGGTTTGGCCACTGGAAGCGGCTGAGCGTGCTCAGCGCCATCGGCATCGAGGGCATCCTCGCCACCATGAGCATCGAGGCCGCCACCGATGCTGACACCTTTGCCGCCTATCTCGAGCAGGTGCTGCTGCCGGTGCTGCGCGAGCGCAAGCCCGATGCGGTGCTGGTGATGGACAATCTGCGCCCGCACAAGACGCCTGAGGTCCAGGCGGTGCTCGATGGATCAGGCTTTCCCTATCGCTACCTGCCCAGCTACAGCCCCGCTCTGAGCCCGATCGAGCCGGGCTGGGCCAAGGTGAAAATCCTATCTCCGCCGGGCCGCCGCACGCACCGTCGAGACATTGCAACAGGCGCTGGCTCCCGCGCTCGACGCCATCACCGCTCAGGATGCCGCCGCCTTCTTCCGACATTGCGGCTATGCCTGTCCCAACTGACCTGCGGTCTGCTGTAGCATGATTGGCCTGGATACCTCCAAGTCCGTCTTCCAGATCCACGGCGTGAACGAGGCCGGAAAGGCAGAGCTCAAGCGCAAGGTGCGCCGGAGCGACCTGATCGCCTTCTTTGAAAAACAGCCACGTTGCATGGTGGTGATGGAAGCCTGTGGGGCGGCGCATCACTGGGCGCGCATTCTCAGTGGCCTTGGTCACACGGTGAAGCTGATTGCCCCTGAAGCGGTCAAGCCCTTCGTCAAGAAGGGCAAGAAGAACGACGCCGCCGACGCCGCGGCGATCTGCGAGGCCGCCTCTCGGCCCGACGTCAAGTTCGTGCCGGTCAAGACCGTGGCGCAGCAGGGGATCCTGGCTTTGCACACAACGCGGGCGCTGCTGGTCAAGCAACAAACCATGCTGGCGAACGCCATCCGCGGGCTGGCCAGTGAGTTCGGTCACGTGGTTCCCAAAGGCCTGCACAACCTCGAGCCGCTCGTTGAGATCGTCGATGCCGACGACAATATGCCGGCGCAGGCGCGTCAGGCGATTGCTGAACTGCAAAAGCGCTTTGGCGAGCTGGCCAACGGCATCCAGTCGTGCGAAGCCGAGATCGTCAAGCACGCGCGCACCGACCCGACGGCACAGCGTCTGGCGACGATCCCCGGGATCGGGCCGATCACCGCCTCGCTGATCGCGGCGACGGTGGTGGACATCAGCCGGTTCAAGACCGCGCGGCAGTTTGCTGCCTGGCTTGGTCTGGTGCCGCGGCAGCACTCGACCGCTGGCAAGACCCGCCTCGGTCGGATCACCAAGGCGGGCAACAAGGAGATCCGCAAGCTTTTGGTGCTGGGGGCGACGTCGATGGTCGGGCGCGCCGAAGGCTGGCACAGCGCGCTTGGCGCCTGGCTCAGAGATATCCTGCAGCGCCGCCCCGTGAGGCTGGTGACGGTGGCGCTGGCCAACAAGATGGCGCGCATTGCCTGGTCCGTGATGACGCGCAACGAGGTCTACCGTCCGACGGGAGGTGTCGCGGCCAAGGCGTAAGCCGCCGCATGATGCCTCTCCGCAGGATGGCAGGCGCCGGGCGTAAGTCCGGCTGATCCGGCAGGAAGCGCTGAACAGCGTGATGGGAAAGACTGCGATCAGTTCGACAGTTCAGGCAATACCGTTGAGAGCCGTGTGCCTCGAGTACGCCAAACAGATCGGTGCCTGGCACGTAAGCGCACACCCATGATGGCCAGCGACGAAGTTCGCATCAACAGGTCGGACATAAGGGCGCAACTGACCGGATCTTTTCGATCGTGCTGAACAGCGTAGACAGTTTCTTGCCAACGTCAGCCATGGCTTCGGTATACTGGCAGCTATATTGATGACTGTAGGTACAGAGCGCTGTTGCGCACGCCGTGCACTGCGTCAGGTTGGAGCTACGGCGACTGGCATGGCCATCTCTTGTCGCACGACATGCCCTGTCGTTACTGCGTAACAGGAGGTGTCGTGCGCCCAGTGGGCCTTGGCTCGATCTGACGGTGCTAAATTCCGTCAGATGACGAAAACTGCGACGGCAGTGTGGGGACGCCATGAACCCGACGTGCAGGCACCTGACGTGGTACCGAACGCCGTGCCCCAGGCCCTGCCGTTACTGCGTAACGGACCTGAGTGTCTGTCCGAGAACTTTCCCTTATCTTCCAATTGGTTATGGACGGCGCGGTGTCGTTCATCGGCGGAAACCGCCACTACTTTCGAGACTGTTCCGCCACCAACAGTGGATTAGCCCATTGATTTCATTGGATTTCTTCTCGGACAGACACTGAGGGATCCACCTGGCCGAAAGGTCGTCATCCATCCGGACAGGGATGTCGATCAGACAAAAGGAGCAACCGCCGATGCTGTGAAGGGCAACTATATTGGCGAGTATATATACAGGATGCTGTTGCTCACGCCTTGCATCCTGCCAGGCTGGAGCTACGGCGACTGGCATGGCCGTCTCTTGTCGCACAAAACGCCATGGCGCGCAGTCGTGCGCCGGGTGCGCCTTGCCTCGATCTGATGGTGCTAAATTCCGTCAGTGACGAAAATTGCAGAGGCAGCAATAGGGGCGTGGCATGAACCCGACGTGCAGGCGCCTGATGTGGTACCGAACGCCGTGCCCCAAGCCCTCCCGTTACTGCGTAACGGACCTGCGGGATCCGCTTGGGCCCCCTGGCCCGAAAGGTCGTCATCCATCCCAACAGACCGGCGAGAACGGATCTGCCTATGCCCGTACGTCGGCCGCTTTGACGTGCGCTATGCCGCAATGCATGAACCAACGTTACCGCGTAACGCTGGGGGTGCTGCAATTGGCCGTTGACACGGGGGCCGTCCACATAAGGCTCTTAGCTGCCAGCAGCACGGATGAGACGGCCAGGGATCTGACCTGGTTCTATGGCAGCCGCTGGGGCATCGATATCGACCAGTCATGGCGGCTCTCAAGAATCAAGGGTTGCGTGGTTGGTAGTCCTCCCGGGCGGCGGCAATCGGCGCCAAGGCGGCGGCGTTGCCCGGATCGTCTTCAGATTGGCAATCGTGGCAGCGTCGGCGGTGACCAACGTC
>NZ_NHRY01000172.1 GCF_002937115.1 Rhodopila globiformis | reverse complement strand
CCCCCCCCAAGCCCAACGGCAGGAGCCCCACCCATGTCCGACGAAACCCTGGTCGCCCTCGGCGAGGACTACCCCGACCTCCGCGACTCAGTCCGCAAAATCTGCGCAGCCTACCCCGGCAGCTACTGGAACGACCTGGAGGACCAGCAGGCCTACCCGACCGCCTTCGTGGACGAACTCACCCGCGCCGGCTTCCTCGGCGCGCTGATCCCGGAAGAATACGGCGGCTCCGGCCTGCCCCTGCGCGCGGCGGCGGTGATCCTGGAAGAAATCAACGCCGCGGGCTGCGTCGCCAGCCAGGGCCACGCCCAGATGTACATCATGGGCACCCTGCTGCGCCACGGCAGCGAGGCGCAGAAGCGCCACTACCTGCCCGAGATCGCCGCCGGCCGCCTCCGCCTCCAGGCGTTCGGCGTCACCGAGCCGACCACCGGGTCCGACACCACGCAGCTCAAGACCCGCGCCATCAGGGACGGCGACTCCTACCGCGTCACCGGCCAGAAGGTCTGGACCTCGCGCGCGCTTCACTCCGACATGATGCTGCTGCTGGCCCGCACCACGCCCGCAGACCAGGCGAAGAAGCGCAGCGACGGGCTGTCGGTGTTCCTGGTGGACATGCGCGCCAAGAACACCGGCCAGGGGCTGGAGGTGCGGCCGATCAAGGCGATGATCAACCACAACACCACCGAGGTGTTCTTCGACAACTTCCGCATCCCCGCCGACAGCCTCATCGGCCAGGAGGGCAGGGGCTTCCGCTACATCCTCGACGGCATGAATGCCGAGCGCATCCTCGTCGCCAGCGAGGCCGTCGGCGACGGCCGCTGGTTCGTCAGGAAGGCCACGCAGTACGCCAAGGACCGCGTCGTCTTCGGCGCCCCCATCGGCAGGAACCAGGCGGTACAGTTCCCCATCGCCCGCGCCTGGGCCGAACTGGAGGCCGCCGACATGATCTGCCGCCGCGCCGCCGCGCTGTTCGACGACGGCAAGGACTGCGGCGCCGACGCCAACATCGCCAAGCTGCTGGCGTCCGAGGCGGCGTGGAAGGCGGCCGACACCGCGATGCAGACTTTCGGCGGCTTCAGCTACGCCCGCGAATACGAGATCGAGCGCAAATGGCGCGAGGTGCGGCTGTACCAGATCGCGCCGATTTCCACCAACCTGATCCTGGGCTATGTCGGCCAGCACGTGCTGGGCATGCCCCGGTCGTATTGAATCACGCCCATTCCTGGACACCGTCCTCTGGCCGCGCGGGCCGGAGGCGGCATGTACGGCGCATGTCCTGATCGTGCGCCGGCATGGCCACGGTTCTCAAACCGGACACCACTCCGGAACGAAATCAATCCTTGCCAAGCGGCCTTGAAACGGTGAACACAGGCGTCTGAGGAAATATAGGAGAAGTAACCCCGACAAGCGGTGGCGGATGTACAATGATATCGGAGTTATGTCCGATAATCGGAGTGGTGGTCCCAATAATAGGAGAAGACGTTCCAATGATAGGCGACCGGGTGAACATTGGCGGCATCTGCGTGACGCCCGGACCTGCTGGCCTTGCCCGCGCCGCGCCGAACGGTGGTACAGCAGGGCGATCTGGGCCAAACCGCCTTTGTTGGTTGAAGCCGTAGGGATAACGTGAACCACTATACCCTGGACCATAGCCATAACCGGGATAGCCATAACCGGGATAGCCATAACCGGGATAGCCATAACCGGGATAGCCATAACCGGGATAGCCATAACCGGAGAAGCCGGAGGGATAGCGTGAACCACTAGATCCCAGACCATAGCCATAGCCGGGATAGCCATAACCGGGGAAGTCGGAGGGATAGCGTGAACCACTAGATCCCAGACCATAGCCATAGCCGGGATAGTTATAACCGGGGAAGCTGGAGGGATAGCGTGAACCACTAGATCCCAGACCGTAGCCATAACCAGGGAAGCCGTAGAGATCACGTGAACCACAATATCCCAGGCCATAGCCATAACCGGAATGGCCATAACCGGAATAGCCGTAGCCATTCCATCGTGCCTGTGTCGGCGTGCTTGCAATCAGCAGGCAACCGGCAATCAAAGTAACATACCTCAGCCGCATAATTAGCTCCTGCCAACAAACTTTAGCGGTTCTGCCTCCAATCATCAAGGCATCTCCTGCTACACAAGCACACGTTACTTCTGAAACAATCCCGTAATCACGCCGCCGTGTCGTCCAGGTCGAGGGTCTATCGCCCGGGCAACCCGGCCAGTCCCAGGCACGGAAAGTTGCGGCACCTTGCCCAAACGCAATCCGCCGCCGGGTTGATCCGTTACCTTCCGCCGCCAAGGTCCGCCGCAAAGCCAACGGCAACATGCCTGCGGAGCGACCTCCCGCAGGCACGCGGTCCGATGTGTGCCGCAGGGCCTCACACGGGCTGCACCAGGAACGGAACAGGAGGAAAGCAGCAGATGCACGGCGTGGTTCGACGGGATCTCCTGAAGACGGCGGCCGGCCTGGCCGCGTATTCAGCGCTGGGCCGCCCGGCCCTGGCACGCGGCCAGACCATCACCGTATGGTGGAACCAGGGCTTCTACCCGGCCGAGGACCAGGCATTCCACAACCTGATCGCCGCCTGGGAAAAGGCCAGCGGCAACACGGTCAACCTGACCCTGCTGCCCGGCCAGGCGCTGAACGAGAAGATCATTTCCGCCCTGACCAGCGGCGACGTGCCCGACCTGATGTACGCCGACAACGCTCCCGCCCAGATCGTCCCCCAGAACGCCTGGCACGATCGGCTTGTCGACGTCACCGACATCGTGGACACCCAGAAGCAGGCGCTCAGCGACACCGCCGTCCAGTCGGCGCAGTTCTACAATGCCGAGCAGAAGAAGCGCGCCTTCTACGGTGTGCCGTTCAAGGGCGCATCGCTGAATCTTCCGGTCTGGAAATCATTGATCGAGAAGGCCGGCTACAAGGTTTCCGACATGCCGCAGACCTGGGACGCCTTCTTCGACTTCTTCGAGCCCGTGCAGAAGAAGCTGCGCGAGAAGCGCATGCGGCACACCTGTGGCCTGGGCTATACCCTGTCCACCACCGGCGACGACCCGAACAACACGTTCAACCAGTTCATGGTGGCCTATGGCGGCGGCGGCATCGTCACGCCCGACGGCCAGTTGCATGTCAGGGACCCCAAGGTGCGGCAGGCGGTGATCACCACGCTGACCCGGCTGACCGACGCGTTCAAGCAAGGCTACGTCCCGCCCAGCGCGCTGAACTGGGGCGACCCCGACAACAACAACGCCTTCCACGCCAAGGAAGTCGTCATGACGCCGAACGATACGATATCAATATCGGTCGCCGTGATGCAGGACAAGGACGTCTATTACAACGAGACAATGAGCGCGCCGCTGCCCAGGGACAACGCCGGCAAGCACGTGCCCGCGCTGCTCGGCGTGGAACTCGCCTTCATTCCGAAGCAGGCGAAGAACGCCGATGCCGCCAAGGACTTCCTGCGCTTCCTGATCCAGCCCGCCAACCTGAACACCTACCTGAAGGAGGCAAAGGGACGCTGGCTGCCGGTGATGCCGTCCATCGTCCACAGCGACCCGTACTGGCTCGATCCGAAGGACCCGCACCGCTCGGTGGCGGTGAAGCAGGGCGTGGTCGACCCGACCCTGACCTGGTTCTATGTGCATAATCCGGCCTATGCCCAGGTGGACGCCGAGCACGTCTTCCCGGTCGCCGCCGCCGACATCATCAACGGCATGGCGCCCGACAAGGCCACCGACAAGGCCTTCGCCCGCGTCGAGGAAATCTTCTCGAAGTACCCGATCGGCCATCAGGC
Source organism: Rhodopila globiformis (assembly GCF_002937115.1). GTDB lineage: Bacteria > Pseudomonadota > Alphaproteobacteria > Acetobacterales > Acetobacteraceae > Rhodopila > Rhodopila globiformis. Next base: position 7,323 of record NZ_NHRY01000172.1, on the reverse strand, counting down.
CTGACGTTATGGACGCCACGCCGCTCGATACCGCCACCGCTGCCCTGGCCCGCGGCCGGGCGCGGTTGCGCGGGGTGGGCCGATGGCGCTTCGGGCGCGGCGGCCCGCACGGCTCCGATACCGGCTGGGCCCTGGCGTTCCTGATTCCCTACGCCGCGGTCTTCGTGCTGTTCGTCGTGTACCCGGTGCTGTACGGCCTGTGGCTGGGCCATGCGCCATCCAGTTACCGGCAGCTGTTCGCCGATCCGGTGTATCTGAAGACGGTCGTCAACACGCTGATCTACCTGGCCATCGGCGTGAACCTGCACCTGTTCGGCGCGCTGATGCTGTCCGGCTTCTTCATGCGCAAGAACTGGCGGGTGCGCTCGCTGCTGCTGGTCTATATCCTGCCCTGGGCGGTGCCGGCGATCCCGACCTTCATCGCCTTCCACTGGATGCTGAACGGCGAGTGGGGCCTCATCAATAACGTCCTGTATGACGTGGCCAACATCAACGGGCCGTCCTGGCTGAACTACCGCTGGCTGGCCCTGGGTTCGTCGCTGGTCGCCTATATCTGGAAGTGGATGCCGTTCTGGACGGTGATCTTCCTGGCCGGGCGGATGGCGATCCCGCAGGAACTCTATGAATCGGCCGCCATCGACGGCGCGGTCGGCTACAAGCGGTTCACCCTGGTCACCTTCCCGCTGCTGGCCAACCTGTACCTGATCTGTACCCTGCTCTCGACGATCTGGACCCTGGGCGACTTCAACACGATCTACTTCGTCACCGGCGGCGGCCCCGCTCTGTCCACCCACGTGCTCGCCACCCTGGGCATCCGCGACGCGTTCGAGGTCGATAACCCGCAGCTCGGCATGGCGGCCGTGATGTCGGCCCTGCCGCTGCTGATCCCGCTGGTCATCGTGCTGATGCGCAAGCTGGCAAAGTCACAGGTGCAACTATGAGCGCGACCACCGCCGGACGCCTGCCCAGGCGCCGCTCCCGCCGCCGCCGGACCTGGCGCCGCGCCATCGGCCTGGCGGCGGAAACCATCGCCTGCCTGCTGATCCTGGTCTGGACGCTGACGCCGCTCTACACCATGGTTTCGGTCGCGCTGGAGCAGAACGATAGCATCTTCAGCGGCGACGTCTGGCCGGCGCATCCAACGCTGGCGGGATTCTGGACCGTGCTGACCGAGAACTACTGGTACGTGGCCCGGTTCTGGCACGAGATGGGCAACAGCCTGATCATCGGCCTCGTCACGGCGGTGCTGACGCTCGCCATCGGCACGCTGACCAGTTTCGTCCTCGGCCGGATGAAGCTGCGCTTCAGCTGGCTGGTCAGCAACGCCGCGCTGATGACCTACGTGATCCCGATGTCGTTCCTGGCGATCCCGTTCTACCGGGTGATGCAGAACTACGGGCTGTCCAACACCCTGTGGGCGGTGATCTTTGTTGAGGTCACCTTCGCCACGCCCTATGCCATCTTCATCTTCCAGCAATACGGCGCCAGCATCCCGATCGAACTGGACGAGGCGGCGCGCATCGACGGCGCCTCGCCCTGGGCCATCTACCGGCGGGTCTACCTGCCGCTGATGAAGCCGGCGATGGTCGCGGTCGGCACCTACGCGCTGCTGCTGGCCTGGAACGAATATCTCTACATGTTCCTGCTGCTGTCCTCGCCCGACAAGATGACGGTGCCGGTGGCGCTCGGCCAGTTCCTCAACAGCGACGAGGCGCCGTGGAACCTGATGATGGCGACGGCGGTGATCTACGCCCTGCCGCCGATTGTCATCTACTACGCCTTCCGCAAGCACATGAGCGCCGGGCTGACAATGGGCGGCGTGAAGGGATAATCATCCGTTTCCGCTTCGTTTGACGTGGCAAATCCGCGCCCGGGGGTGTATCCGGTCGCCGTCTTAGTTCACGCAACCACGGTGATTGAATTGCCTTCTTCATCGGCGGCCGGTGGTCTCCCGGCTTGACCCCCGCCGCCCGCATCGCGGCCGCCATCGACCTGCTGACCGTGGTCGAGGGCGCGCCGAAACGGCCCGCCGACGCCGTTGCCAACGATTTCTTCCGTTCCCGCCGCTATATCGGCTCCGGCGACCGCCGCGCCATTTCCGACCGCGTCTGGCGCGTGCTGCGCGCTCGCCGTCGGTTGGGCTGGTGGCTCGGCGACGCGCCCGCCACGCCGCGCCTGCTGGTGGCCGCCTCGCTGCTGCTGGAAGGTTGGGCGATGTCGGGCATCGCGCAGTCCTTCTCCGGCGGCCAGTTCGCCCCCCCGGCGCTCGACCGCGCCGAGCGCGCCGTCGCCGCCCGGCTGGAGGGCCACACGCTCGACCATCCCGCCATGCCCGACGCCGTGATGCTGGAGGTGCCGGACTGGCTGCTGCCCCGCCTGCAATCCCGCTTCGGCGCCGCCCTGACGGCCGAACTGGCGGCGCTGTCGGAACCCGCCACGCTCGACCTGCGCGTCAACCTGCTGAAAGGCGACTGCGACCAGGCGCGCGCCGCCCTCGCCGCCGAGGGCTGGGACGCGAAGCCGACGCCGTTCTCGCCCTGGGGCCTGCGCATCGAGGGCCGCCGACCCGTCACCGACGGCCCCGCCTTCCGCTCCGGCCTGATCGAGATCCAGGACGAAGGCAGCCAGCTCGTCGCCCTGATGGTCGGCGCGGCGCCGGGCATGCGCGTGGTGGACTGGTGCGCCGGCGCCGGCGGTAAGACGCTGGCGCTGGCGGCGATGATGCAGAACCGCGGCCAGGTCGTCGCCTGCGACGTCTCCGCCCCGCGGCTCGAAGGCGCGGTGCGCCGCCTGCGCCGCGCCGAGGTGCACAACGTCGAGCGCCACCTGGTGACCGCCGGCGACAAGTGGCTCAAGCGGCGGGCCGGGACGTTCGACCGCGTGCTGGTCGATGCGCCGTGCAGCGGCACCGGCACCTGGCGGCGCAACCCGGACGCGCGGCTGCGGTTGAAGGAGACGGACCTGTGCGAACTGTTACCGAAGCAGGCGATGATCCTGGATGACGCGCAATCTCTGGTTCGCAAGGGTGGGCGATTGGTTTACGCTACGTGCTCACTGCTGGAAGAGGAAAATGAGGCGCAGGTGAGTGGCTTCCTTCTTCGTCATCCCGAATTCGCGCTGGTCCCGCTTGCCCGCGCGTGGCCGTTGCCGCAACCTGCGCCGGGCAGCGGCGATGTCCTGTTCCTGACCCCGGCACGGCATCGCACCGACGGCTTCTTCGCGGCAGTTCTGGAGCGGGTTGCATGATTTCATTGCGCAAGGCGCGGGTGGCAGACGCGATTGCCATTGGCGCGGTGCATGTGGCAGCCTGGCGCAGCACCTATCCCGGCATCCTGCCGGATGCGTATCTCGCGAAACTGTCGGTCTCACGCCAGGCGGCGCATTATGACGCGGCGATCCGCGGCGGCACCGGCGTGATGGTCGCCACCGCCTCCGGCGTCGACGTCCCGCCCGGCAGCGGCCCGCGCATCATCGGCTTCACCACCGCGGGGCGGGCGCGGCACGCGGAAATCGGCGGCAAGCGGCTGGCCGAGGGCGAGGTCGAGACGCTGTACGTGCTGGACGACTGGCGCGAGCGCGGCGTCGGGCGGCGGCTGATGCGCGCCTCGGCCGCGCACCTGATCGAAATCGGCTGCAAGTCGGCGTTCGTCTGGGTGCTGCGCGACAATCCCAGCCGCTGGTTCTACCAAAGGCTGGGCGGCAAGCCGGTGGCCGAGGCCTACACCCAGATCGCCGGCCAGAAGATCGCCCAGACCGCGTTTGTCTGGGACCCGATCCAGCAACTGCTGGCAGCGTCACCGCAGGCGTCGTAGGCCCCGGACGTATCAGGACAGGGGGCAACTGGAGCAGGGTCCGTTCCCTCACCGTCATGGCCGGGCGTGTCCCGGCCATCTGCGCTTCAACAGTTGGGGGGTGGATGGCCGGGACACGCCCGGCCATGACGGTGAGGGAACGGACGCCCTGTCCTGATACGTATGGGGACGCGCCCGGCCCCGACGACAGGGAGACGATCCCCCCGATCAGGGGCCGTAGCGCCGCTCCAGCATCTGCGCGGCGTCCTGCGGCGTGTGCAGGTCCGTCGGGATGACGACCCACTTCGGATAGTCGCGCCGGCCATGCAGGTAGCCCTGCACCACGTCGAAGGTGTATTTGCCGATATCGGATTTCACCTCGACCGAGGCATTGGCGTCGCCCGCCAGCATGGCGCGGTAGATGTCCGGCACGCCATCCACCGAAATCGTCAGGATATCCTTGCCCGGGCGCAGCCCGGCGGCCTTCATCGCCTTGATCGCGCCGATGAGCATGGTGTCGTTGTGCGACCACACGGCGCAGACGCCCTTCAGCCGGTCCGTGCTGACGATGAAGTCCGTCATCACCCGCTGCCCGCTCTCCTCGGTGAAGTTGCCGCTCTCCGAGCGGATGATCCGCATGGCGGGGAACTGGGCGATGACGGCAGCGAATCCCGTCCGGCGGCCAATCGCCGGCGCCGAGCCGGGGGTGCCGCGCAATTCGACGATGGCACAGCGGCCGCGGCTGGCCTGCGCCAGCCAGGCGGCGGCGAGGCGGCCTTCCAGGTTGGTGTCGTTGCCGATGCGCGCAACGAACAGCGACGGGTCCGCGTCGACCGACCGATCGGCGATAAACACCGGAATGTGCGCGGCCTGCGCCTCCTTCAGCACCGGCGTCCAGCCGGTGACGACGACCGGCGCAATAATGATTGCGTCGACATGTTCCGCAATGAAACGACCTACTGCGGCGAATTGCCGATCGAGACTGCCTTGTGCGTCGTCGAACAGAAGGTTGATGCCGCGGGCCTTTGCCTCGGCCTTCATGTCGGCCGAAAACGCAGTGCGCCACTCATTCTCCGCGCCGACCTGGGAGAAGCCGATGGTTTCAGCCGATGCCGCCGTGGCAAAGGTCAGCAAGGCGGCAATCAGCCACCAGGCGAAGCGGAACATCTCGGTATCCCCATGGCAGGCCGGGCCGGGCGGCGCCGATCCGCCGGATCGACAAATATGCACACAACGAAACTATCGGCGCGCTAATAGCGTGGCAGGCTGCCGTCAGCCAGGAAATTTTCACGTGCAGTCAAAGATTCATGGACGATGCGTTGTTCGAACCTGTATAGCAACAGTTGCAACAACGGCGTGGCGCCCGGGTGGCCCGTGTTCATCTGCCGGCCGGGCATGTCCAATACAGACGGGATTCCAATGGCCGATACTGGCCAAACCTCATGGCCACAGTTCCGCCACCTGATTTCCTCGGGCCTGGCAAGGCTGCCGGTCCACGCGGCGGGCAGCGACGACGCCGCAACGACCAGCGCCACCGTGGTGCGGCTGATCAGCCTGCTCGCCGGTCTCGCCGCCATGACCATCGCCGTCATCGTCCCGATCGCCTGGTTCCTGGTGGCGGACGCCCGCCTGCGCGGCGAGGTTGAAGTTCAGGCCCAGCTCTATGCCGGCGACGTGGTGGAGGAAGCGCGCCAGAACCCGGCGTTCTGGAACGCGCTGGCGGATAGTTCCGTGCCGTTCGACCTGGACAACACCGACGTCGCTCGGCCGCCGGCCGCGGCCGACCCCGGCGCCAATGCCGAACGGTGGCGGGTGTTTTCCGGTTCCGGCCGCATCATCATCGAAACCGCGACGCCCGTCGCGCCCACCTGGCCCCTGCTGGCGGCGCGGTCGGCCGTCATAGACGGCGGCGCGCGTCTGGGTGAGGTGGACATCGCCCGCTCGTTGCGTCCGATCCTTGTCGTCACCGGCGTTCTTTCCCTGGCGTCCGCCGGTTTCGGCATGTTGCTGTTCTTCCTGCTGCGCATCCTGCCGTTGCGGCAATTGAACGAGGCGATCCGGCAGGCATCGTTCCTCTCGGCGCATGACCTGCTGACCGGCCTGCCGAACCGGCGGCTGTTCTACGACCGGCTGCAACAGGCCCTGTCCAACGCGCGCCGCGACCACGGCCGCGTTGCGGTCTTCTGTTTCGACGTCGATCATTTCAAGTCGATCAACGACATGCTCGGACACGCCGCCGGTGACGCAACGTTACGCACGGTGGCGACTCGGCTGTCCGCCTGCCTGCGTTCCAGCGATACCCTGGCGCGCCTGGGCGGCGACGAGTTCGCGGTGATCCAGACGGGGCTGCGCCGCACCGAGGAGGCCACCATCCTGGGAGACCGCCTGCTCGATGCGATGGCGCCGATGGTCGATCTCGGCGGCAGCCCGCGGCACATCGGCCTCAGCATCGGCGTCGCCGTTTCGGAAGCCGGCGCGCCTTGCCAGCTGGAAGAACTGATGAAGCGGGCTGATATCGCCCTGTACCAGGCGAAGCGGGAAGGCCGCGACCGGGTGTCCTTCTTCACCGACGCCATGAACGAAATGGTACATTACCGCTACGAGATGGAGGCCGACCTGCGAACGGCGATGGCGCGCGGGCTGCTTGCGGTGCACTACCAGCCGCAGGTGGACCTGGCGACCGGCCGGATGCTCGGCGCCGAAGCGCTGTTGCGCTGGAACCGGCCAGGCCACGGCCTGCTGAGCCCCGACAGCTTCATCGAACTGGCGTAAGACACCGGCCTGATCGTGCCGATCGGCCTGTGGGTATTGCGTGAGGCCTGCCAGCACGCCACCACCTGGCCCGAGCATATCGGCATCGCCGTCAACGTCTCCCCCGTGCAGTTCCGCCATCCGGTGTTCTGCCAGGCCGTCATCGAGATCGTTTCCGAGATCGGCCTGACGCCGTCGCGCCTGGAACTGGAGCTGGCCGAAGGGGTGATGCTGCAGAACACCGAGGCGACCCTGGCGACGCTGCAGCGGCTGCATGAGTTCGGCATCAGGCTGGCGATGGACGATTTCGGCACCGGCTATTCCAGCCTTGGCTACCTGCGGAAGTTCCGCTTCGACAAGATCAAGATCGACCGCAGCTTCACCGCCCGCGTCGACGCGGATTCGCATGCCGAGGCGATCGTGCGCGCGGTCATCGGCATGTCGGAGTCGCTTGGCGTTGCGGTCAATGCGGAAGGCGTCGAGAGCTGCGCCCAGGCCGAGGTGCTGCGCTCGCTTGGCTGCGTGGAGGGGCAGGGGTTCCTCTACAGCCAGCCGGTTCCGGGCGAGGTGTTCGATGCGCTGCTGTGGCAGGGCGAGAAGGCGCCGCAAAATCCATGCCGCGCGCCGGACCCGCCCGCGCTGCCGCTGCTCGCCCGGCCGGTGGACACTCATCCCTGACGCTGGAGCCTGCTGTTTTAGTCGTGCTGGTCTTGGGGGAGCAAGTTGGTCATTGCGGGCGTGGCGGGGCCGTTTCGTTGGATACGAGGGCGGTTGGGGTGGG
>NZ_NHRY01000171.1 GCF_002937115.1 Rhodopila globiformis | reverse complement strand
ACAAGGCGGTTGTCGATGCCTGCTGCGAGGCCTGGAACAAGCTCATGCAAATGCCGGAACGGATTGCTTCCCTGACCCAGCGCAAATGGGCAGCAATAACGGTCACCGGATAGGGCCGTTGGTATAAGGTCCGCTTGCTCTCGTCATGGCCGGGTGTGTCCCGGCCATCTGCGCTTCGACGATGGGGGGGTGGATGGCCGGGACACGCCCGGCCATGACGAAAACGTAACGGACCTGGTGCCGCAGCGGCGCTTCGGGTCAGGAGGCTTAGGTAACCGTCCACGCGCCTTTCCCATCCGGCGGCGGCTCGCACCAGACCGGCACGCCGTTGCGGGTCCGCACGTTCGGCTCGTGCCCCATGGCAGCCCGCAAGGCGCGGAACATTCCGCCATGGCCGACCACCAGGACCACGGGGGGACGCTGGGTGCAGCGGTTGAGCACCGCGACCGAGCGTTGCGTCAGTGCGGCAAAACTCTCTCCCCCTGCCGGCGTCAAACGGCCCAGCACCCAGTCGGTGAACCATTCCGTCATCGGCTTGCCTTCCTGCACGCCGAAGGCGACCTCCCGCAGGTCGTGCTCGATCTGCACGGGCAGCCCCAGGGAGGACGCCACGATATCCGCCGTCGCCCTGGCGCGTGACAGCGGCGAGCAGATCAGGCTGACGATGCCGCGGTCGCGCAGCAGCAGCGCGGCGGACCGAGCCTGCGCCAGCCCGGTCTCGTTCAGCGGAACGTCGACGCTGCCCTGTGACAGGTCCTGGGCGTTCCAGTCCGTCTCGCCGTGCCGCAGGAACCAGAACGCGACGGGGTGCATGGTGCTCATGGGATCAGGCCAGGCCTTCCTGCTGCAGCATGCGCTGCACCGACGGCCGGGCGAGCATGCGCTGCAGGTGGGCGGCGCAGTTCGGCGGCAGGGTGATGCCGAAGCGCTGGGACCAGAACTCGATGTAGAAGATCGCCGTGTCGGCGAACGAGAACTGTCCGACTGCGTAGTCCTTGCCGGCCAGCGCCTGGTCGAGCAGGGCGAAGCCGCGTTCGACGATTTCCCGGCCGCGCGCCTTCACCGCATCCTCGTCCGCGGCGCTCGGGCCGAAGCCCGAGGGGCGGATCAGGCGGCCGAACCCCTGCATGTGGATGGTGGCGACGACGTAGTCGGTCAGTTCCAGCACCCGGGCCTGAAGGTCGATGTCGTCGGGCAGCAGGTTGGCATAGGGATTGGTGCGGGCCAGCCAGTAAGCGATGGCGGGATATTCGGTCAGCACCGAGCCGTCGTCGCGCAGCAGCGTCGGCACCTTGGATTTCGGGTTCACCGCGGTGTAGGCGGACTGGTGTTGCGCGCCCTGGCGCAGGTCCACCCGCTCGGTTTCATACGGCTTGCCGATTTCCTCGAGCAGGGTGTGGATGCCAATGGAGCAGGCGCCCGGGGCGTAATACAGCTTCATGCTTCTCTCCCTGTGCTATCGCCAGGCCCCGACCGCTGGACGATCGAGTCCAAGATTCTCCCGCAGAGTAGCGCCGGTGTAGTCCAGATGGAACAGGCCGCGGCGTTGCAGTTCGGGGACAACGAGACGGGAGAAATCCTCATAGGCGCCCGGCACGTGGGAGGCGGCGACGACGAAGCCGTCGCAGGCGCGGGTGGTGAACCATTCCTCCAGCCCGTCGGCGACGTCCTTCGGGCTGCCGATGAAGCGCGGATGATCGTGGAAGGTGCCGCGGCGGGTGATGGCGATGAAGTCGCGCGGCGTCGGCAGGCGGCCGCCAAGCTCGCGGCGGATGCGGTCGCGCATGCCCTGCACGCCGGTCCAACTGTCGAGTTGCTCCTGCGTGAACGGCTCATCGATCGGCTGCTTCGAAAAGTCGAAGTTCATCACCTCGGACAGCAGCGACAGGCTGTCGATTTCCCTGGGCAGGGAGTCGATCAGGGCGGCGTGGTCTTCCGCCTCGGCGCGGGTTTCGGCGACGACGGGATAGACGCCGGCGCAGACGAAGGTCCTGTCCGGATCGCGGCCAGCGGCGGCGACCTGGGCCTTGAACGACGCGTAGTCGCGCTGCGCCTGGGACAGGCCATGGTAGGCGACGAAGACCAGCTCGGCCCAGCGGGCGGCGAAGCGCTGGCCGCGGCCGCTCTGGCCGGCCTGGATCAGCACCGGATGGCCCTGCGCCGAGCGCGGCACGGTGAACGGCCCGCGGGAACGGAAGAAATCGCCCTGGTGGTCCAGGCGGTGGACTTTCTCCGGGTGGGCGAACAGGCCGGTGGCCCTGTCGGCGACGATGGCGCCGTCTTCCCAGGAGTCCCAGTGGCCCAGCACGACCTGCATGAACTCGTCGGCACGGTCGTAGCGGCGGTCGTGGTCGTCGTGGGCGGCGTGGCCCATGTTCAGCGCCTCGCCGTCGTTCATCGAGGTGACGATGTTCCAGGCGGCGCGGCCGTCGGTCATCAGGTCGAGCGTGGCGAAGACGCGGGCGACGTGGAACGGCTCGTAATAGGTGGTGGAGCAGGTGGCGCCGAGGCCGAGCCGCTCGGTGGCCATGCCCATGACGGTCAGGACGGTGATCGGGTCCATCTTCACGCAGCGGATGCCGTTGGCGACGGTGTGGGCGTGGTCGCCGCCGTAGAGGTCGGGCATGGCGAGGCGATCGTCGAAGAAGCCGAGGTGGAACTTGCCGGCCTCCAGCGCGCGGCCGATGCGGCGGTAATAGGCGGGGGCGGTGAAATCCTGGCTGGCCAGCGGGTGGCGCCAGGAGCCAACGAAGTTGGTGCAGTTCTGCGCCTGCAGAAAGCCGACCAGGATCATCTGGCGCATGGTGCTGGTTTCCCCCGCTGTTGTGCGGGGAGCCTATACCCGGGGTGGGAAAAGGTGAAATTTGTGACGGGAGGGTGCTTGCATTGTCCGGCGAACCCCTCTAGAAGGCGGCCCACCCGAACGGAGCGCGGGCGTAGCTCAGGGGTAGAGCACAACCTTGCCAAGGTTGGGGTCGAGGGTTCGAATCCCTTCGCCCGCTCCAGATTTTCTCAAAGAAATCAGCGAGTTAGAGCGGTCCTTCGGGACCGCCTTTTGCTTCCCCGGCCTCCGGGCGATATTCGGGGAAGCACTGGGGAAGCAGCGGGAAGCGAGCCGTGGCGGGCGTTCGAATGCCGTGGGGGTGTCTGAGACTCGGGATGCCGTGCCACGCGGCCATATCTGGCACCACGCCAGACCCAGGATTTGCGCGCCGTCGCCCCAGCAGCAGCCGCTATCATCGCCCCCAAAAGGGTGCCCCGGATCAATTGGCGGAAGCGAAGGTTTCATGCGTCACGCTCCTTGATCGCCTGACGTTTTGCCAGAACCGAGCGCGGCGACTCCGACAGCCATTCGGAACCACGCCCCGCCCAGAAGCCGCCGACCGCCGTATCCAACGTATAGGCCATCGGCTTTGAGGTGTGTGCGAAGCCCGAAAAGCTTGCATTCACAAATCACCTGCATGTTGGGCTCCGGCTTTATCATCTTTGCCGACTAGTACACCTCGCCGGAAGAACGAACCCCATTTCGACGGCCGCTCACGCAGCGAGCGGCTTGCCGGTCATGGTCCACTTGAACGGCTTGGCGAGGGTGCGGTTGAAGTAGGCGATGAAGGCCTCGA
>NZ_NHRY01000170.1 GCF_002937115.1 Rhodopila globiformis | reverse complement strand
CTGAACCGGCCACTTTAGTGGCCAACTGAACCCGGGACCGCGTTAGCGGTCCCGCTTGCCGCTTTGAGCGGCTCACACTCAACGGGCCGCGTCAGCGACCCGCCCGGCCGCTTTGAGCGGCCAACACCATAAGGCCCCCGGCTCTGCCGGGGGATATTTACCTGCTCATGGTGGGCGGCTCCCCTGTTACAGGTTTCAACGACCCGCAGTGTGGCACATCGATGCCGTTGGGGCCGTCCACCCCATCTGTTTGAATGGATAGTGTTTATGGATCAATGGCTTATCATGATACCTGGATACCTGATAGAGGAACACGGCGCCCACGACTCCCATGGAGGAACGGTCGTTGGAGGATGCGCACGACCCGTGCCTGTCGACAGTCAAGGGCGGAGGTACTTCCCGGCTCGCTGCGATAAAGGAGGAGCAATTCGAGTAAAACAGGCTCTGAGAAGCTGTGATATTCTATCGCTGCGGCGGTCAGGTGTCGGCCACGCCAACAATTTGGGGACATCGCGTTGACGCTAGCGGCACCCAGCGCCCTCCCCTCACCCCCCAAACGCCTGATCCCACGGCTCCGGCACCATCAAATACCCCTCCCCCTCCCGCACCAGATGCGCAAGCCCCGGGAAATGCACATGCATCCCCGCAACCAACTGCCTGTCCGCCGTGACCATGTCGAACACCCGCCGCCTTGTCGCCGCCGCCGCCTGCGGGTCGGTGTCGAACGCCATCGTCACCTCCGGCCGCGGCACCTGCACCTCCGGCACATGGATGATGTCGCCCCAGATCAGCAGCGACTGCCCGCCCGAGGCGATCCGGTACCCGCTATGCCCCGGCGTATGCCCATGCAGAGGCACCGACGTCACGCCGGGAAACACCTCCACCTCGCCGGCGAACGTCCGCATCTGGTTATGATACGGCGCCATCTGCTCCCGCGCGCACTGGAAGAACAGCGTCCGCTCCCGCTCATCCGCCCGGCTCATCGCGCCGTCGTCCTGCCAGTGCCGCGGCTCGTTCTCGTGCACCACCAGCTCGGCGTCGGGGAAGAATTTTTCCCCCGTCTTCGGGTTGGTCAGCCCGGCGGAATGATCCGGATGCATATGCGTCAGGATCACCCGCTCGATGTCCGCCGGCGCCACCCCCGCCGCCTTCAGGTTCGCTTGCAGCTTCCCCGCCGTCGGCATCAGGTAATCGCCCGAACCGGTGTCGATCAGCGCCAGCCGCCCAGCCGAATAGACCAGGAAGCAGTTCACCGACGTCCGCCGCCCCGGGCGGAACCGGTCCCTCAGCATCCGCTCCGCGTCGGAAGGCGCGATGGCCTGCATCACCTCCACCGTGCCGTCCAGGTAGCCGTCGGACACCGCGGTGACGACGATGTCGCCGATACGGCGGTGGTAAACGCCCGGAATTTGCGCAGCCGGAACCGAAACCATGGACTGACCCTCCGAGATTTATTGCGCGATGTACCCGCCGTCGATCACCAGTTCCGTCCCGGTGACGAACGACGCCTCGTCCGATGCCAGGAACAGCACCCCATAGGCCACCTCGATCGGCTCCCCCAGCCGCCGCAGCGGCGTCGCCTCGATCTTGGAGGCCCGCATCGCCTGGTTCGTCGCGTTCAGCATCGGCGGCATGTAGCCCGGATGCACGCTGTTCACCCGCACCCCGGACGGCCCGTATTTCGCCGCCGCCGCCTTGGTGTACAGCCGCACCGCACCCTTCGACGCCACGTACCCCGGATGGCTCTCGGCGCCGCCGACGAACCCCATGATCGAGGAAATGTTCACGATCGATCCCCGCCCGTTCGGGATCATCGCCGCCGCCGCCAGCTTGGTGCCCAGGAACACGCTGCGGGCATTCACCGCCATCAGCCGCTCCCAGCCCTCCAGCCCGTCCGCATCGCCCACTGCGCTGCCGCTGATGCCGGCGTTGTTGACCAGGATATCCAGCCGCCCGAACTGCGCGATGGTTGCCGAAATCAGGTGTTGCCAGTCGGCTTCCGACGTCACGTCGGTGCGCACGAACCGCGCCCGGCCCTGGCTGGCGCCGATATCCGCCGCCACCGCCTCGCCCTCACGCGCCAGCACGTCGGCGATGACGACGGCGGCGCCTTCGCGGGCGAACAGCCGCGCCTCGGCCTCGCCCATGCCGTGCGCGCCACCGGTGACGATGGCGACCTTGTCCTTCAGCCGCATTGTTGTTTCCTCCCGTTCTTCAATGGAAACCCGGTCTCGCAAGCGCCGCCGGCCGTGCGGAGCGAGGTCGTCTCCCTATCGTCATGGCCGGGCGTGTCCCGGCCATCCACCTCCCCCCCGCCGCTTGTGCGCAGATGGCCGGGACACGGCCGGCCATGACAGAGAAGAAATGATATCCGTCCGCTCCACGCTGTCGCGGTGCCGGGTCCGCCAACCGGCGCCGCCGTCAGTCCCGCCCGGCGCACAGCCGCATGATGCCGCGCACGTCCGGCAGCGTATCCAGCCGCCCGACCATCTCGATCAGCCGGGCACCACGCGCGTTCCCCAGCACCGGATCGGCCAGTGCCACGAATTTCGCCGCCAGTCCCTGCCCCTGCTGCGCCACGTCCGTCGCCGGCACCCCTGAATCATGCTGCGCCCGCAGCCGCGCGCCGTCCCGCAGCGTCACCTCGGTTTCGGTGAAGGTGTTGGGGATGCCGGCACGGAAATCCAGCGCCACCTTGTCGCGCAGGCCAACCAGCACCGGGTCCGCCGCCACCGCCTCGCTGAACGAGGACAGACGGCTGGTGTCCACCCCCGCCAGCCCCATTGCCGTGGTCAGCCGCAGCGAGAACTTCGCCTCCAGCCCGGTGCGCGGCGCGGGGATGTTGCAGATCCGGTCGCACGCTGCCTCCAGCCGCACGTCCACCCGCTCGACCTGCTCCGGCGCGAACCTGTGCTGCTCCCGCAGCGCCCGCGCCGTTTCGATCGCGGCATGGGTCATGTAGCAGGAGGCATGGTACTTGAACAGGTTCCGCGTCATCCACCACCCGCCCGGCGGCGCCTCGAACGCCCGTTCAGGATTGAAATCCGGGCTGTGGGTGCGGGCAAAACCCTGCTCGCACTCCACCACGTCGGTCCGGCTGGTGAAGCCGCGCCCCGCCAGTTTCGCCGCCATCAGCCCGTGATACGCCGCCTTGCCGGCATGCAGCGGCTTGCACATGGTGCCGAACATCGACTTCAGCCCCGCCGCCTGCGTCCCGGCGATCCCCAGCGCCATGGCGAACGGCTCCGCCCCCAGCCCCAGCAGATGCGCGCACGCCGCCGCCGCGCCGAAGCTGCCGACGGTCGCGGTGGCATGGAAACCCAGCCCGTCGTAATGGCCCGGCGCGATCGTCCGCCCGATGCGACACTGCAGTTCATACCCCGCCACGAACGCCGTCAGCACGTCGGCCCCGGACGCGCCGATTTCCTCCGCCAGCGCCAGCAGCGCCGGCAGGATCGCCACCGAGGGATGCCCCGGCATCGCCAGGTTCACGTCGTCGAAATCCAGCGCATGCGACGCCGCGCCGTTCACCAGCGTCGCCGAGGCCACCGGCAGCCGCCCGGCCCGGCCAATCACCGTCGCCGCCGCGACACCGCCCTGCTCGCGCATTTCCGCCAGAAGGATCGTTACCAACGGATCCGAGGCGCCCGCCAGCGTGCAGCCGATGGTATCCAGCACGCATTGCCGCGCCCAGGTCCGCACCGTCTCCGGAATGTCCGCCAGTCGCAACGCCCGCGCCTGGTCCGCCAGGGCCTGGGTCAGCCCCTTGCCGGCCTGGGCGTCGATCATCGCGTTCATGATACCCTCCGTTAACGACCTCGATAAATTGGTTTCCGTTTCTCGTTGAAGGCGCGGATGCCCTCGCGACGGTCCTCGGTCGGGACCATGCGGTTATAGGCCTCGATTTCGAACATCATTCCTGTCGGCAAATCAACGTTCAGCCCCATGGCGACCGACTGCTTGATCTGGCGTGTGGAAATCGGCGCGTTGTTGGCGATCACCGCGGCGGTCTCCAGCGCCTCGGCCAGCAGCGTGTCCGGCTTGCAGATGCGGTTGACCATGCCCCAGTCATACGCCTGCTGCACCGAAAACGGCCGCCCGGTCAGCAGGATTTCCTTGGCGCGGCGGGCGCCCACCGCCCGCGGCAGGTTCTGCGTGCCGCCGGCGCCCGGCATGATGCCCAGCGTGACCTCGGTCAGCGCGAAGCGGGCGTGCTCGGCGGCGTAGATGAAGTCGGCGCACAGCGCGATCTCCAGCCCGCCGGCGTAGGCGGCGCCGTTCACCGCCGCGATCACCGGCACCGGGCAGCCGATGACCGCGCGCACCATGCGCTCGAAGATCAGATGCTGGTCCTGCCATTGTTCGTCGGTCATGCCGTTGCGCTGCTTCAGGTCGCCGCCGGCGCAGAACGCCTTGCCGCCGGCGCCGGTCAGCACGATGCAGCGCTGCCGGTTCGGCGCGGCGCAGAAGCCGTCGAAGATCTCCAGCAGGTCCAGCCCCATCTGCGTGTTCATCGCATTGGCGACCTCCGGCCGGTTCAGCGTCACCAGCACGGTGTGGTCCTGCGGAGACTCGACGGTCACGGTCTGGTAGGTCTTCATGCTTCCACCGCTTGCAGAGTCAGCCGGATGAACGTGTCGATCGCCCCCGGATCGGTCCAGCGCAGCACCGCGACGATCTCCTGCTCCGGCGCGATCCAGGTCAGGTTGCCGCCGGCGCCGAAGGCGAAGAAACTGGTTTCAGGTGCGCTGGCGTAACGCCCATGCCCGGTGTTCAGCCACCACAGCAGCCCATACACCGGGTTCAGCGCGCACGGCCGCAACGATTCGTCGATCCAGCGCGCCGGCAGGATCCGCCGCCCGTTCCAGTCGCCGCGGCGCAGCATCAGCAGGCCGATGCGCGCCTGGTCCTCGGCATGGATCAGCACCCCGCCGCCCCAGTGCGTGCCGCCGGAGACGCTTTCCGCCATCCGCCCGTCGATCTCGGCCAGGGACGTGCGATAGCCGTGCCACGACCAGTCCCGCGAGGCGCCGATGGGCTGCATGATCCGCTCGGCGAAAACCTCCGGCAGCGGACGGCGGAAGCGGCGCAGCAGCGCCAGGCTCAGGCGGTTGACGCGGACGTCGTTGTATTCCCAGAACGTGCCCGGCGGCCGCAGCGGCCGCGCGCCGCCCTTGCGTTCCCGGCCGTCGGCGCCGATGACGCGGTTGCGGTCGATCCGGTCGGACTTGCCGAACAGGTCCCCTTCCCACTCCGAGGTGTTCTGCAGCAGATGCCGCCAGGTCACGCCACGGTTCTGCGCGCTGTCGAAGCCGCCGTCATCGACGGTCCGCCCCACCGGCTCGTCCAGATCCGGGATCAGCCCGTCCATCACGGCGATGCCGGCCAGCAGGCTCAGGTAGCTCTTGGCAACCGAAAACGTGAAGTCCACCTGGTCCGTGTCGCCCCAACTGGCCACCTTGAACCCGCGCCGCAGCACCAGCCCGTTCGCCGGGCCGCGCGGACGGATTGGCCCCAGGATGGCGTTGTCGGGCGGCGGCTCGAAATACCCGCTTTCCAGATGCACCCGCAGGTCGTACGGCCAGGGCGTCTCGTTCTCAGTGGCGAACCGCGCCGCCTCCTCCAGCCACATCCAGTTCAGGCCGGCCGCGTCCGCCGGAGCTTCCGGCCAGGCCTGCCCGTGCGGCGGCGCGACGATCGATGGCAGGTCCATCGGCGTTCCATTCCTCCCGTTCTGGCCTGGGACTATGGCGCCGGCGGCAGGACGTGCATAGTGGCGGCCAGTCCGGAGGAGAGACGGGGGGAGCTGCGGCGGGATGCTGAACCGTGCCATGCAACGTCAGGCACTGCTGAACTGCACGCTGTTGACGGCGATGCGGCCGGAGGAGCTTGACCGCCTGCTGGCCATGGCCTCGGAACGATCCGTCCGCCGCGGCCAGACCATCTTCCTGAAGGGCGACCCGGGCTCGTCGATGATGGCGGTGCTGAAAGGATCGGTGCGCATCACCACCGGATCGCCCGACGGCAAGGAGATCACCATCAACATCATCCCCGCCGGCGAGGTGTTCGGCGAAATCGCCCTGCTCGACGCCCGCCCGCGCAGCGCCGACGCCAGCGCCATCGAGGACTGCGACCTGCTGGTGATCGAGCGGCGGCATTTCCTGCCGTTCCTGGCGGCCAACCAGGACCTGATGCTGCGGATGCTGGCGGTGCTGTGCCAGCGGCTGCGGCAGACCAGCCAGACCTTGGGGGAAATGGTCATGCTCGACCTGCCCGGCCGCCTCGCGCGGCTGCTGATCCGCCTGGCCGACGACCACGCCAGCCGGACGCCGGCGGGCCTCCGCATCGAGTTCAAGCTGTCGCAGCGCGACATCGGCACCCGCGTGGCGTCATCCCGCGAAAGCGTCAACAAGCAGCTGCAGGCCTGGCGCGACGCCGGCCTGGTGTCGCTCGACCACGGCTACATCACGCTGCGCGAACCGGATCAGCTGCGGGCGCTGTGCGACATGGAGTGAGAGACCGTTGAGCCGGACGGTCCGGAGGGTGTGCTGTGTGGGAACGGGACGTGGCCACCTGGTCTGGACGGCCGCGGTCTGAACAGGGTGCGTCCCCCGGTTGGGACAGCGTGGTTGATGGCGCATGTCTGTTCGCACAGAGAAGGAACTGAGACTCTATGGAGGGCCCCGGAGGATCAGGGGGAGGTCGCGCGGCCTGGCGCGGTTGTTGCCGCCGCAGCAGGCCGATGCGCCGATCGGCCGGGCGGCGAGGCCCGGGGCTGCGGGGTCAAATAATGCCGAGCGCCTGCGCTTCGCGTGCAGCGGCAGATCATCGTCTCTGCGGCTCTCGGCGGTTCTCCATTTTTCTCTGTGCGAACATTCAGGGACGATCTGGCCGAACGCCCGCCGCCGCTGGCGCACGGTCAATCGAAGCGCGAGCCGGCGCCCCCTGCGCGCTCGCCCTCAAAGCGCCCGATAACGATAAATGGTCATCCGGCGTCCCTTGAGCGTCGTCTCCTCCACCTTTGCATCCCCCTTGCAGTCCGAGGGTTCGGCGGCACGCGGATGCCCGGGATCGCGGACCCAAAGCTGTTCCAGCGTTTCCCGGGTTGGTTCAAAGAACACCACCGAGCCGCCGGGTTTCACCACCCGCAGGGCCTCGCTGAAAACGTCCCGGCGCTCGTGCTCGTCGACATGGTGCAGCACGCCGAAAAAGAAGACCGCCGCGAACCGGCCGTCCTCGAACGGCATCCGGCTGGCGTTGAACGGCTGGAACCGGATCCGCTCCGCCACGCCCACGGCGGCGGCGTTCGCGGCCCAGTCCTTGCGGGCGTACTGCGTGGTGTCGGTTTCCGGTTCGCCGGTCAGCACGTCAAGCCCCTGCATGGCAAGGAAGATGGCGAAGTTTCCGGCCCCCGTCCCGACGTCGAGCACGGCGGCGCCGGCGGGCAGATGCAGTTGTTCGAGCGCCAACTGCCCGTCCGCGGCGACGTGTTCGAACATCGGGCCGAGATGCGCCGCGGCTTCCTGTACGTTCATGATCTTTCCCTCAAGCACTGAAGCGTGCCTGCCCCCTATCACACCATCGTCGCCATGTTGATCCTCCGTCCGGAGGTGCAGGCGGGCAGGGCCACCCGAACCGTCATCGGACGGGACCGCCGGCGTGATAATCCGCCGTGGTATCCACGTCCGACAGGTAGCGGAGCAACCGCACGCGGTGATGCCGGAACTGCAGCAGCGTGTCCGCCAGCGCGTACTCGCTCGACCAGCGCGTGGCGCCGAACAGGTCGCCCGGGCGGCGCGGTCCCAGCGCGATCAGCCAGTAGCCGCCGTCGGTGGCGGGGCCGAACGCCGCATCCGCCGTGCCCAGGCCGCGGAACGCCGCGCGGACGTCGGCGGCGCCGGCCGCGGGGATGTCGCAGCCCAGCAGCGCCACCCGCCGGTAGCGCCGCAGCGCCCGCGCCATCCGCTGCCCAAGATCGCCCCTGCCCTGCGGGACGCGCCGCACCCGCACCGGCAGCCGGACCCTTGCGCGGTCGGGCGTGACGGCCAGCACGACGTCGAACCGCCGGCACGCCAGCAGGTCGCGCAGCAGCGCCGTCAGCGTGGCGACATGGAAGCGCAGCGCCGCGCGGTCGCCGATGTCCCGGGCCAGGCGCCGCTTCACCGTCCCGAGCCGTGGCGCCCGGGCGAAGACCACGACAGTGTCCCTCATCCGTACAGCCGCCGGATCAGCCCGGGCGGCAGGCCGGCGAACCACAGCGACAGACACAGCAGGTTGCGCGCCGAGCGCCGCAGGTAGCCGTCCCGCTCCCAGCGCTCGGCCGAGGTGACGGCATCGGCCGGCAGCGCCCGCAGCCGTGCGCGGCCGAGGCGGCGGACCAGGTCGACGTCCTCCATCAGAGGCAGAGTCCTGATCCCGCCGGTGGCGCGCAGCAGGTCGCGGTGCAGCAGCAGGCCCTGGTCGCCATAGGGCAGGCCCAGCACGCGGCTGCGCCAGGCAACCATCCGCTCCAGCCGGCGGGCGCGCGGATCGCGGCTGTCGAGCGCAAAGCGGAACCAGCCGGCCTGTTCCGGGTGCGCCTGGTGCGCCGCGGCGGCGGCCCGCCAGCCCGGGCCGAGGCGGGTGTCGGCGTGCAGGATCAGCAGCCACGGGCGGGTCGCGGCGGCCACGCCGGCGACGATCTGGCTGCCGCGTCCGCGCGGCGCCGCCAGCACCCGGGCGCCGGCCGCGGCGGCGATGGCGGCGGTCTCGTCGGTGCTGCCGCCGTCCACGACGATGACCTCGGGACCGGGACCGAGCGCGGCCAGCGTGCCGCCCAGCCGCGCCGCCGCATTCAGGGCCGGAATGACCACCGAGATGGCGGTGATGGCGTCCATTGCTGCCCCGGCCCCGGCCATGATGTTCAGCCCCATTGGCGTTGAAGTCGGGGCACAGGCGGCGCGACGGCCCTGTCGTCATGGCGACCGAAGGGCCGCCATCGAGACCTTACTGCGCTACAGCAGGCCGCAAATCGGTTGGGATACAGAGGCCGCCTGTCTTCATCGTCAGGGCCCGGCTCGTCCAGGCCACCTATCGCGGCACATGTGCTGGAACAGGTGGCCCGGACAAGCCGCATAGGCGCTAACCTACGCGACGGGACGCGGCGCACCGTCCCGTCGTCATGGCGGCCGCAGGGCCGCCATCCACGCCTTACGGTGCTGAAATCGGCAAAAGGCGTGGATGGTGGGCCTCCGCCCACCATGACGGGGTAGCAACGGCCGTGCTCCTGGCCGCCTAAGTTAGCGCCTATGCGGACAAGCCGGGCCATGACGAGGAGAGCGCGCTGTTGCCCTGTCTCAACCGACCTGCGGTCTGCTGCAATATCAGCAGACGGCGTAGGTGCCGTGTCTGCACCCGGCATGACGGGACGGCAACGACGGCCGCTCTTGACGCCCATGGCGCTCAGCCCGGCAGCGCGATCTTCCGCCCTGCCCCCTTCGGCGGCGTGAGCGGGGCATGGGCCTTAACCGCCTGCTGCAATGCCGTGTGGACGTCCGGCGGGAACGGCGCCACGCGCCGGACGCGCATGTCGATATGCAGAGCCAGCAGTTCCTGTGCCGCCGTCCGCTCGTCGCTGCCGGCGTGGAACATCTCGTGGAAGTAATGCAGCCGCTTGCCATCGGCCCCCAGCAGCCACGAGCGCACCACCAGCCGATCGGCCAGCAGCGCTTCACGTTCGTAGAGGGTGTGGGTTTCGACGGTGAAGCAGGAGAACCCGCTGGACTCGCGGTAGGCGTCGCCGACGTTCAGCGCAGCATACAGCGCGTCGGTGGCGAGGTCGAACACCACGACGTAATAGGCCAGGTTCAGGTGGCCGTTGGAGTCGATCCACTCCGGCCGGACGACGGCTTCGATTTCGGTGACAGGCTTGCTCATGATGCCGCGCAGCTTGTTGGGGAAGGCGGCTGGGGTCAAGCTGGTGGGTATTGGTGGCGTCGGGACACCATCGATACCTACCAGCCGCATGGCCTCGTCCCATCGTCAAGCTGACAGGGCCATGAACGGCCTGCCGCCAGGGACTGATCCGACGTTGTAATTTCCTGAACCCAAGCCCCAAGCCATATCCTCGCGGCGGCCTGTTCTCAAACCGCGGTCCGCCGTCGACGCTGGTGGCGCACGGCAGCCAGGCCGATCATGCCCACGCCGAAGCACGCGATCGACGCCGGCGCGGGTACCGCAATCGCAGTCAGCAGGACGTCTTTGGCAGGCGTACCGCCGGATTGGAAAGAAAAGCCGAGATTATACATTGTATTGGCGTCAGTCGTGAACGAAGTGGACTCCGTTGTCCACTGGCCCACAGGCACGTTCGTGCCAGCAGCGGAGTTCTCGAACGTCAGGTAACTGCCCGGTGCTCCATAGACTGCCGACGATATAATGAACGGGTTCGGGTTCAGCGCGCCTGATTGCGTGGCAAAGAGGGCGTAGCTCAGCGTGTATTGCGTGTACGGAGACAGAGTAACCCACTGCGAAATGGTCTCGGTCGCATTGTCGTCGACAAAGAACGCGGCGTGGGTACTGACATTGTAGTCAGGAACGTTGTCGCCATAGCCGGTGGTATTGGTGCCACCGAGGGTTACAACCGTGACCCCGATACCCGGCGTCGTCCCGGACCCTGTCACTGTCCAACCAGTCAACCCAGCGTCGAAACCGCCATTCGTAACGATGGTGGCCGATGCGATCGGCGGAAGCGCAAGCATAGCGGCAGCAAGAGATGCGCCTAGCAGTCCCTTTGGCATGTCAACAAGCCTTACTTTTCCGCTATGGTACTGGCTTCTATTAGCCAGTAACATAGCATGTTACAGAGAATGCCATTTTGGACGAACAGAGGTGTTCAGGCGGGTCCACCATTCCCGTCGGCCGTGGTCTTGAACAGTCGGACCGCATACGACAGCAACGAGCACGGCAGATCCCCGCCAGACACAGCTACTAACGGGGGGAACTGCAACCGACAAGTATCGTTTATGTGTAATTGTATCGGAACATCGACAATGTGAATATGTGGAGCCTTGCAGGACAGGCATGCCGGTTGGCGCCGGACGGAATAATACCAACGGCCCTATCCGGTGACCGTTATTGCTGCCCATTTGCGCTGGGTCAGGGAAGCAATCCGTTCCGGCATTTGCATGAGCTTGTTCCAGGCCTCGCAGCAGGCATCGACAACCGCCTTGTAG
>NZ_NHRY01000169.1 GCF_002937115.1 Rhodopila globiformis | reverse complement strand
TCAGGTCGTTACGGGTAATCTTGAGCAACGCCGTCGCCTCCCTTGCGAATCGACAGTTTCGCCTATCGACTCACAACCGGCGGCGTTTGAGAATCCCCAACGAGTCAAAAATTCGGGCGGTTGGTATAACTCGTTCCTCTCGCCGTCCCGGCCGCGGACTTTTCGCCCTGGCGGCAGCGCTTGGCCTGGCGTCCTGCGCGGTGCCGCCGCCCGGGGCCTATGTCGGCGGCACGCACGGCAGCCAGGCGCTTGACCTGGGCAGCAACGCCGCGCACGAGTCCTGCTCGGTGCAGCGCGGCGGCACCGACGCGCCGATATACTGCGGCACCTATCTCGAGCCCGCCGGGCGGGTGGTGATGCCGGACAGCGCCACCGACCCGGCGTCGTTCCTGGCCGACAGCGGCTGGCGGACGGTGTTCGACGGGCGGTTCCAGTGCGGCATGCCGGCGCGCACGACGCTGCTGGGCAGCCCGGCGGCCACGCTGTCCTGTACCCGCCGGCAGGGCGGCTGGCCGCAAGCGGTGCTCGCCGCGCGCGTCGGCGGCACGCTGTATGTGGCCGACGGGGTCAAGCCGGTGGAGTCGATCCTGCCGCAGGCCATCGGCGTGCTGTCCGGCCGCATGCCGGCCGTCCCGGCCAAGGCGGCGGGCGACACCGGCCTGGCGACCGAGCGCGCGGCGGCGCAGGCGCTCGACATCCAGGGCGCGGGCGCGATTGCCCAGGTCGAGCAGCAGTTGGCGCGCGGCGCGCAGGAAAACCGCCGCGGCAACCATGCTGCCGCCGAGATCGCCTACCGCACCGCGATCTCGATCCAGGAGCGCATCGTCGGCCCGGACAATCCCGCGCTGGCCTTGCAGCTGGCCCGCGAGGCCCTGCAGATCTCCAACGAGGGCCGCTACGCCGAGGCCGATCGGCTTTTTGTGCGGGCGGAGCAGCTGGCGGCGCGGCCGGACCAGATCGATCCGGCGGCGCGGCCGCTGATCGAGCACCTGATGGCGCTGAACGCCGTCAACCGCAACAAGCCGGCCGAGGCGCTGGCGCTGCTCGACAAGGCCGAGCGCGGCTTCGTCGCCATCGTCCCGCCCGACGCCCTGGTGCCGCGCAGCCGCTCGACCGGGGCGCGCAGCGCGGTGGAGCGGATGGCGCAGGCGGCGGCGGACTCGTCGCTGGTGGCGGACCAGGAGAGCAGCGACGCGCTGAACGGGCTGATCGAAACCCGCCGCTACCGGGCGATCGCGCTGAGCGCCCTGGGCCGCACGCGAGAGGCCGCGGCGGCGCTGGCCGCGGCGCGCGACCTGTATGCCGGCCGCGACCCGCGGCTGATGGCGCGCTATTACCGCACCGTCGGCATGACCGCGGAAGACGCCGGGCGGTCGCTGTCGGAGCTTGGCCTGGCGGTGGACACCTTCGCCCGGGCGCAGCCGGCCAGCATGCCGCTGGCGGAAACCCAGCTGCTGCAGGCCGCGCGCTACGGCGGCAAGGGCGACTACGCCGATGCGCTGCCCGCCTGCCGCGACGCCAGCCGGATCCTGCAGACGCTCAAGGCCGGCGTGGAGCCGGACCTGCTGATGCCGTGCCTGCATGCGCTGTCGCAGGAGGTGGCGACAGGTGGCCAGACGGTGCTGGCCGAGATGTTCGCGCTGTCGCAACTGGCGCAGGGCAGCATCACCAGCCGGCAGATCGCGCTGGCCGCCCGGCTGACGGAAGGCGCACGCGATCCGAAGGTGGCGGAGGCGATCCGGCAGTACGACGCCGCGACCGACCGCCTGGATGCGCTGTATCGCCAGCGCGCCGACATGGCGGCGGGCAAGGTGAATGCCGCCGCGGTGGCGGCGCTGAACCAGGAGATCAGCAAGGCGCAGGACGCCCAGCGTGACGCCGGCCAGGCGCGGCAGGCGGCGGCGCCCGGCTTTGCCGCGCTGGTGCAGGACTCGGTGTCCGCCGCCGACGTGCAAAAGCTGCTGCAGCCGGACGAGGCGGTGGCGGTGGTCGTCATGGGCGACGACGAGGGCTGGACGCTGCTGCTGCGCCGGAATTCGATCAGCGCCGTCCGGATTGCCGGCGGGGCAGGGCGGATCGACAAGCTGGTCAGGCGCTTCCGCGCCAGCATGGAGCTGTCGCCCGACAACCATCCGGCGCCGTTCGACGCCGATGCCGCCTACAAGCTGTATGCCGCGGTGCTGCAGCCGGTCACCGCCGGGCTGGCCGGCGTCTCCACCCTGACCGTGGCGCCGTCCGGCAGCCTGCTGTCGGTGCCGTTCGGCGCGCTGCTGACCGCGCCGGCGCGGGCCGGGCAGGCACTGAACCAGGCGCCGTTCCTGATCCGCGGCATGACGGTTTCGCACGTGCCCTCGGCGGCCAGCTTCGTCAACCTGCGCCGCGACGCCAGGACCATCCGCGCCCCCCGGCCGTGGTTCGGCATGGGCGACTTCCGGCCGCCCACGGCGCGCCAGGCGATGGCGACGTTCCCGGCCGGGACCTGCGGCGCCAGCGCCCGTGAACTGGCCAGCCTGCCGCCGCTGCCCGGCGCGCGGCGGGAGCTGGAGGTGGCCCGCCAGCTGCTGGGCGCCAGCGCCAGCGACGAGCTGCTCGGCCCGGCCTTCACCGCCAAGCCGGTGTTGGCGAAGAACCTGACCGACTACCGGATCGTGCATTTCGCCACGCACGCGATCCTGCCGGGCGAGCTGCGCTGCCAGACCGAGCCGGCGGTGCTGACCTCGACCGCGCCGGATGCGCCCGATGCCAGCGGCGCGATGCTGACGGCGTCGCAGATCGAGCTGCTGCACCTGGACGCCGACCTGGTGATCCTGGCGGCATGCAACACCGGCGGCGAGAACGGCGACGGCGCGGGCGAAAGCCTGTCGGGCCTGGCGCGCGCCTTCTTCTTCGCCGGCGCCCGGTCGCTGCTGGTCACCCACTGGGAGGCCAACGACATGACCACGACCTACCTGACCGCGCTGTTCCTGCAGGCCTTGCGGGCGCATCCCGAAGCCGGGCCGGCGGCGGCGCTGGCGGTGGCGCAGCGGCGGATGCTGGATGAGGCGACGGGCGGCAAGGCGGCCCTGGCGCATCCCTACTACTGGGCGGTCGAGGCGCTGATCGGCGGACGCGGCGCGGCCGGCGGCGCCAGGATGGCCGATCGCGGCAATACCCGGACGGGAGGTTGAGATGAAGGTCCTGTTTGCAATCCCCCTGCTCGGAGTCCTGGCTGCCGGCGGCGCGCAGGCCGCCGGGCCGGCCGATTGCAGCCTGTCGGTGGAGGGCACCAGCCCCGACGCGATGGTCGCGGCGCTGATGCCCAAGTCACAGGCGCAGATCGACGCCTGCGCGGCACGCGGCATCCGGTTCGCGCGCATGCCCCAAGGGGAGAAGGTGGGGGAGAAGGTGGGGGAGA
>NZ_NHRY01000168.1 GCF_002937115.1 Rhodopila globiformis | reverse complement strand
GTTGTTCGCAGCGGTCACGCCAACGGACCCCGGACGGCCCGGCAAATGGTCCTTGATCCGCTCCCACTGGTCGTCGCGCAAGGCATGTCGATGCATCGGTCAGCCTCTCCAAAGCTGACTGCCTATGCATCGAAGAACCGGGGCTGCTGGAATCGGGAAGCCGCTTGTTGATCAACGATTCCGCCGCACTGTTGCAGCCCAGACTCACTCGGCTGGCTCCAATTGACGACACGCCCTAACCTGCGGTCTGCTGTAACCGGACGCGGCCTGATACTCCGCGGTAATCGTATGAACCAGCGCCGCAACCGGAAGGATGCCGGATACCGCCGAGACGCTGTGTCCCGCGCTCCAGATATCCCGCCACCGCCGCGGCCGATCGGCGGCCAGATCCGTCGCCACGTCGATGCCCCCGCGCTCCGGCAGGGCGTCGGGGTCGAGTCCGGCGGCGATGATCGAGGGCCGCAGCATGTTGCTCGGCAGGCCGGTGAAGGCGCGGGTCAGCAGCACGTCGTCGGCGGTGCTGTCCACCAGCATCTGCTTATAGGCGGGCTGCGCCATGCTCTCGGTCGTGGCGATGAAGCGGGTGCCCATGTACCCCAGGTCGCAGCCCAGCGTCAGCGCCGCCGCCAGCGCCTGGCCGTCGCCGATCCCGCCGGCCAGCACCAGCGGGCCGGCATGGAAGCGCCGCACCGCGCGGACGAAGGCGAACGGGTTCAGCCAACCGGTCTGCCCGCCGGCCCCCGCGCTCAGCAGCACCAGCCCGTCGGCGCCGGCCGCGAGCGCCCGTTCCGCGTGCCGGATCGAGGCGACGTCGGCGAGCACCAGCGCCCCCGCGTCGTGCAGCGGGCCAATGACCGTGGCGGGGGAACCGACGCTGGTGATGACGATTTCCGGCCGGTGCCGCAGCAGCACAGCCAGGTCCTCGGGCAGCCGCGGGTTGGACCGGTGCACGATCAGGTTGGCGCACCAGGGCGCGGCTTCCTGGCCTTGCAGCGCGGCGGTGATCTGGTCCAGCCAGGCGTCGAGTTCCTCGGCCGTGCGGCAGTTGGCGGTGGGAAAGGCGCCGATGACGCCGCTGCGGCACGCCGCCGCCACCAGGTCGACGCCGGAGACGCGGAACATCGGCGCCGCGATCAGCGGCAGGCGCAGCCGGCGGCGCAGGATGGCGAAGGGTGTCTCCGGGGTATTCATGTTTGCCGTCACGCCACCTCCCGGATCGCGATCCCGGCCGGACAAATCGGCACGGGCTCTCGCTGTGGCTGCATGATGCACAGCCCGGCCGCGTCCGTCACCTCGCGCTGTCAGGGATGGGTGGCGCCGTGCGGCTGGGCATGCCCCGGCGCACGGCAGGCGCCCATCGGAAGCGGTAGCGTTTCCCGCGGTTTCGCGACATAAGGCAATCAGGAGAATATTGATGCCGAACGCGACCGCCCCGAATAGCCCCCTTGGCACCGCTGCCTCCCGCCCGTGGGACCCGGATTCCTGGCGCGACTGCCCGATCCGCCAGGTCCCGACCTACCCGGACCCGGTGAAGCTCGAGGAGATCGAAGGCCGCCTGCACCGCTATCCGCCGCTGGTCTTCGCCGGCGAGGCGCGGCGGCTGAAGGCGCAGCTTGCCGCGGCGTCTGAAGGCAAGGCGTTCGTCCTGCAAGGCGGCGACTGCGCCGAGAGCTTCGCCGACTTCACCGCCAACATCATCCGCGACACGTTCCGCGTGCTGCTGCAGATGGCGGTGGTGCTGACCTTCGGCGCCTCCCTGCCGGTGGTGAAGATGGGCCGCATGGCGGGGCAGTTCGCCAAGCCGCGGTCCTCGGACACCGAGACGATCAACGGCGTCACCCTGCCCAGCTACCGCGGCGACATCATCAACGGGCCGGAGTTCACCGCCGCCGCCCGCGTGCCCGATCCGGCGCGGATGGAATTCGGCTACTTCCAGTCGGCCAGCACGCTGAACCTGCTGCGCGCGTTCTCCTCGGGCGGCTACGCGGACCTGTCGGAGGTGCACCGCTGGAACCTGGGCTTCGTCGAACGCTCGCCGCTGGCCGATCGCTACAAGGACCTGGCATCGCGCATCGACGAGACGCTGGCCTTCATGGCCGCCTGCGGCATGACCAGCACCACCACGCGCGACCTGCGGGAAACCGACTTCTACATCAGCCACGAGGCGCTGCTGCTGCCGTATGAGCAGGCGCTGTCCCGCGTCGATTCCACCACCGGCAACTGGTACGGCTGCTCCGCCCACTTCCTGTGGATCGGCGACCGCACCCGCCAGGTGGACGGCGCGCACGTGGAGTTCCTGCGCGGCCTGCAGAACCCGCTGGGCATCAAGATCGGCCCATCCCAGGACCCGGACGACCTGCTGAAGCTGCTGGACATCCTGAACCCAAAGAACGAGCCTGGCCGCATCACCCTGATCAGCCGCATGGGCGCCGAAAAGATCCTGGCGAAGCTGCCGCCCCTGGTGCGCGCGGTGGAGCGGGCCGGGCACAAGGTGCTGTGGCTGTCCGACCCGATGCACGGCAACACCATCTCCACGGTGGCCAAGCTGAAGACGCGGAATTTTGATTCGATCCTCCAGGAAGTCCGCAGTTTCTTTGATGTTCACGCCGCCGAGGGCTCCTGGGCCGGCGGCGTGCATGTCGAAATGACCGGGCAGGACGTCACCGAGTGCATCGGCGGCGCCCATCGCCTGTCGGAGGCCGATCTGAGCGAGCGGTACGAAACCTTCTGCGATCCGCGGCTGAACGCCGAACAGGCGCTGGAACTGGCGTTCCTGGTGGCGGAGGAACTGAAGGCCCGCCGCGCGCCGTCCGCCTCGCCCGCCCTGGCAGCCCAGTGACCGCCCGATGACAGCCCATCGGCCTGAATTTCCGGCGGTCGATCGGCCGGCGATCGACGTGGCGGCGGATATCGCGGCGCGCACCGACAGCTACTTCAACCGCACCAAGCGGATCGTCGCGGCTTTCGGCGACAAGCGCGTCACCTACGCGGTGTTCCTGCGCCGCCCGGTGATCTGCGCGCCGCGGCTGATGCTGGACTGGCTGAACATGGTGGCGGCGCTGCGCGGCACCGAGATCGGCATCGACCTGATCTACCGCGAAGGCGACTGGGTCGGCGCCGGCGAGCCGATCGGCTACATTACCGGCAGCCTGGTGCAGTTGTCTGACCTGGAAACGATCCTGCTGCAGAAAATCGGCTCGGCCTGCGTCGCCGCGCACAACGCCTACCAGATGGCGATGGCGCTGCCGCACGTGGTGTTCCTGGCGATGGAGGCACGCCACTGCGCCGGGGCGGAGATGCAGGACATGATGTCCTACGCCGCCGCCGTCGGCAGCGAGGCGGCGAAGCGGGAAGGGGCCAAAGGCTTCATCGGCAACGCCAACGACGCCACCGCCCACTGGTTCGGCGCCCCGCGCGGCTTCGGCACCATGCCGCACTCGCTGATCGGCTACGCCGGATCGACGGTGCGGGCGGCGGAGATGTTCCGGGAGACGTTTCCGGACGAGCCGATGACCGTGCTGGTGGATTATTTCGGCAGGGAGATCACCGACGCGCTGGCGGTGTGCGCGCGGTTCCCCGACATGGCGGCGGCGGGGCAACTGGGGTTCCGGCTGGATACGCACGGCGGGCGGTTCCTGGAGGGGCTTGATCCGGCGGAGAGCTATGCGGTGCTGGAACGTCATGCGCCCGGCGCGATCCGGCGCTACCGCAGCGACTCCGAACTGCGCGCGCTGGTCGGCACCGGCGTCTCGGCGGCGGCGATCTGGCGGATGCGGGAGGCGCTGGACCAGGCCGGGTATGACAAGGTGAAGATCGTGGCCTCGTCCGGCTTCGGCGTGGAGAAGTGCCGCGTGATGGCGGATGCCAAGGCGCCGATCGACGTGGTGGGGACGGGGAGTTTTATTCCGGAAGTGTGGCAGGAGACGTATGCCACGGCGGATATTGTCGAGTATGACGGCGTGCCGATGGTGAAGATCGGGCGGGAGTTTTTGTTGCGGAAGAATGGGGCGCGGAGACGGGGCGGGTAGGGAAAGCGTCGCTACCAACAGGTCGTCACTCTATCGTCATGGCCGGGCTTGTCCCGGCCATCTGCGCACCGACGTTGCAACCGCACCAGACGCCAGCGCCGCACGAAGCACAGCCGTGTTGCCACCCTGGTCGGGCTGGTCCACAGGCAATACACGGCTGATCACACGGCCCACGCGAACACCATGACGCGGCTTGTCGGATCGCATGCCAGTCGGATGCGGGTTGGCGACTACCGTTTGGTTTTCGTCGACACGGACGCCGCGATCACGGTCACGCGCATCGGTCCACGCGGCAGCGTTTATGATTGAGCGGAGCATGGCATGACCATCGAGACCATCACCCGGGACGGCCGGCGCTTCGTCGTGCTGCCTGAACAGGAATACCAGGACCTGATCGACGCCCGCGACGCCGAGGCCGCGATGCGCGCCGTGGCATCCGGTGCGATGTCGGCCATTCCGGCCGAGGCGATGGACGCTTACCTCAACGCGCCGACGCCGCTGGCGTTCTGGCGCCGGCACCGCGGCCTGACCCAGGCCGATCTGGCCGAGGCGGCGGATGTCTCGCAGGCCTATATCGCCCAGATCGAGGGCGGCACACGCCGGGCGGTTGACATCGGCATCATGGTCCGGTTGGCGCGCCGGCTGGATGTCCGGGTTGATGACCTTGTGGACGGGTAGAGCCATCGGGAGTCTCCGATGGCCGGCATGCGCCACGATCCCGGCGCCGGCCGGCGCACCGCGGCGCGATCCTGCGGGCTGACGTGCTTCCCGCCCTCGGTCCTGGCGTGTCTGCTGCGGCCGACGCGCCTGGCGTGTCGCGGCAGGATCGCACCGGCTGACAGCCGAAGCCGTTTCCATGGCGCCGGAGATGGCCGTGCGGGTGGGCAAGCCCGGCGGCAGGCACGACAGGTCGCCCGCGCGCCTACGCCGCTCCCTCGCGCCAGTTCATCAGCACCAGCGGCGCTGCGATGCGTCCGAAGTGCCGCGTGTTGTTGGTCACCAGCACCGCCCCAATCGCGATGGCATGGGCTGCGATCATCATGTCCATGTCGCCAATCGGCTGGCCGGTGCTGGTCAGTTGATGCCGGATCTCCGCATAGACATCCGCCGCATCGGCGTCCCACGCCCGAACCTGCACAATCTTCAGGAACGCAGGCACGGCCACCTGCAGCGGATGCGAGGGTGCAATCCGCTTCAGCCCATACATCAGCTCAGCCCGCGTCACCGCCGAGACGCAGATGCGGTCCGGGGGGATTTCGGCCAATCGCGCCTCGACCTCCGGCGAGCGGCCCTTGATGACGAAGCTCGCGGTGTCAGTGTCCAGCAGGTACAGCGCTACGGTCACTTGGCATCGTCAAACACGCCACGCTCCGCCGGCACCACATTCATCGGCCGCTCGGCCATGAAGTCCGCGGGCACGTCGATCGAGCGCATCAGCGCGAAGAATTCCGCCCAGGTCCGGGCACCGGGCCGCGTGGACAGCACAACGTCACCTGTCTGCTCATCGCGCGTGGCGAAGACCTCGGTTCCCTCAAACCGGAATTCCGCGGGCAGGCGCACCGCCTGGCTGGCGCCGTTCCTGAACAGCTTGGCAATACGGGTTTCCAGCACGGCCATCTCCATCAACGAATATAGACTGCAATATATACTCCCGCCCTAACCTCCGCAAGCCCCCGCGGTTTCCCCTCCCCGCCGAACCGCTCTAACCTCCCCCGGTATCGAACAAAGGGCAGGAAACCACCATGCAGCACGCCAGCTACGAACACATCGGCGTCGACACCGCCGGCAACATCGCCACCATCGAGATCCGCCGCGGCCCGAACAACTTCATCGACACCGACATGGTGGCGGAGATCGCCGACGCGCTGGAGATCCACGACCGCACCCCCGGCGTCCGCGCCATCGTCCTGTGCGCCCAGGGCAAGCACTTCTGCGCCGGCGCCGACTTCGGCAGCCGCGGCCCGGACGGCGTCGCCCGCGCCACCAAGCGCGGCCGGCATCTCTACAAGGAAGCGCAGCGCCTGTGGCGCACCGGCAAGCCGATCGTCGCCGCAGTGCACGGCGCGGCGGTCGGCGCCGGCGTCGGGCTTGCGGTGATGGCCGATTTCCGCGTCGCCTGCCCGGAGGCGCGGTTCTCCGCCAACTTCACCCGCCTCGGCTTCCATCCCGGCTTCGGCCTGACCGCCACCCTGCCGCGCCTGATTGGCGAGCAGCAGGCGGCGCTGCTGATGTACACCGGAAGGCGCATCACCGGCGAGGACGCGCTGCGGATTGGTCTGGTCGATTACTGCGTTCCGCTCGACCAGGTTCGGTCCAAAGCGGTCGAACTCGCCACCGAAATCGCCCAGTCCGCGCCGCTGGCGATCATCTCCACCCGGGAAACCCTCCGCCGCGGCCTGGCCGACGCCGTCGCCCGCGCCACCGAGCGCGAGTACGAGGAGCAGGACTGGCTGCGCAACACCGCCGACTTCCGCGAAGGCACCAAAGCCATGGCCGAGCGCCGGCTGCCGGACTTCCAGGCGAAGTGACCCCGCTCGGGCATTCCAGCCTTTCTCCCATATAATCAAAGGCGTGAATGGAGGACCCGCGCCCGCCATGACCGCTGGGAAACGGCCAGCCGCCACGCTGCTCAACAGGGCATACATCAGCGTTTTCTCTTAACCGTTTCTTAACCATTCCCGCGCTAGCAGGGGCCGTCCAGGAGGCCCCTCGCATGAGCCATTCGCTCCGCGTTTCCCGCACCCATCTCGCGGCTGCCATCGATCGTGTCCTCTGGCGAGGCTTGGCCCTCGCCCGGGCGCAGCAGGCGCGGTCTCCTGTCGTGGCGGGCCTGTTGCGGCGCGGCATCCTGCTGCTGTGGTGGACGGCGACGTTGCAGCTGCATATCCATGCCCGCTACTGGCTGCGCGCCCGCCGGCTCCGCCGCAACGCGCCGGCCGCGCTTCCCGGCACGATTACCGCCCCGGTCGATCCCGCGACGCTGGTCCTGCCGCTGTCGCAGGCGCCGGTCGTCTCCGTCCTGATCCCAACCTACGGCCAGGTGCCCTATACCCTGCGCTGCCTCGCCTCGATCGCCGCCCATCCCTCCGCCATCCCGCTGGAGGTGATCGTCATCGACGACGCCTGGGATGGTCCGGATGCCGCCGCGCTCGCGCTGGTGGATGGCATCCGGCTGGTCCGCAACGACAGCAACCTCGGCTACCTGCGAAGCTGCAACAAGGCGGCGGGATTGGCGAAAGGCCGGTATCTGTACTTGCTCAACAACGACACCCAGGTGCTCGGCAACTGGCTGGACCCGATGCTGGCCCTGCTGCGGGAGCGGAATAACGTCGGCGCCGTCGGCGCCAAGCTGCTCTACCCGGACGGCCGCCTGCAGGAAGCCGGCGGCATCATCTGGCGCGACGGCAGCGGCTGGAATTTCGGCCGGCATGAGGAGCCGGCCGCGCCCGCCTACAACTACGTGCGGGAGGTCGATTACTGCTCGGCCGCCGCGTTGCTGGTCGCGGCCGACGTGTTCCGCGATCTCGGCGGCTTCGACGAACGCTATGCGCCGGCCTATTTCGAGGACGCCGATCTGTGCTTCCGCCTGCGCCAGCGGGGGCTGAAGACGCTCTACCAGCCGGCCGCGCGGGTGATCCATTTCGAAGGCGTCTCCCACGGCCGCGACACCGCGGTCGGCATCAAGTCCTGCCAGGTGGTCAACCGCCAGACCTTCGTCGAAACCTGGGCGGACGTCCTGGCGCAGCAGCACTATCCCAACGGCGACGGCGTGTTCCGCGCCCGCGACCGCGCCATGCACCGCGATGTCGTGCTGGTGGTGGACCACGGGGTGCCGACGCCGGACCGCGATGCCGGCTCGCGCACGATGATGGCGTTCCTGCACGTCCTGCTGCAGGCCGGCGTGGTGGTGAAGTTCTGGCCGCACAACCGCGCCTACAGCCGCGGCTACACCGAAACGCTGCAAGGCATGGGCGTCGAGGTGTTCTACGGCCCCGCCCAGGCGCCGTTCGAGGCATGGATCCGCAACCACGGCCACGAGATCGACACCGTGCTGCTGAGCCGCCCCGACGTCGCCGAGGACGTGATCGCCCCGCTGCGGCAGCATTCCCGCGCCCGCATCGTCTATTACGGCCACGATCTGCACTTCTGGCGCATGCGCCAGCAGGCTACGGTGACGCAGGACGACGTGCTGCGCCGCGAGGCGGACTGGATGGAGCAGCGCGAGTTCACGCTGTGGCACCAGGCCGACGTGTCACTGTATCCGTCCGAGGAGGAAGCCTCGATCGCACTCGCCCTGCAGCCCGATGCCGCCGTCGCCCCGGTGGTGCCATACTGCTTCGACCGCTTCAGCCCGGAGCGTCCGGCGCAGCCGGGCCGGGAGATCATCTTCGTCGCCGGCTTCGGCCATCCGCCGAACGAGGACGCCGCCTGCTGGTTCGTCGACGAGATCTTCCCGCTGATCCGCGCCCAGTGCCCCGACGCGCACCTGTCGATCATCGGCGCCGCCCCGACGGCCCGGGTGCGGGCCCTGGCCGGGGACGGGATCGCCGTGTTCGCCGACGTCTCGGACCTCGACCTGTCCGCGGCGTATCGCCGGGCGCGGGTCGCCGTGGTGCCGCTGCGTTGCGGCGCCGGGGTCAAGCTGAAGGTGGTGGAGGCGCTGCGCGAGGGCCTGCCGCTGGTCACCACGCCCATCGGCGCGCAGGGCCTGCCCGGGCTGTCGCAACTGGTCATGGTCGAG
Source organism: Rhodopila globiformis (assembly GCF_002937115.1). Taxonomy (GTDB): domain Bacteria; phylum Pseudomonadota; class Alphaproteobacteria; order Acetobacterales; family Acetobacteraceae; genus Rhodopila; species Rhodopila globiformis. The sequence continues at coordinate 2,359 of NZ_NHRY01000168.1, read as the reverse complement.
GACCAGCCACGCCGCTTCGCCCGCGCCGTCGGGCTGCTGCTGCGGGACGACGAGGAGTGGGAATGGCGCAGCCGGCTGCAGATCGACTACGCCCGGTCCCGCTTCTCGCGTGAGGCGATGACGGCCAGCCTGCTGGAGGCCGTGCGCGTCGGCCGCGGCCACAAGCCATCCCGCGGCGCAGTGCCAGGGGCATGTCGAGGGGCATGTCGAGGGGCATCTGAAGGTGTGTCCCGCCGGGACGGCGCGGCGCCGGCCGCCAGTGGCCGGAATGCCGCAGCCGGCGCGATAAGCTGGATGTCGTTCCTGGATCGAGCCAGCAATACTTGACACGCCCGTACCGCCGCATTGCCAGTTCCCGTCGAACGTGGCTGGATAACGGTCCCATCCGGGGAGACGATGCCATGGCAACCCAGCAACAGGAGCGTCAACCGTTTCATCATCCGCCTGTCCGCCCGGACTGGCTGGCGAAACTGACGGAAGAGGTGCTCGATCCGTCACAGCCCATCATCGATCCGCATCATCACCTCTGGCGGGCGCGGCCGGACCGCTACCTGCTGGAAGACCTCGTCGCCGACGTCCGTACCGGGCATAACATTCTCGCGACCGTGTATATCCAGTGCGGCTCGGACTACCGCCCCGGCGGCCCGCCGGAGCTGCAGCCCGTCGGCGAGACCGAGTTCGCCGCCGCGGCGGCGCAGGCGTGCGAATCGGGCAACTATGGTCCGCTGCGCGCCTGTGCCGGCATTGTCGGCTACGCGGACTGCCGGCTGGGCGACCGGATCGATCCGGTGCTGGAGGCCCATGTCGCCGCCGGTGGCGGGCGGTTCAAAGGCATCCGCCACAGCGCCACCCATGATCCCGGCATCGCCCCGACGGCGCCGCCGGGCGCACCGCCCGGCCTCTACCGCGACCCCGCCTTCCGCGCCGGCTTCGCCCGGCTGCAGCGGCAGGGGCTGACGTTCGAGGCCTGGCTGTACCATCCGCAACTGGCCGATCTGCGCGACCTGCTGCGGGCGTTTCCCGAGCAGAAGGTGGTGCTGAACCACGCCGGCGGCCCGCTCGGCGTCGGGCCCTATGAAGGGCGGCGGGCCGAGGTGTTCGCGCAATGGCGCGCCTATATCACCGAGCTGGCGGAATACCGGAACCTGTGCGTCAAGCTCGGCGGCCTGGCGATGAACGTCAACGGCTTCGGTTTCCACCAGCATGTGCTGCCGCCGTCCTCCGGCGAGCTGGCAGCGGCGTGGCGGCCGTATTTCGAGCACGCGATCGCAACGTTCGGGCCGGACCGCTGCATGTTCGAGAGCAACTTCCCGGTGGACAAGGGGACGTGCTCCTACCCGGTGCTGTGGAACGCATTCAAGCGCATCGCGGCACAGTATTCCGAGAGCGAGAAGGCGGCGCTGTTCCATCGGACGGCGCAGTGCTTCTACAACCTGCCGCCGGTGGGCTGAGACAAGGCGGCCCGGGGTGTGGCCGGCTGACGAATGGGGCCTGCCCACCGCCGGGCTCCGTCCGTCTCCCTGTGCCAAGGCTCCCTGGCCAGCGACCGGTTCGGGTGGGCGGCGCGTGACCGTGTGGGAGCCGGACATCTGGCTCATGGCCGGAACTGGCTGGGAGCGGAATGGCGGGTTCCGGGGATGCTGGGGCGCGAAGCTGCCATCCACCGCTCTTGGCGTGGCGGCCGTTCCCGACCCGCGGTTGCGGCCTGACCGCTGATCGTGTGGCTCCAGAACCGGACATTCCACAAGGCTTGGCGGCGGTAAGTTTCCATGGGATAGGGCGTAGAAACCACGCGGCTAAGCTTGGACTGCCGAAGAAGGCCTTCCCTCCGCGGAGACAGCCATGCCCCCTGCGACAAAGTTCCAGCCGTTCCCGCCCGATTTCCGCACGCAAGACATTCCGACGAACGGAACGACCCTGCATGTCCGTGTTGGCGGCGAGGGGCCGGCCGTCGTACTGTTGCATGGCTATGGCGAGACCGGCGATATGTGGGCATCGATGGCAGCCGATCTCATACGGGACCATCAAGTGATCGTCCCCGACTTGCGCGGTCTGGGCCTGTCCTCCAAACCTGCTGGCGGCTTCGACAAAAAAACCCAGGCGGGTGATGTCGCGGGCGTGCTCGCCGCTCTTGGCGTTGAGCGGATCGATCTCGTTGCCCACGACATCGGCAATATGGTCGCCTTTCAATTCGCCGCGCAGATGCCTGAGCAGGTCGGGCGCCTGGTGCTGATTGACGCGCCAATTCCGGGCGTCGGACCTTGGGAGGATATCCTGAAAAATCCGCTGCTATGGCATTTTCGGTTTGGCGGACCTGACATGGAGCGACTGGTCGCCGGGCGCGAGCGGATCTACCTAG
>NZ_NHRY01000167.1 GCF_002937115.1 Rhodopila globiformis | reverse complement strand
CCCCCTGGAAACCCCCATGATACGCTCCAGCCGGACCAGGTCGTCCGGGTAAGTCAGCTTGATGTTGTCGTCCGAGCCGGGAACCACCTCGACGCTCAGGCCGGCCGCTTCCAGCAGCGAGGCGTCGTCGGTGGCGCCGACCAATCCGGACCGGTGGGCGTCCAGCAGAACGGCGAAGCGGAACGCCTGCGGCGTCTGGGCACGGAACAGTTCGGCTCGCGGCACCGTTTCGGTGATCACGCCGCGCACCACGCGCTTCAGCGTATCCGCCACCGGCGCGGCCGGGATCGCGCCCGGCGACTCGGCCAGCGCGGCGACCAGCGCCGGGATGGTTTCCGGCGGGATGAACGGCCGGGCGGCGTCATGCACCAGCACGATGTCCGGCGCGAACGGCGCCAGCGCCTCCAGCCCCGCCCGCACGCTGTCCTGGCGGGTCGCGCCGCCGGGAACCACCGGCAGCAGGCCGGCGACTCCGTCCAGGGCGTCACCGATGGGTCCGGCCTCGCCAACCGGCTGCAGCAGCGGCACATGGGCGGCCAGCGCCTCCGCGGCATGGCGGATGACGGGCTTCCCGGCCAGCAGCAGGAATTGCTTCGGCATGTCCGCGCCGAAGCGGGTGCCGGTGCCGGCGGCGACGAGGATGGCGGCGATTTTCATGCGCGGAGAGATGCCGTTACGCAGCCCGCGCGTCAATCATGATCGCCGTCACCGCGGGGCCGGCGCGTCGGCCGCGGCCTTGGACTCCCGCAGCCGCCGTACCTCCACCAACTGCCAGACCATCAGGATCGGCACGCCGACGACGATGTCGCGCGCCCGCCGCACCAGCGAAACGGCCAGTGACAGCTCCGGTGGGACGCCGAAGATCGCCCCCAGCCCGGCATAGCCGGCCTCCTGCACGCCGGCGTTCACCGGCACCAGGAACGCCATCGCCGCCACTGCGGCCAGCAGCGCCTCGATCGCCAGGGCGTCGTCGAAATCGATCGGCACGCCCAGCGCGTGATAGGTGATCCAGCCCGCCACCCCGGTGCAGATCCAGCCGATGAGGTGCAGCAGGAACCCCAGCGCCAGCCGCCCGCCATGGCTGTAGAGCAGGGTAAGTTCCGCCTGGAACACCTCCATCCGCTCCTCGGCATTGGCGAACCGGCGGCTGGCGATGCGGCGGCCGATGCGCGCGAACACCGGCGCGGCGCCCTTCTGCACCCAGATGAAGGCGAAGCACGCCAGCACCGCCAGCCCGATTCCCACCTCGATCGGCACCGCCAGGTCCGAGTGCGGCACCCGCGTCAGCACGATGCCCAGGCCGATGGCGACAAAGGCGATCTCCGCCAGGAATTCCGCCGTGATGTCCACGACGGTGGAGGCGGCGGCAGTTGGCCACCGGATGCCATGCAGCGTCACCGCCCGGGCGCCGACGATGAACCCGCCGATTTGCGAGAACGGCAGGCAGTTGGTCGCGGCGTCGCGCACCATGCGGCCCCAGATCATCACCCAGGGCCGGCGCCTGATCCGCGGCGGCATCAGCACGTCCCACGCCAGGCCGATGACGATGAAGATGACGATCTGCCAGATGACGATGACGCCGAATTCGAACCAGCCAACGCGGCCGGTGACCTCGAGCACGTTGCCGAAGCCAAACCAGGACAGCAGCAATATCGTGACCAGCAGGCCAATCAGGGCCAGAATGTAGGACAAACGCTTCATGCCGCCGGCTTCTGCGCTCCCGAGGCCGCCGGGGCAAGCGTCCGTGTGGCTTTGGTGGCGGTTTCTGCCCGATCCATACCCATCATCGTGTGAAACGCGGCCAGGGGGCCACCGTTTCCCTTCCGGCATCCTTCGGTTATGCAGTGCCCCGAACATCCCCCCACCATCATCGATGGAGTTGAGATGACAACCCTGGTAACAGGCGCGACCGGCTTCGTCGGGTCCGCCGTCGCCCGAGCCCTTGCCGCGCGCGGCCATGCGCTACGGCTGCTGGCCCGCCCCAGCAGCGACCGGCGCAACCTCGCCGGCCTGGATGCCGAGGTCGTCACCGGCGACCTGACCGAGCCCGAGTCGCTGGTCCGCGCCGCCGCCGGCTGCCGGTACGTGTTCCACGTCGCAGCGGATTACCGCATGTGGGTGCCCGATCCGGACGCCATGCTGCACGCCAACGTGGACGGCTCGATCGCCATGCTGCGCGCCGCCGCCAGGGCCGGCGTGGAGCGGTTCGTCCACACCAGCTCGGTCGCCGCGCTCGGCCAGATTGGCGACGGCACCCCGGCCGACGAGGACACCCCGACCAGGGAGGTCGATTTCGTCGGCATCTACAAGCGGTCGAAATACATGGCCGAGCGCGCCGTGCTGGACATCGCGAAGCGCGAATCGCTGCCGGTCGTCGTGGTCAACCCGGCCGCCCCGGTGGGCCCGCGCGACATCAAGCCGACGCCCACCGGCAAGATGATCCTCGACGCCGCCGCCGGGCGCATGCCGGCCTATATCGACACCGGCCTGAACATCGTGCACGTCGACGACGTCGCCGAGGGCCATGTCCTGGCGATGGAGAAGGGCACCGTCGGCCAGCGCTACGTGCTGGGCGGCGAGAACCTGCCGCTGAAGGACATCCTGGCCCTGGTCGCCGAAATCGCGCACCGCCGCCCGCCCTTCATCCGCCTGCCGGAGACGGCGCTGTGGCCGGTCGCCCTGGTGATGGAGAAGGCCGCCGCGCTGACCGGCATCGAGCCGCTGATGACCCGCGACCACCTGAAGATGGCGCGGAAGAAGATGTTCTTCTCCTCGACCAAGGCGATGCAGGAACTGGGCTACGACCCGCGCCCGGCCCGCGCCGCGATCGAGGACGCGGTCGCCTGGTTCAGGCTGAACGGCATGCTGGCGCGATGATCGTCCCGTCGCTGCTGGCGCTGCTGGTGTGGATCTATCTGCTGGCCGCGCACGGACGCTTCTGGCAGGCCGGCCCGGTCCTGCCGGTGCGCACGCCTGCCACCACCCCGGCGGTCGCCATCGTCGTGCCCGCGCGCGACGAGGCGCCTGTGATCGCCGATACGCTGCGCTCGCTGCTGGCACAGGACTACGCCGGCCCGTTCCGCGTCATCCTGGTCGACGACAACAGCGCCGACGGCACCGGCGACCTTGCCCGGGCGCTGGGCGATCCGCGCCTGACGGTCGTCACCGGCCGCCCGCACCCGCCGGGCTGGAGCGGCAAGCTGTGGGCCGTCAGCCAGGGCGTCGCCGCGGCGGGGGACGCGGACCTCGTGCTGCTGACCGACGCCGACATCGTGCACCAGCCCGCGCACCTGCGCGCCCTGGTGGCGAAGATCGAGGCGGACGACCTGGACATGGTCTCCGAGATGGTCGAGCTGGCCTGCGAAAGCTGGGCCGAGCGGGCGTTGGTTCCGGCCTTTGTCTTCTTCTTCCAGCTTCTGTATCCATTCGCCCGGGTGAACGACCCGCTGAGCGGCACCGCCGCGGCGGCGGGCGGCACCATCCTGGTCCGCCGGCGCGCCCTGCGGCGCATCGGCGGGATCGAATGCATACAGGGGGCTTTGATCGACGATGTCGCACTGGCGGCCGCGGTGAAGAAGGGCGGGCGGATCTGGCTCGGGCATGCGACCCTGGCGCGGTCGGTGCGGCCGTATCCGGCGGTGGCCGACATCTGGCGGATGATCACGCGCACCGCCTATGTGCAGCTGCGGTTCTCGCCGCTGCTGCTGGCGGCGACCATCGTTGCCATGGTCCTGGTCTGGCTGGTACCGCCGGCCGCATCCCTGTTCGGCCACGGCACGGCGCGGGTGTTCGGCCTGTTCGCCTGGATCATGCTGGCGCTGTCGTATGTGCCGACGCTGCGGCGCTTCCGCCGCTCGGTGCTGTGGGCGCCATTCCTGTCGCTGGTCGCCGGCTTCTACACCGCGGCGACCATCGGCTCGGCGGTGAACCACCACCTGGGGCGGGGTGTCGCCTGGAAAGGACGTGCTTATCAATGACCCCCCTGGACCAGCCTTTGGATGTCGAGACCTGGTCGGGCAAGGATCGCCACGACGAGAACTTCCCCGTCGGCTCGGTGGTGATCGCGCCCCGCTACCGCGCGCCGATCCACGCCTATTACAATTTTGCCCGCAACGCCGACGACATCGCCGATTCGCCGCTGCTGGCGGCCGAGGACAAGGTCGCGCGGCTCGACGTCATGGAGGACGTGCTGCTCGGACGGCGCGACAGCGGCTCGCGCAGCGCGCTGGCGCTGCGGGCCAGCCTGGCGGAAACCGGCGTGGACCCGGTGCATGCCACCGACCTGCTGAAGGCCTTCCGCCAGGACGCGACCAAACTGCGCTACGGAACAATCGACGAGCTTTACGACTACTGCCAGTACTCGGCCGCCCCGGTCGGCCGCTACGTGCTGGACCTGCACGGCGAGAGCCACCAGACCTGGGCGTCATCCGACGCGCTGTGCACCGCGTTGCAGATCCTGAATCACCTGCAGGACTGCGGCAAGGACCTTGCGCAACTCGACCGCTGCTACCTGCCGCAGGTCTTCCTGGACCATTTCGGCGCCGCGGTGGACGACCTGCGGCTGTCCGCCGAGACGCCCGCCCTGCGCCGCGTGTTCGTCACCCTGCTGGACCGCGTCAACCGCCTGAACCACGCCGCGGAGGATCTGCCGCGGCTGGTGCGCAACCGGCGGCTGCGGGTGGAAACCGCGATCATCTGCGGCCTGGCGAGGCGCCTGCAGCGCCGTCTCACGCACGGCGATCCCCTGGCCGGACGTGTCAAGCTCACCCGGCCGGATGCGGTTTCCGCAGTCCTGGCCTCGATATCTTCGTTATTCTGATGGCAGCGACCCCGCTCGGCGCGGCGCAGGCCGATCTGGACGCGGTAGAGGCGATCGTGCGCGCGGCGGGGACGTCGTTCTACCGCGGCATGCGCATCCTGCCCCCCGACCGGCGGCACGCGATGTATGCGATCTATGCCTTCTGCCGGCTGGTTGACGACATCGCCGACGATGCCGGCAGCCTGGAGGAGAAGCGGCGCGGCCTTTCTGCCTGGCGTGACCGGATCATGGCCTTGTACCGGGGCGAGGCGGATGGCCCGGTCACCCGCGTGCTGGCGCTGGCGGTGCCGCGGTTCCAGTTGCGCGCCGAGGATTTCATCGCCGTCATCGACGGCATGCAGACCGACGCCGAGACCGTCATCGTCGCGCCCGGCATGGCGGCGTTGGACCTGTACTGCGACCGGGTGGCATCGGCCGTGGGGCGGCTTTCGGTGCGGGCGTTCGGCGACACCTCGCCGGCGGCGGATCGCGTGGCTTACAACCTCGGCCGCGCCCTGCAGCTGACCAACATCCTGCGCGACATCAAGGAAGATGCCGAGCGCGGGCGGATCTACCTGCCGCGCGAGTATCTGGACGCAGCCGGCGTGACGGCCGATCCGAGGTCGATCCTGACGGCGCCGGGACTGCCGGCGGTGTGCGCCCGGCTGGCGGAGCGCGCGCACGGCTATTTCCGCGATGCCCACGCGGCCATGGCGCTGTGCGACCACACTGCAATGAAACCGGCGCGGGTGATGGGGGCGACCTACGATTCGCTGCTGTCGGCGCTGGAACGGCGGGGCTGGCGGCGCCTGGACCAGCCGGTCAGCCTGGCGAAATGGCGGAAACTGTGGCTTGCCTGCCGATACGGGCTGCTTTGACGAAACAATCACGCGGGGACGTGCATTTTGGCTTGCTATGGCGACTGCTGCGGGTGCACAACATTGTCAGTCGATTAGGGTAAATACCTCTACCCGACTGTTAACCTCTCCTCACTTTCCTGCCCTGGAGCAAACACTCGTGACCACTTCGTGGAAGCGCCTGATCGCTGCACTCGCTATCGTTCTGCCCGCCGCCGCCCTGGTTGCGTCGCCCGTCATGGCCAAGTCGCACCACCACAAGTCCAGCCACCACAGCAAGAAGCCGGCCGCCACCGCTCCCGCCACCCCGGGCTGATAGCGGCCACCCTTGCGTTCGACTGTCCGGCTTCGGGTGTCTCAGCGTCATGGCGGCCGCAGGGCTGCCATTCACGCCTTGCGGCGCGAAGCCGGACAAAGACCTGGATGCCGGGCCTCCGCCCCATTGACGCTGGGGTTCGAGTCGAAATAACCGATATCCGCCGGAGCGGCCGCACCGGGCTTTCCGCGTCATGGTGGGCCGAGGCTCCATGGGCCTTAAAATAAGGGTATGGGCGGTGCGCCTGCTCCGACGTCATGGCGGCCGCAGGGCCGCCATCCACGCCTTTCTGCGGCATCAACTTCGCAAGGCATGGATGCCGGGCCTGCGGCCATCATGACGACAAAGCGGTCCCACCGCCTGAACCCTTGTTTTATCGATCCAGCCCTCATTTTACTGAGTGCAGACCCGTCAGTCGCACCAGGAACAGCCCAGCCGCATTCAAGCCACCGCGCCGCAGGCCGCCCCAATCCTTCTCTGCGGGCTCTGCGCTCCGCTCGGCGATCTCTGCGTTTTAAAAGCGCGGTGCCGCAACAAAGTCCGGCGTTGCCAGCGAGTCGCCCAACCCGAAACGCCGGTGATGCCCCGGCCACCGCGATTCGACGCAGAGCCCGCAGAGAAGGAAACCGGACGGCCTGCGGCCGCGATGGCTGTGCGTTGATCACCGTGCCCTGTTCATCATGGCCAGGATTTTGAGGGCCGGGCCTGTAATACGGTTTCCGGGAAACATTATCGGTTTCGTCACTCTTCAGGCTACTAATTTGACTGTGTCAAAAACTGAGAGATAGTCAATGTTATCAATGGGTTATGGGGCACCTAAGTAATAGGGGCAAAACCCCGGGCACGCATGTGCAGCATACGCTCGAAACTGGAACGACAGGCACGGAATTCCGCCATTTTTTGGCATCCAACTGCGGAACGATATGGACAATCACCAAATTCGCCCGGGGTTTTGCCCCTATTACGGCACCTAGTTTGCGAGAAAACGTCGTAATTTCAATGTGTTAGGCGGAAACTGACACAGTCAAACTAAGGGGACGGCCAAACCTCTGCCGTCCGGCCCGTGCGACAGCGAACCGCCCCTCCGGTCATGGCGGCCGCAGGGCCGCCATCCACGCCTTGCGCTGCTGATACAGGCGAAGGCGTGGATGCCGGGCCTTCGCCCGGCATGACGTATCGCGTTTGGCGGACCTCTCCTACGCCGGCGCCGGAGAGGTTTCCGTCAGCGGGCATTCACCTCCAGCAATGCCCGCAGTCCCGCCAGTACCTGAGTGGGAGACGGCGGGCAGCCGCTGATCGTCAGGTCCACCGGCACCGACAGGCCGGTGCCGCCCAGAACTGCATAGCTCTCCTTGAAAAGTCCGCCGTCGATGGCGCAGTCGCCCACCGCGATCACCCATTTCGGGTCCGGCGTCGCGTCCCACGCCTGCTCCAGCGCGACCCGCAGGTTGCGCGTCAGCGGGCCGGTGACCAGCAGGATGTCGGCATGGCGCGGCGTATCGACGAAGCGCAGGCCGAAGCGCTCCAGGTCATACAGAACGTTACTCAGCGCGCGCAGTTCCAGCTCGCAGCCGTTGCAGCTTCCGGTGTTGACATGGCGGATCGCCAGGGTGCGCCCGAGGCGGACCTGCGCCGCCGCGTCCAGCCGCGCCATCAGCGATTCGATCGTATCCGCGGGAACCGGCTCGGCCGGTTCCGCCCGCGGCCTGCGCCATGCTTTCATCACAGGTCCATTCCCGATGCGGGCAGCGCCAGCGATGCCCGGATAAGCTCGACGTCGTCGGTTACCGAGTCCTGCAGCAGCGCGGTCGCCAGCGGCCATAATGCCCAGCCGGGATCGCGCGGGAAGGCGGCGGTGATCTGGCCATGGTCGATCCGCAGCCAGTGCCAGACGTCGCCGCGGATCGATTCGGCGCAACCGATGCCCTCGCCGCAGACCTGCGGCAGGGCGACGGTCAGAGGCCCCGGCGGCAGCGGTTCCAGCACGCTGCTGACCAGGCGCAGGCTTGCCCCGATCTCGGCGATCCGCACCGCCTGGCGGGCGGCGGCGTCGCCGGCCGGCCGCACCGCCGGCGTCACCGCCAGCGTGCGGTAGCCTGGCATGAATCCCACCCGCGCATCGAACGCCCGGCCGGCCGCGCGCCCGGCCACGCCGCCCACGCCGAGCGACTCCGCCAGCGCCCGGCCGGCGCGGCCGGTGCCCGACAGCCGCGCGCCGGGCACGACGCCCTCGTGATCACGGCGCAGCGCCGGCAGCCGCGCGGCGACCGCGCCCAGCGCCTGCAGCAGCGCCGACGCGCCGTCCGGGGTGAGGTCCACGGCCACGCCGCCCGGCACCACGCAGTCCATCATCAGCCGGTGGCCGAAGGCGAAATGACAGGCGCGCAGCAGGATCTCCCGCAGCAACTGGCAGGCCGCGCGCATCGAGGCCGCGCCGGCCAGGCGGCTGACCTCGGCGATGGTGTCGAGGTGCCCGGCGATGCGCTCAAGCTCCAGCATGACGACACGCAGCCGGGCGGCGCGCGGCGGCGCGGCCGTTCCGACCGCCGTTTCCGCGGCCTCGGCGAAGGCCAGCCCGTGCGCCACGGTCGCGTCGCCCGACAGCCGGGCGGCGAAGCGGGCGGCGGTGCGCGGCGACTTGTTGCGCATCAGCGCCAGGGTGCCCTTGTGGGTGAAGCCGAGGCGGCTGTCGGCGCGCCGGATGACAGGCCCGTCCAGCGTCAGCCGCAGCAGCGCCGCCTCCCCGATCGGGCGGCCGATTGGCCCCAGCGGCAGGATCATGGCATCCGGCTGCTCGGCCCGCGCCGCCGGGGCGGGCCTGTCCGTCCTCGGCGCCGAGGGCGCGGCCATCGGATGCTCGCTGGGCCAGGCGCCGTGGTCCAGCCAGGGGCGCGGATCGACAGCCCCGCCCGGAACGTGGCCGAACAGGTCGAGGATCATCCGCTCATACAGCGCCGCGGCCGGCAGCAGCGGCGACAACGCCGGATAGGCGCCGGCTTCGATGGCGATGGACACCGGAACCACGCCGGGGGTCGCGGGGTCGAGGTACAGCGCGTGCACCGCCGCCGGCTCCGCCCAGTGCGCCAGCAGCACCCAGGAGTCCTCGGCCGCGGTCTGCGCCGTGGCGATCCAGTCCTGCGGGCTGAGCATGTGACGCAGCGGCGGGCGGCCGGGCGGCGGCGCCTCGCCTTCGACATCGGTCGCCCGGGCGGCGGGTTCCCCGGTCATGGCGGTCCCGCGGTCAGCGCCGACAGCCAGCGGATCAGGTCCGACGGCGCGAAGAAGCCGAACGCCAGGGCCAGCGCCAGCGGCAGCCAGCCGACGGAGAGCACCGCCGGCTGCAGCGGCAGCAGGCGCAGGCGCCGCGGCAATCCGGCCAGCAGCATCGGCACCTGCGCCGCGACCACCGGCAGCAGGGCCCAGGGCGCGTGGCTGCTGATCACCAGGACCACCAACACCACCCCCGGAAACACGCCAAGCGTCGGCAGCCCGGCCAGCCCGGCCAGCGCCAGCACACCCGCCGGCCCGTTGCCGGTGCGGCAGGCGGCGCGGGTCAGGATCAGCAGGATCAGCAGGACGATAGCGGCGAACCGGCCCTCGGGCTGCATGGTGGCGATCGCCAGGGCGACCAGGCTCGCCTGGCCAAGCTGCAGCGGGACGGCGCGATGCGGCCGCCCGGTCCGCAGCAGCAGCCCCGCGCAGCCCAGCAGGGCCGCCAGCGCAATACCCATGCCGAGCGCGCCGGCGACGGGCGGCCAGCCGGTGCCGTCGGCGAAGCGCAGCAACAGGACCAGCAGCGGCATGGCAAGGTCGGGCACCACCGCCGCCAGGCCCGCATAGCCGGCGAACAGGCCGAGGAACGCGACCGCCGGCGGCGCGTCGCCCAGCAGCAGCAGGCCCAGCAGGGCGAGGCCGGCGGCGACATAGGCGAGCATGGCGTGGTCCTGCCGCGCCGAGCCGCCGGGCGCCAGCGCCGTGGCGGCGGCGGCCAGCACCGCCAGCCAAGCCAGCACCGGCTGCGTCGTGCAGACCGCCAGCACCACGAACCCGAGCCGCAGCAGCAGGGCGAGACGGGCCGCCGCCGGAATCGCCGTGTCCGTCCGCTCGGTCCACGCCTGCACCATGCCGTCGAAGGCCAGCAGCGGCGCGAACACCGAGGCGAGCGCGCCGAGCGGCACCGTCAGCGTGGCGCCCAGCATCGCGGCGCAGGCGGCGAGTGTCATCCAGCCGGGCCAGGACGCGGCATGGCGCGGCGAGTCCCGCCAGGCCCTGGCGATCAGTCCACGGGAGTCCGCCGCCAGGGTGAGGGCAAGCGGCAGCGGCAGCGCCAGGCAGGCCAGCGGCAGCAATCCGTCCCAGCCGACGACGCTCGCCATCAGCACCAGTCCGTTCTGCATCGCGCCCAGCGCCATCAGGTGCAGCGCCGGCTGGCGGCGAATCGCCGCCAGGACGACCGCCAGCAGCGTGACCGCCAGCGGCAGCCCGATGTCGGCCTGGTACTGGCACAGCACCACCAGCAGAAGGCCGAGGCCAATGCCCGGGATCGTGACGCCCACGGCGCCCGGGATGGTGGTGCCGACGCTGCCGGACGCGGTGGGATGCCGCAGCACCATCCAGATCACCGCCAGGGCGGCGACCGGCGGCGCCGCCAGCAGCGGCTCCCGGGCGAACAGCGCGGCCGCGGCCGCCGCGGCGGCCTGCGTCGCCAGGCACCAGAACACGGCGCGCGGCTGGCGGATGGCCAGCATGGCGAAACCCATCGCCAGCGCTAGCCCGGCGCAGCCGTCCACCAGTCCGGTCATGCCATCCTCGTCCCGGTCAGGACCAGAAGCGCGGCGACCAGGGCCAGCAGGCCGGCCGCCCCGGCCAGTTCGCGCGCCCGGCGCGCCGGCAGCGAGCCAAGCAGCGCCCGCAGGCCAGCCAGGGCCAGGATGCCGGCAACCAGCCGTGCCGCCCAGCCGGCAAAGCCCAGCGCCCAGTCCAGCGGCGCGGCGGAGGCGGCCAGACCGGCCGGAAACACCAGCGCGCCGATCAGGTCGATCCACACCAGGCGGCGCAGCCAGGCGGCGAACTGCGCGATGGCCAGGCCGGTGTCAGTCAGGTGCTGATCCAGCGGCGGATCGCGCCGCGCGTCGTCGGCGGCGGCCAGCGCCAGCAGCGCGGCCAGCGCGACCCAGGCTGCCGCCGCCGTGGGCAGGCCGGCCTGCTGCTCGATGATCAGGTCGAGATTGAAGCTGCCGCCCATCAGCGCCAGCGCGAACACGACGACGACCAGCGCGGCCTCGGCCGGCACCGCCGCCGCGCTGGCCTGCTGCGCCGCCAGCCCCGGCAGCGCCGCGCCGGCGTCGAGCGCGGCCAGCACCTCGGCCACGCGGGCGACGCTCAGCAGGGAGACGATGACCAGGATGTCGGCGAGCGGAAACAGCGCCATGTCCAGCGTGAAGGACGGCACCATGGCGGCGGCGGCCGCGGTGGCGCCGAACGCGGCGGCCGGCGCATACCGCAGCCCCGGCGACCCGGCTTCCCGCTCGATCGGCGTCTTGCGCGACAGCCGCACCAGGCTGGCCCACGGCAGCAGCAGCGGCGGCCCGGCGCGTCCGGCGAAGCGCGCCTCCAGCCAGTCGAGCGCGCCCGCCGCCAGCGGCGCGGCGGCCAGTATCAGGGCCGCGTGCAGGATCTGCAGGACCAGCGTGAGGACGATGATCATGCGCCGCCGCCCATGATCGCCAGGATCAGCAACAGGGCGCCAAATGCGGCCAGCAGCAGCCACAGCGCGGCGACCGGCGTGACCGCGGCGAGGCGCGGCCGTGGCGGCAGCCGGAGCCGCGGCAGGGCGGGCAGCGCGGGCAGGGACGGCAGAAAGCCGGTCCCGGCCGACTGCGCCATCGGCTCGCCGAACGGGAAGCCGGCCGGCGGGGTCATGCCGTCGAACCACAGGCCGGCGGGCTTGGCCTCCCGCCGCAGCCACCGCACCACCAGGATCGCGCAACCGGTCGCCAGGACGAGCAGCGCCAATACCGGCAGCGCCGCATAACCCGGGGAAGCGGGCGAGGCCGCCAGCATCATCATGTCGCTGCGGACACCCTGGGTCGAGCCGCTCACCTCGCGCACCGCCGCATCGGCCAGATAGCGCAGGGTCACGGCGGGAATGATTCCGGCGACCAGGGACAGCGCTGCCATGGTGGCCAGGATGATCTGGCCGATGCCGAGGATCTCGCGCGCGCCGGCCCCCTGTGGCGTCCGCGGCCGGCCGAGCACGGCGACGCCGACGAGCCGCACCGCAGCGGCGGTGGCAATGGCGGCGGACAGCGCGATGACGGTGGCGGCCAGCGCCGGCGGCACCTGGTCAATCAAACCGCCGGTGCGCGGGCCTGCCAGCAGCGCCTGGAACAGCAGCCAGAGCGCGGCGAAGCCGACGCCCGGCGGCAGCGCCGCAACACCCAGCAGGCAGGCGGCGAGAACGGCGGCGGTCCGCGGCATGGTCTGCGCCAGCCCGCCCAGGCGCGCCGGGTGGACGGTGCCGGTGCTGGACGCCATCGCCTCGACCGCGAGGACCGCGGCGGTTCCCGCCAGGCTGGTGCCGAGCGCCAGCAGCATCGTTGCCTCCAGCGCCAGCGACTGCGCCTGCGGCAGGTCCGTGGCGCGCGCGGTCAGCGCCAGCCCGACGCCGATGACCATCAGGCCCGCCTGCCGCCGCACCAGCGCCGCCACCGCGGCGGTGATGTCGGCCTCGCTGGCGGCACGCCAGGCGCCGCGCAGCGTGATCCAGCCGCCGGCCGCCAGCAGGACGACGCCCCAGCCGGTCTGCACGGCCGGGGCCGAGAGATCCGCGACCAGGCGGATCAGAAGGTAGAGGCCCACGGGCAGGACGGCGCCGGCGACCAGCGCCTGCCTGACCCAGTCGCGGCCGGGAACCCGCGGGCAGAGCATCAGGCTGACGCCCGCGACCGTCAGCGCGGCGGCGGCGCCGGCGGGCACGTCGCCAACCGGCGCGGCGCGGATGGCGTCGAACCGTGGCGGGAAACCCGTCGGGGTCAGCAGGCAAACGGCGGCCAGCAGAAGCAGCGGGACCAGCAGCGTGGCGCGGGCGCGGGCGGATTGCCGATCGCGCACCAGCATGGCGCAGACCAGTGTGGCTCCCAACAGGAGCGTGACCCCGTCCGCGGCCAGCAGCGACAGGATGGCGCCGGCCAGGCAGAGCGACGTGGCCCGCACCAGGTCCCGCCGCGGCGCCGCGGCCTTCTGGAAGAGGGCGATGGCGGTGCCGCTGAACAGGGCCAGCAGCAGGAAGAACGCCGGCAGCGGTCCCAGGGCCAGATGCAGGTGCAGGCCCGGGGGACCGGCGGATACATCCAGCGTCGCCCCCGCGGCACCCGGCAGCACCAGCGGCACGCACAGCAACGCACCGAGTCCGCCCAGGCCCGCGGTCAGGACCGGGCCGGCGGCCGGCGGCACGACAGCGGCCAGGGCGCCCAGCAGCAGCAGGGCCGCCATATCCGCAGTCAGCAAGAGCAGGATCAGGTCGCTCACCGGCCGCAGGCTAGCATCGCCTGCGGGATTCGGGACACCATCCCTACTATGGTGAACGCTCTGGCATCGTTTGCGTCGCCGCTGTGGCTATTCGATGACGGTAAGTGTGGCTGAAGCGCCGAATCTTCGCCATCCACGCCGCCCGATTCCATTCCGGAGTGAGTATGAACTGCTCACCACGCCGGATCGATCGGCGCGGTGGCGCCCTCGGCGGCCTCGATCACCCGGGCGGCGTCCAGGCACAGGTCCTCGCGGAACCGCGCCGCCATGATCTGCACGCCGGGGCGCAGCGAGCCGTGCATGCCGACGGGCTGCGACAGGCCGGGCAATCCGAGCGCGGGGGCGAGCAGGCAGGCGCGCAGGCTGTCGAGGACCTTCGCTTGCCCCTCCCGCGTCAGGTCCTGGCCGAACCGCGGCGGCACGTCGGCCAGCGTCGGCAGCACCACGATCGGCCACGTCATGAAGAACGTCTGCCAGCGCCGCAGCAGCAGGTCGCGCAGGGCCAGCGCCTCCAGCACGCCCCTGAGGTCCGTCGGCGGCGACAGGGCGAGCCAGTGGGCGACCGAGGTCTTCGCCGCCTCGTCGCCGTAGGTGTCGATCGCCGGGCGCAGCGCGCCGAACACGTCGGTGGAGCCGATGCGGTGCCAGACCGTGATGACCTGCTCGATGTCGGGCGGCGCGGTTTCCTCCACCGCATAGCCGGCGGCGGCGAGATGGCGGCCGGCGGCGCGGACGGCCTCGGCCTGGACGGGATGGGTGGCGCCGCCGGGTACTTCGGGCACCAGGGCGGCGCGGCGGGGCGCGGGCGGGCCGACCAGCGGGGCGTCGGCCCAGCGGGTGTCGCGCGGGTCGCCCTGGGCCATCACCGACAACGCCAACCGCAGGTCGCGCACGCTGCGGGCCAGCGGTCCCTGCACCGACATCAGTTGGCTGCCGATGGGCATGGGCGTGGCGATGCTGGGGTTGAAGCTGGGGATGCGGCCGAGGCCGACGCGCAGGCCCAGGACGCCGCAGCAATAGGCGGGAATCCGCACCGAGCCGCCGATGTCGTTGCCGTGCCCGATGGCGCCGATGCCGGCGGCGACGGCGGACCCGGCGCCGCCCGAGGAGCCGCCGGGGGTGATCGCGCGGTCGCGCGGATTGTGGGTGCGGCCGTGCAGGTCGTTTTCGGTAAAGATGCGCATCGAGAACGCCGGCGTGTTGGTTCGGCCGATGATGATGGCGCCGGCGCGGCGCAGGTTGGCGACGACGGGGGCGTCCCCGGCGGCGATGTTGTCGCGGAAGGCGACGACGCCGTTGCTGGTGGCGTGGCCCTGCTGATCGGTGTTGATCTTGACGGTGACGGGAACGCCGTGCAGCGGCGCGAGGAACTCGCCGCGCGCCTGCGCCCGGTCCGCGGTGGCGGCGGCGGCCAGGGCGGATTCTGCCATCGGCACGACGACGGCGTTCAGCTTCGGGTTCACCGCTTCCAGCCGGGCCAGGGCGGAGCGCGTGACCTCGCGGGCCGAGGCGCGGCCGGTGCGGATCAGGTTGGCGGTAGCGACGGCGTCGAGGCGCCAGAGGGCGTCATCCATGGGCATCATCCATGCTTAGCCTCGCTTGACTGTCCGGAACAGCGAGCGGGCGGGGGCCGCTCGTGTCGTTGCGGGAAAAAACCGAAATAGCGGGCTGGTCGAGGCAGGCTGCGGCGAGACGGAGGCATCGGCGTTTCCCGGAGTTCAGGCCAGTGCCAGTCTGGCCTGAGTGGGAACGGCGGACAAGACGACGGCCGGGTTTCCGCATTGGCGCTGACCTGAAGGGGAACGGGGCATAGTCGTTGCCCTATCGTCATGGCGGGGCGTGTCCCCATGCACATCAGGGTAGGGCAGTGTATGGAGAAGGATTTGGCGCCCGGTCCGTTGCCTCTCTGTCATGGCCGGGCTTGTCCCGGCCATCTGCGCTTCAACCGTGGGGGGTGGATGGCCGGGACACCCGGCCATGACGGAGAGGCAACGGACGCGGCCTTGTCTCTGTCAGTCAGCGCCTATGCGGTTTTCCGGGGATGATCACCTTTTGTCCACCCCTCGCTCTCGACCATACGAATTCTATGCCCTAGCATTCCTGTTCGACCGTTCGGTCCGTCCGGGCCGAAGCGAACAGAACGGCTTCAATTGGGGAGCGATGATGTCAGGTCTCAGCTATGCCGCGCCCACGTCGGTGGACGAGGCAGTGAAACTCCTTGCCGGTGCGTCTGGCCTGGCCAAGGTGCTGTCGGGTGGCACCGACCTTCTGGTGCAGATGCGGTCCGGCCGGGTGAAGCCCGACCTGATCGTCGATACCAAGAAAATTCCGGGGCTCATCGGCATACGCGAGGAAAACGGCAGCTACGTCATCGGCGCGGCGACGCCGGGCGCGATGGTCGAGGCGCATGCCGGGATGAAGGCGGCATGGCCCGGGGTGGTCGAGGCGCTCGACCTGATTGGCTCGACGCAGATCCAGGGCCGCTGCACGCTGGCAGGAAATCTGTGCAATGCTTCGCCGGCCGCCGACAGCGTGCCGGCGCTGTTCGCCGCCGGCGCGACGGCGGTGATCGTCGGCGGCAAGGGGCGGCGCGAGGTGCCGGTGGAGCAGGTTCCGGTCGGCCCCGGCCGCACGTCGCTGGGGAAGGACGAGTTCATCCTGGAATTCCGCCTGCCGCCGCGCCCCGCCCGATCGAGCGACGCCTATCTGCGGTTCATTCCGCGCACGGAAATGGACATCGCGGTCGTCGGCTGCGGCATCAGCGTGACGCTGGACGACAAGGGCGTCTGCACCACGGCGCGGGTTGCCCTGGGCGCGGTGGCGCCGACGGTCGTCCTGGTGCCGGACGCGGCGCAGGCGCTGGTCGGGCACAAGCTGGACGCCGACACGCTGGCGAAGCTGGACGCCGCCGCGCAGGCCGCGGCAAAGCCGATCAATGACAAACGTGGAACGATTGAGTACCGGGTCAAGGTTGCGGGCGTGCTGGCCCGCCGTGTTGCCGCGATCGCGTTCGATCGCGCGCAAGGTTTCGTGAACGGAAAGGCTCACTGACATGGCCAAGAACTACGTGACGACCACCATCAATGGTGAGCAGACGGAATTCCTGTGCGAGACGCAGCAGACCTTGCTGGACGTGCTGCGTGACGTCATCGGCCTGACCGGCAGCAAGGAAGGCTGTGCCTCGGGCGACTGCGGTGCCTGTTCGGTGATCATGAACGGGCGGCTGGTGTGTTCCTGCCTGGTGCTGGGCGTGGAGGCCGAGGGCGCGACGATCACCACGATCGAGGGCATCGCGCAGGGCGACAAGCTGCATCCGGTGCAGCAGAAGTTCCTGGAGCATGCTGCCTTGCAATGCGGCTTCTGCACGCCAGGTCTGATCGTGGCGTCCAAGGCGCTGCTGGACGAGAACCCGAACCCGACCGAGACCGAGGCCCGCTACTGGCTGGCCGGGAATTTGTGCCGTTGCACAGGATACGACAAGATCATCCGCGCCGTTATGGATGCCGCCGCTGAACTGCGAGGGGAGAGTGTTGGGTGAACTACATCGATACCAGTCTGAAAGTCGTCGGTACCAGGCCGATCCGTCCGGATGGCGTGGACAAGGTGACGGGGCGGGCGGTGTTCGCCGCCGACACCCGCGCCGCGGGGATGCTGTGGGGCAAGGTGCTGCGCTCGCCCCATGCGCACGCGCGGATCGTTTCCATTGACACCAGCAAGGCGGAGGCGCTGGCGGGTGTCCATGCCGTCGTCACCGCGGCGGATTTCCCGGAGATTGTCTCGGAAGAGGCGTTCGTCGGTGAAGGTCCGATGAATTTCCGCGACCTGTCGATGAACTGCATGGCGCGGGGCAAGGCGCTGTACGAAGGGCACGCGCTGGCCGCCGTCGCCGCCACCACGCAGGAAATTGCCGACCGGGCGCTGGCGCTGATCGACGTGCAGTACGACGTGCTGCCGCACGTCATCGACGTGGAAGCCGCGATGGCGGACGATGCGCCGGTCCTGCACGACGACCTGTTCACCGCCGGCGTCGATCCGGCGCCGACTAAGCCTTCCAACGTCGCCAAGGTGGTAACGTTCCGCAAGGGCGATGCCGAGGCCGGGTTCGCCGAGGCCGACGTGATCGTCGAGGGACGCTACACCACCCAGCCGGTGCACCAAGCCTATATCGAGCCACATGCCTGCATGGCGACTTATGCGCCGGACGGCCAGGTGTCGATTCACAGCTCCAGCCAGGGCCATTTCATGGTTCGCGCCTATACAGCGAAGCTGCTGGGGCTGAACCTGTCGAACATCCGGGTGAACCCGGCGGAAATCGGCGGCGGGTTCGGCGGCAAGACGCTGGTGTACCTGGAGCCGGTGGCGGTTGCCCTGTCGCGCAAGTGCGGCCGGACGGTGAAGATGCAGATGACGCGGGAGGAAGTGTTCCGTGCCTCCGGCCCGACCTCCGGCGCCGCCATGGAGATCAAAATCGGCGCGAAGAAGGACGGCACCATCGTCGCGGCGAAGCAGATCCTGAAGTACCAGGCCGGGGCTTTCCCGGGCTCGCCGATCGGCCCCGGGTGCATGTGCGGGTTTGCGATGTACGACCTGCCGAACGTTGATGTCGTTGGATACGACGTGGTGTCCAACCGGCCGAAGGTGGCGGCGTACCGGGCGCCGGGCGCGCCGATCACGTCGTTCGCGGTGGAATGCGCGCTGGATGACCTGGCGCTGAAGCTGGACTTGGATCCGCTGACGTTGCGGGAGAAGAACGCAGCGAAGAACGGCACCAAGACCCATTACGGCCCGACGCACCACAACATCGGCTTCACCGCCGTGCTGGACGCGGTGAAGGCGCATCCGCACTGGAAGTCGCCAGTGAAGGAAGGGCAGGGACGGGGCCTGGCCTGCGGCTTCTGGTTCAACATCGGCGGCGAATCCTCGGCGCAGGTGCACGTGAACGAGGACGGAACGGTGACCGCCGCGACCGGCAGCCCGGATATCGGCGGGTCGCGTGCCTCGATCGGCATGATGGTGGCCGAGGTGCTGGGCGTGCCCCCCACCACCGTGCGCACGATCGTTGCCGATACCGCCTCGATCGGCTTCACCTTCCTGACCGGCGGGTCGCGGGTGACGTTCGCCACCGGCATGGCGGCGACGCAGGCGGCCGAGAAGGTGGTGGAGGACTTGAAGCGGCGGGCGGCGCAGACATGGGAAATCCCGGTCGAGGCGGTGGAATGGAAGGACGGCAAGGCGTATCCGGCGGGCTCCAATGCCGGTGCGTTCGAGCCGCTGGACCTTGCCACGCTGGCGCTGAAGTCGCCGCGCACCGGCGGGCCGATCATTGCGGAAGTGTCAGTGAACGCCCAGGGCGCCGGGCCGGGCTTCGGGGCGCATATCTGCGACGTTTCGGTGGACCGGGAGACCGGGCAGGTGACGATCGAGCGCTATACCGCGGTGCAGGACGTCGGCAAGGCGATCCATCCCAGCTATGTGGAAGGCCAGATCCAGGGCGGTGCGGCGCAGGGCATCGGTTGGGCGCTGAACGAGGAGTACATCTACAACGACAAGGGCCAGATGGAGAATCCGGGCTTCCTGGACTACCGCGTGCCGGTCGCCTCCGACGTGCCGATGATCGAGGCGGTGCTGGTGGAGGTGCCAAACCCGCGGCATCCGTTCGGCGCGCGCGGCGTGGGCGAGGTGCCAATCATTCCGCCCATGGCGGCGATCGGCAATGCGATCCGTCGTGCGGCCGGCGTGCGGATGCACGACCTGCCGATGTCGCCGCCGAAGCTGCGGGCGGCGCTGGACGCCGCTTCGGGCTGATGGTGAAGGTCGTTCTCTCCTCGGGTTCCGTCGGCCAGTCGCTGGCCGGCGGGCAGACGGAGTTCGAGGTGGAGGCGACGACGTTCCGCCGGCTGGTTCTGGAGCTGGAACGTCGCTTTCCGGGCCTGGGGCGGCAGGTCGAGGAAAGCATGGCGGTCGCCATTGATGGCGAGATATTCCAGGACGCGTATGCGGCGGAGTTGCGGCCTGACAGTGAAGTCGTTTTGATTCCGAAGATTGGCGGCGGGTGAACGGCTGCGATGGCTCTGCGTTCGGCGTTGGCATCCACCGGGTCACGGCCGCGAAGTTCTATCTGATCGCGTCTTGCTCCAGGCCGGCCAGGGTCCTGACAACAGGCTTCAGCAAGTCTGCGACCGCGGCATGGCCGGCATCATTCGGATGCACATGATCGGTCGTCATCGCCGGCAGGTAGGTCCCGTCGAACGCGCCATCCGTCTGCCTGCCCAGCACGGCGGTTGCATCCACGACCAACTCGCCTGAAGCGCGTAGTTCCAGAATGGTCTGGCGCAGGTCTTGCCATGCCCGTTGCTGATCCGGTCGCATGAATGCTTCGTTACGAGGAAACGGCGTCAGCCAGATTGGCACCGCCCCGTTCAGACGCACAAGGTCCGCAGCCTGAAGCAATCTTGCGAAGAACCGGTCATTGGATGTTGCATCGGCGCAGATGGATTCGTTCATTTCGTTAGCCGTCCAACCGGGAAGAATGACGTATGACGGGTGGACGTGGCTCATCAGTGCCCGAAGGTAAGCAAAGAACTGCTGCGAGACCGCTCCGCCGACCGCGCAATTGGCCCAGCCGAACGGAACGGCGCCGATATGCTCCTGACCCAGCGCAACCGATAACTGAGCCAGGTAGCCGTTGAACTCGCTGGTCGACGTCGTGCCTTGGTGATGGCTGTCGCCGGTGGTCATGCCGACAATTCCGGGATGCTGTGTCAGAAACTGGACGGCACAGGCAAACGATCCGTTCACCAATGTGTTGGGCCGAAGCAGATCCGCGTTCACGGCGCCGAAGTCCGTTCGGTCTCTGCCATTTTTCAGGCCGCCGCAAAAATAGTCATAGCCTCTGTTGACGGACCGAACGCCGGACCATCCTCGGAACATCCCGTTGCTGTAGGTGACCGGGGCTCCCTGGCTGGTTTCCACAGTGTGGCGGATCATCAGAATACGCATGTTCGTGTCCCGATCCGGGGTGGCGCTCCTGACCGGGCACCAGTCGGTCCAGGACCAGGCTGGAGCGGTCGTTTCTCCTGACGTACCATCGACCCGGCTGGCGGCCACGACAAGGCGGGTCGGTGCATCCGGGGCGGTGACGATGCCGTCGGCGTCAGCGCCGGCACTGGCCGTTGTCAGGGCAACAGGTGACCGGCCCCCATTCGGATGGGCGCAATCGTTCCAGGAGGCGGAGGGACATACCACGATCCTGGGCACGACGTAGGGCGATGCCGTGATATTGCAGAATCCGATTCGAACGGCATAGAAATCGTCCGGGCAGCCCACCGTGAGAAACTGTGTGCCCCAAAGTCCCGTTCCGGGGCCTTGAACGCTGCGAAGCCATCCATTTGGCGCAAACGTATAGCGATTCAGCCGGCGCATGATGCGTTTCGTCACGATGAAGCGGGATTGTTCCGGGACAGACACACTCATGCGCGCCATCACTCCTGACGTGTAGCCGTCCCGGCATCAGCTTGCCGATGAGGTGAGCCCGTACCGAACGGGGGAACCGCCGAAGCCGTGCACCAATAAGCGCGATGATACACGGCATCAAACTGAGGTCGGATGCGAAGAGGCAGCCCTGTAGCCGGGCGTCGATACGGATCACCAAACTACGGCGCTATCATGTCGCTATCGCCGTCGCAGCAGACAATAATCCTTTCGAGCGCGAATCCAAGCAGCCGCTTTTCGGTCGATTTGGGATCAAGCTCGATAGGACGCGCGGCGTCAGGCAGGTCAAGCGTTATGGTCAGTTGGCTGGCGTTTTCGGCCGGCCGTTCCGCAAGATTGATTTCAATGGCCGCGAATCTCGAGATGGTCACCTGCCCAAACGGCACGTTGTCCACCCCCACGATCAGTCTCTGGCTGCCCGTGCGGGTTCCGGAGACGAACGGGCGCCCCACAAGCACCAGACGGCAACACGTCGCACCCGGGGGCCATTCAAGCCGGATCGTGCTGCGTTCAGCATTCGACCAGACCCAGCCTTGTTCCAGGCCGGACCAGCCGGCGAGAAGATGTGCAGCAAACTCCGGCGACGGAGCCGACCGGTCCGCGATCGCCGTCAACTGCGTCCTGTTCGGTCCAGGGAAGGTTGACGCGTTGAGATATCGATGCATGTCCGCGTTCGGCACGACATGCAGGCGGCCGTTGTTCGGACCCGCAACGTTTCTCCTCCCGTATCCGAAACAGGTAAGATAATCTGCAAACAGGTCCTCGCAGCGGTCGATCTCCGCCTCTTCCAGATCCTGTTGCCAGCGTCCGACGGAAGCGGCCGCGTCCCGGCTGGTGCCGTGCACGCCGAACAACGCGTCTCCGGAAGATGCCGCGGCGGGTAGGTCGATCCCGATGAACTGGTACATCCTCCGTCGCGTTTCGACCGGATCCCGTATCAGATCCTCGTAGCGTACAATCAACGTGTCCTCGCCGGCGGCCCTGGATATGTCAGCGAGGCGGGGCAGGGTCGATTCCAGGGTTCTCAATGCGTCTTCAAGAGAGTGTTTCCAGAATGCCTTGGCCGAACATAAAAGGTCGCGTGCGTCCCGGACCATGACGACCTCCCGCACAGGCATGTAGAACATCCGGGCGCCTTCGCGAGCAGCTTCATCAATGTCGCACTTTTCGGCGAAGAACCGCGCGTCGGCCTTTCCCTGATCCTCGGAGACGAGCTGGTAATAGCGGTCGATGAAATCGCGGAAATCCCGGGCCAGGGCCGATGGTATTACTCTTTCGAAAAGATGAGCCATCCTCTCGTCGTTCTTGATCACACCGAACAAGCCGGACATGAAGTACGGGTTGTGGCCTATGCGATACCTGTTGGGGCCGGTAAACATCTGATCAGGATGCGTTGAATTCTCGCGATCGGCCTCGGACACGAGTGCGCGGAATGCGGAAGCGTAGTATGAAATCAACTTTATTTCGTATGGATGACTATCCGCCACGACTATCTGCGGATGGCGCAGGAATTCGCTCATGAGCATGGTGGTGCCTGACCGTCCGGTGGACGTCACAAGCAACGGCGCCCTGGCGGAGCGCGTCACGGTCGCGGCCGGGATGATCCGCTGATTCCCGGGCAATTGCTGGTGCGGGAAGCCCACGACCGTGACATGAACGTCATGCTGCCGGAACGGTGAAAGCGTTGGCTCGAACTTCAGGCAGAACTCGTGGTTGCCGGTGGCGCCGTCGCCCAGATGCTGCTTCAGGTTCGGGCGAAATTGATTGGCTGCGCAACGCCCATATTCGTGCCCGTCAACCGTGACGACGATCTGCAGCTCGGACTCAGGATGATCAGTGTCAATGACCCAGCCATAAACCCGCCGATGCGAAACTTCATCCAGATGACCTCGCAATGCCATGGCTCTTGTGCCTGTTGTGGTTACCAGGAAGGCGGTCGAGGGATGGCCGTCCTTTGACCGTCTTTTAATATCACCTGTCCAGCAACCAGGAAACAATCCGCCCGGCCGCGGCCTCGGCGGTCTCCGCCATGCCGTCGATGCGGATCTCGCACTGCCCCGGTGCCTGGTACGGGCTGTGAATACCGGTGAAATTCGCCAGTTCCCCCGCCAGCGCCTTCCTGTACAACCCCTTCGGATCGCGCCGGATGCATTCCTCGATCGGCACGTCGACGAACACCTCGACGAACGCCTCCGTCCCCACCATGTCGCGCACCAGCGCGCGCTCGGACTCGAACGGGGAAATAAAGCAGCAGATCACCACCAGCC
>NZ_NHRY01000166.1 GCF_002937115.1 Rhodopila globiformis | reverse complement strand
CGACGTCACCGTCGGGGTGATCAGCCGCCCGCAAGCCAACATCGCCGACTTCTACCGCGAGATGGGCGAACTCTTCGGCGTCGAGCTGCGTCCGCACAACCGTTGGGGCGGGGCCAAGATCCTGCGCCGGCGCTGGCAGGCACACATCCAGAATACCCTGTCCAGGCCGGTGCTTCTGGTCGACGAGGCGCAGGAGATGCAGCCCGCCGTGCTCGCCGAGTTGCGCCTGCTGGTCTCCGCCGAGCTCGATTCCCAGATCCTGCTGACCGTCGTGCTGGCCGGCGACGGCCGCCTCGCCGAGCGTCTGCGCTCCGATGAATGCCTCCCCCTCGGCAGCCGCATGCGGGTGCGTCTGGCGATCGAACGCGCACCCCCGCAGGACCTCCAGGATTGCCTGCGGCACGCCCTGCAGCAGGCCGGCGCTCCGACCCTGATGACGGCGGAAGTGATCGCCACGCTGTGCGATCACGCCCAGGGTAATCTGCGCAGCCTCATGATCCTGGCCGACGAGTTGCTGGCCGCCGCCAGCCAGCGCGAGGCGCGGCAGATCGACGAGACGCTGTACTTCGAAACCTACGCCGCCACCACAGTCAGCAAG
This sequence comes from Rhodopila globiformis, assembly GCF_002937115.1. Lineage (GTDB taxonomy): Bacteria > Pseudomonadota > Alphaproteobacteria > Acetobacterales > Acetobacteraceae > Rhodopila > Rhodopila globiformis. Next base: position 2,235 of record NZ_NHRY01000166.1, on the reverse strand, counting down.
ACCAAAGACGCCGCCAGCCGCCGGCGATGACACAGCTTCCCGTCCAGCCGGCCCATCGCCTCGCCGCGCGCGCCGAGCAGCAGCACTGGCTGGTCAGCGGGCTGTGGGCCGAGGAAGCCGTCGGCATCATCGGCGGCGAGCCCAAGTGCTGCAAATCCTTCCTCGCCCTCGACCTGGCCGTCGCCGTCGCAACCGCCACTCCGTGCCTGCGCCGCTTCCCGGTGCCGCGTCCCGGCCGCGTCCTGCTCTACGCGGCGGAGGACGCCCTGCACATCGTTCGTCGCCGCCTCGAGGGCATCTGCGCCGCCGCGGCAATCGCCATCGCCGATCTCGACGTTCAGGTGATCACCGCCCCGAGCCTGCGCCTCGATCTCGCGGCCGATCGCGCCAGCCTCGACGAGACCGTGGCCACGCTGAAGCCGCGGCTGCTCGTCCTCGATCCGTTCGTCCGGCTGCATCGCATCGACGAAAACAACAGCGGCGAGGTCGCGCCGCTGCTCACCTTCCTGCGCGAACTCCAGCGCCGCCACGCGCTCGCCGTCGCCGTCGTCCATCATGCCAAGAAAGGCGCAGGCAACATCCGCGCCGGCCAGGCCTTGCGCGGATCGTCGGAGTTCCACGCCTGGGGCGACTCCAATCTCTATCTGCGGCGCGACGGCAACGACCGCATCATCCTGACCGTCGAGCATCGCGCCGCCTCCGCCATGCCCGGGATCGCTCTCGAACTGATCCAGCGCGACAACGCCCTCGCCCTCGAACCGGCCGGCGTCGACCGCCTGCCGGAGCGCGGCGTGGCGCCAGCTTCGCTTGATCAGCGCATCGTCGCAGCCCTGGCCGAGGGCGAAGAACCCCGGCCGTTCGCCGATCTGCGCGCCATCTGCCGCGTCCGCACCACCACCCTCTACGAGCGTCTCGCCGCCATGACCGCGGCCGGCACCATTGCCAAATCCGCAGACGGTTACCGCCTCGTCAGCGGCTGACCGTCAATCTCAACGGCCACGTTCCCGAATACCGGGTGAAACGCCATAGGCCCGCGTCCATTCAACCACACCGCACGACAGCTACTTCCCACTTCCGCTTCCCAGGCTCCCTACAGCAGGCGGGAAGCGGAAGCGGGAAGCACATCAATTGCCGTGATCTTCGGCCCATCAAACAGCGTGATCGTGCTCAGCACCGGTTGCGCGCCGAAATTCCGACCGGCAAACTGATCCTGCTCTGGGATGGCGCGCCCTATCATCGCGCCAAGACGGTCTGGTCCGCCGCTGGCAGCCTGGGCATCCATCTGGTGCCGCTACCCAGCTACAGCCCCGACCTGATGGCGGTCGAGCCGCTGTGGCGCTGGCTGCGCGAGGACGTCACCTACCATCACTGCCATGCCACGGTCGAGGACCTGATCCGCCGCGTCGCCGCCTTCAAGGCCGACGTCGATGCCGATCCCTGCGCCGTTGCCGATCGGCTGTGGGTCAAGGATCATCTTGATCCTGAGGAGGAGAAGCTACGGTTCTCAAAGTAGACGCGGTTTAGGTGTGGCACTGCGAGGCGTGCGACAGCGCGGTGTTCTCGTTCCATTCCTGTGTTATGGGCAAATTCAGTAATGGGGAGTCAGCGGCGGCTCCTCATTGAATTCCGGCTGTCTTGAGCGCCGATGGCGCCGGTTCGCATCATCATCTTGTCCCCATAAGTCCGGACCTTCCTCAGCGCTACGGTTGGTTTGGCTGTCAATGGCCAATGACCGGAAGGAGACGATTTTGGAGATGTATTTCGGATCGCCTAAAATGGTTGCACACCTGCGTGCCGGTCCCAGTGGACCGTACATGGATGGCTTCGCTCGCTCTTTGGAGTTCAGCGGCTACGAGCCATCGATCGCGGTGCACTATTTGCGTACGGCGGCGCATGTCGGACACTTCACGCTGGAACAAGGCGGAACATTGGCCGACATCGATTTGTCGACCTTCTCACGCCATTTGCGAACCTATCGTTGTCCGCGGCCCAAAGGCGGACGGCGCAACCACCATACGATTTACGGTGCCAAGCGTTATCTGGACTTTGGCGGTTTCGATGCCTGTCAGGCGGCATAGGCCATAAGCTCTGCCAACCGTTCACTGATAGGCCTCGGCTTTTCCGCAGTTCGCGGTCGCGACCGCCAAGTCGGATAATCATCCCGCCACAGAATCGGGCGCACCGCCTCGTCCGCCCACAGCCGCCGCCGGATGAGGGCGAGGGCATCGGAGAACG
>NZ_NHRY01000165.1 GCF_002937115.1 Rhodopila globiformis | reverse complement strand
ACATGGTCTTCCGCGATGACGAGTGCCGCGTCCGGACAGACCATGCCCCGGCCAATTTCGCCGCCATCAAGCACATGGCGCAGAACCTGCTCCGCAATGCACCCGGGAAGAGTTCATTGCGCAGCAGCCGCAAGGCGGCCGGCTGGGATGATGATTTTCTCGCCAGCCTCGTTGTCAGGTAATTTTTTCGCCCGATTACCCTGGGCTGCGCCGCCGTACCGGTCGGCCCCGCGCCTCCGAGACAGGAGGTCAGTCATGAGACTCGCTCTCTATGCACGTGTATCGACACAACGTCAGGCACAGGCCGACGGCGTCGCCCAGCAACTGGAGCGTCTGCAAGCGCACGCCCAGGCGCAGGGCTGGACGGTGACGGCCGAGAACATCTTCCGCGATGATGGCTACAGCGGTGCCAGCCTCAAGCGGCCCGGTCTGGAGCGGCTGCGTGACCGCGCGGCGCTCTGTGCCCTCGACCGGGTGCTGATCACGGCGCCGGACCGGCTGGCGCGACAGTATGTCCATCAGGTGCTGTTGCTCGAGGAGCTGACCACGACCGGCTGCCAGGTCGAGTTCCTCGACCGGCCGATGACCCGGGATCCGCACGATCAGTTGCTGTTGCAGATCCGTGGCGCCGTGGCGGAATACGAGCGCAGCCTGATCGCCGAGCGGATGCGCCGGGGCCGTCTGCACAAGCTGCAATCGGGCGTGCTGCTGCCCTGGACAAGGCCGCCCTATGGCTTTCGTCTCGATCCCGAGCGGCCACGTGATCCGGCCGGGGTGCACCAGGACGAGGCCGAGGCGGCGGTGGTCGCCATGCTGTTCGCCCTCTATGCCGACGAGCATGACAGCCTGTTTGGCTTAACCAACAAGCTGCGGTGCGACGCCATTACGCCGCCGCACGCCGGACGGCGCTGGAACGTCACCACCGTGCGCCATATCCTGACCAATCCCGTCTATACAGGACAGATCTACGCTGGGCGTATACAAGAATCATGCGGTCCGGGGACATCGCGTCGGATACGACCGCGCGAAGAATGGATTGCGGTCGCGCCGGTCGCAGCGGTGGTGACGCAGGAGCAATTCGACCGCGTGCAGGACAGGCTCGCCCAGAACCGGCAGTTCGCACGCCGCAACAACACCGCGCATCCCTACCTGCTGCGCGCTCTGGTCAGTTGCGGCGTGTGCGGTCTCTCGTGCACCGGCCGCTGCGCCTCGCCAGGCTATTGTTACTACCAATGTAGGGACAAACTGTCGGCCCTGCATTCGCATCGCGACACGATCTGCCCCGCGCGCCTCATTCCCGCCGCCCAACTGGACGCAATGGTGTGGGCCGACCTCTGCCAGATGCTGACCCATCCCGAGACGATCCGCCTCGCGCTGGAGCGGGCTCATGGCGGGCACTGGCTGCCGCAGGAACTCCAGGCGCGCCGCAACACCCTCCGCCATGGGCAAGCCAGTCTGCAACGCCAGGTCGAACGGCTGACCGAGGCTTACCTTGCGGGCGTGATGGACCTGGCGGAATATCAGCGGCGGCGGCGCGACCTGGAGCAGCGTGAGCAGGCCCTCGCCGGGCAAGAGCGCCAACTTGAGGCACAGGCGGACCGCCAGGCCGAAATCGTGCGTCTTGGGTTGAACGTGGAGCAGTTCTGCCAGCGCGTCAGCCAGGGGCTTGAACAAGCCAGTTGGGAGCAGAAGCGGCAGTTGATCGAGTGGCTGATCGCCCGTGTCGTCGTCACCAATGGCGAGGTCGAGATCCGTTACGTGATCCCGACCAGCCCAACCGGCGAGGCCGACCGCTTTTGTCATTTGCGTTCACACCATCGAGCCGCAGTTCCGCGATACCAAGGACCTGCGCTTCGGCATGGGGATGGGTGCCATGCGGGTGAATTGGCTGTGTCCATGAATTTTGGCCCACTTGTGCTGACGAATTCTGGCCCACCCTCCGGGGTTTGATCGGCTGAGCCGGGCCTCGGCCCGGCTCAGCCGGTCAGCGTCAGATCTCTGTCCTTTCCATCATGATTTGCCTGCCGTGCCTTTCGCGTCAGGCTCGCTCATCGCTGCCTCGCCTTTTTTCCGTCACTGACGAATATTGCCCGCTGCTCGGAAGCGGTGATGGTCTGTCACCGACCGATTGAATTCCGTCAGATGACAGTAATTGGCGAGGCAGCGAGGTGATCCCGCCAGAGCCGGACCTGCGGATGCCGGGTGTGGCAGCGGGGGCCGCTGTCCATGCCGTGCCGTTACTGCGTAACGGGGTGGCCTGCTGCCATGGGCTGGTGATACGGTGTGCCGTGCCATCAGCAGTCGTGCGCCGGATGGGCCCTGGCTCGCGCTGACAGCGCCATATTCCGTCAGATGACAATAATGCCCGCGATTGCTGCGGTGCCTGGCCCATCAAGCCGGCGCCCAACCGGCCGTGCCGGACCGCCCTCTGCGCTGCGGGTCGCGTCATGTCCCTGTCCTTCCCATCAGGTTTTGCTCGCCTTGCGCTGGGCCGTCGTGCGGCGGAACCGGTAGGACTCGGTCCCGGTGGTGATGATGTGGGCCCGGTCGGTCAGCCGATCGATCAGCGCCTTGCACAGCCGCGGATTGGGGATCACCTGCGACCACTCGGAGAACGGCAGGTTGGTGGTCACGATCACCGCTGCCTTCTCGGCCCGGTCGGCGATCACCTG
>NZ_NHRY01000164.1 GCF_002937115.1 Rhodopila globiformis | reverse complement strand
CCGCTGTCCTTCATCATGGCCGTTGCGGATGACCACGGCACTGTCGCAGTCAGGGCAGCGCACGCCATCCGGCCAACGATGCTGACGCACAAGCTCATAGCACTTGGCCTCGTCCAGCAGGCCAGACAGGTTGACCATGTCGGATACCGCCATGCCTACGTAGCCTCCAAAACAACCAGATCACGTCTTCATCCGATCAGATCAGAGACCTGGCTTCGGCGCTACCCCATCCCGAGCCACCCCCCCGGAACCCAATAAGAGCCTTGAACAATAGTTCGCCCAGGCATCAAGTGCCTGCACCGCCAACCAAGGGAGACCCTATGTCCATGCCGTCCCAATCGCCGATGCGCGGCGTTTTTCCCGTTGTGCCCACGATTTTCACCGAAACCGGCGAACTCGATCCGGACGGGCAGCGCCGGGCGCTGGACTTCATGATCGATGCCGGGTCGGAAGGGCTGTGCATCCTGGCGAACTTCTCGGAACAGTTCGCGCTGGCCGACGAGGAACGTGATCGGGTCATCGACCTCGCTCTGCATCATGTGGCGGGCCGCGTCCCGGTGATCGTGACGACCACGCACTTCAGCAGCCGGGTCTGCGCCGAGCGCAGCCGTCGGGCCGCGGCCGCGGGCGCCGCGATGGTGATGGTCATGCCGCCGTACCACGGCGCGACCATCCGTGTGCCGGAGCCGGGCATCTTCGCATTCTTCCAGGCCGTATCGGATGCGATCGACATCCCGATCATGATCCAGGACGCGCCGGTCGCCGGCACGCCGCTGCCGGCGCCGTTCCTCGCCCGCATGGCGACGGAGATCGAGCATGTCAGCTACTTCAAGATCGAGGTGCCGCAGGCGGCCGCCAAGCTGCGGGAGCTGATCACGCAGGGCGGCCCGGCTGTCGTCGGGCCATGGGACGGCGAGGAGGCGATCACGCTGTTCGCCGATTTGGAGGCCGGCGCCACCGGTGCGATGACTGGTGGTGGCTATCCCGACGGCATCCGGCAGATCACCGACCCCTGGTTCGCCGGAAACCGGGACGAGGCGTTCGCGGCCTATTGCCGCTGGCTGCCTCTGATCAACCACGAGAACCGGCAATGCGGCCTGGCCGCCGCCAAGGCGCTGATGCAGGCCGGCGGCGTGATCGCGTCCGACGCGCTGCGCCACCCGATCCCGCCTCTGCATCCGGCAGCCAGGGCCGGGTTGCTGGCGATCGCGCACCGGCTGGATGCCCTGGTGCTGCGCTGGGGGCGGTGAGTTCCGGTCGCCGTCGGCGCGGGTGGCTCAATTCGCCGGGCAGGGGCGCCGCCGCGCCATGGCGAACAGCGCCATCCGGACGCCGTCGGCCAGGCTGCCTGCCAGCGGCCCACCCACGGCGAGGCGCCCGGTTGCGACAAGCGCCAGGCAGGCGTCCAGGAACGACAGCTTCTCGAGAACGCTCACCGGCATCAGCGGCCCGCCGGCATTCCCGCATGCAGCGCGGCGTGGCGGCTGGTCGCCGTTTCCGGCCTGGCTCCTGCGGCGGCCCGGTTCCACCCGGACGCGGTAAGCTTTGGTCCCTATGCCGCTTTGCAACGCAACGATCGGCGGGACCGCCGAAGGCGCAACCGCCGCTGGTGCATCACCACCGTGGCCAGCAAGCTGATCAGCATAAGGGTGTAGGCGGGCGGCTCGGGAGCCGCCAGGGGCGTAACGGGCGAACTTGTGTCGAGCGCAGGCGCCGAAACCAGCGGCTGCATCTGGTTGCCGGACGCCGTCAGACTGGCGGTCGATACCTTGACGACCCCCAGGTTGGACAGGCCGAACAACTGGTTCGCCGATACCGTCGTGGCACACCACGTGTACATAAGTGTCGGGTTGCCCAGGTGCGTGCCGTCGTTGATCACCGTGTTGCCGGTGAAGGTCAGTTGGCTTCCGGCGTAGGCGCCCTCGGCACCGCAATCGACCACGGCATCCTGAACCGAATTGGCGCCTTTCTGGATGACGTTGTTCTGGACCAGCGCGCTGCCGCCGTTCGACAGGTCGATCGCGTAGCTGGTGACCGAACTGTTGTCCTGGATCCGGTTGCCGGTGATGATCGTCGTCTGGGCGCGCGACTTGACCTCATTCCCCTGGTCGAGCACGTCGTGGACGTAGCTGTTCGTCAGCGTGAACTTTGTCACGGCACCGACGTAGATGTTGTGGTCGAAGCCGGCGCGCACGGTCGCTGCCTGGGCGCTGCCTCGTTGCTGGCCCCGTTGTGGTCGATTTCGGAGTTGGTGATCGTGACTGTCTCGTTGGGATTGACCGCCGGGTTGGTGGCGCCGACCAGAACGCCGTCCTCATTGTTGTGGATATGGCTGTTGGCGATGACCAGTGCGCCGTTCCCGCTTTCGAACAGCACGCCCGCGCCGTTGGCGCCGCCGATGCTCGGCGGGTTGAAGGCGTCGTCGACGGCCCCGGAGATATCCAGGCCGATCAGCGTGAGATTGACGTTCTGGTTGACCGGGACGTCGATCACGGCGCGGTGGTTGGTGGACGTGGAGGACAGATCGTTGAGCCACGGATTCGTCAGATAGGCCATGCCGCCGACGGCTTCGATCGTCAGGCTGTGGGTGATGGAGGGGAAGTTCTCGGTATACGACCCTGGCGAGAGCACGATCACGTCATTCGCGGACGAGAGGCTGATCGCATCGGATAGCGTGTTGTAGAAAATACCACTGGTTGAATCGAACACGCTCATGACGGGCTTCTCCAAGGAAGTTGCAGCCGCCTTGCAGGATCGGAACGTCTTGCCTGTCGCGCGGGCGGTGGGCAAGACCCGGCGTGGCTTGGCGCTGCACGGCGCGGCGGTCGCAGCCGGGTTGCAACCGGACCGTTAGTCTCGCCATGCAGTGGTCTGCCCTTCGCGACTGGACGTTTGCGATCAAGCCCTTCGTCGCGGCCATGCTCGACCGCACCCACCCCTACTGCGCTGACGCTTGCCTGGCGCCGCCGTGATCGTCACCGGCAGGCTGGCCCGAACGCTGCTACGCCATGGCCGCGGCGCCATCGGCGACACCAATCGGCGAATATTCTGCAACAAATATGATAGACAGGCCGGAGATCGGCCACTTAAATCGCCAATGTGGTTGCGATATCCACATAAGGTGCGTGTTCATGGCACTCGATTCATCCGACCGGCGCTTTCTGAGACAGATCTACGGCAATCTCACCGACAAGCCGCTGCAGCCTGGTAGCGCTTTCTACGAGCCGGTTTACAAGATTCTTGGCCTGGACGACCCGGTACAGCAGATATCGACGCTGATCGACTTCGACGGCGTGCAAAGCATCCGCCTGTTTTCCGGCTTCCGTGGCTCCGGCAAGACGACGGAACTGCTGCGCCTGAAGTGCGAGTTGGAGGGCCAGGGCTATTTTGTCCTGTATGCTGACGCCCTGACCTACGTGAACGCCGCCGAACCGATAGACATCACCGACCTGCTGATGGTCCTCGCGGGGGCCTTCAGCGATGCCCTGGAAGAGTGTCTGGGTGCCGACAATTCCCGCGAAACCTATTGGGATCGCTTGTGGGCGTTCCTGCACCGGGAGGTCACGCTCAAGGACGCCGGCGTCAAACTCGAGTACCAGACGCCGCTGAAGGAAATTCTCGGCGGCCTGAAAGGCGGCCTCGACCTGAAATTCGAGCTGAAATCCGCCACCACGTTCCGCGAGAACCTGCGGCCTGTCCTGATCAACAAGCTGAAGGAACTGAAGACCAGCGTCGACAGGTTCTTCGAGGACGGGATCAGGCTGATCCGTGCTGCGCAGGGCGAGGATACGCGGGTCGTCTTCATCTTCGACCAGCTTGAGCAGCTTCAGGGCACTCTTCAGTCTGAGCAGGACGTGATCCGCAGCGTCGAGCGGATCTTTGCCACGCACCTGGACCTGCTGAAGATTCCGCGCATCCACTCGGTCTTCACCGTGCCGCCCTGGCTGAAATTCGTGCTGCCCAACACCGTGCCGATCACCCTGCTCTGCACGGTCCATCTGTGGGAGAACGATGAGGCCCGGTCCCACAATGAACCGGCCTGGGCGGTATTCCGGTCCCTGATCGAGCGCCGCATCGGCAAGGAAGGCCTGGAGCGGCTGTTCGGGCCACAACCTGGCCAGCAGGACCTGATCGACCGGACGATCGCCGTCTGCGGCGGCCATTTCCGTGACCTGCTGCGCCTGCTGCGCGACGTGACTGCGCGCGCGGCTGCGGCGAACCTGCCTGTGGCACCGTCGCTGGTCATCGAGGCGATCAACGCGGCCCGGCGTGACTTCCTGCCGATCGCCCGGGATGATGCGAAGTGGCTGGCAGACATCGCGCGCGTGCGCGCCACCGCGCTGCCAAGCACCGAAGCCGCGCCGGTCAACCGCTTGGCACGGTTCCTGAACAGTCATTTTGTCTTGTACTTCGTCAACGGCAAGGAGTGGTACGATATCCATCCCCTGATCCGGGAGGAGGTGATGGACGTTGTGCAGGCCGCGGCATCGGCTGCGGAGGACTAGATGGCCGCGCGCCAGGACGACGGCAATCCGCTCGCCCGACGCTACGGTGCGACGGCCGCGAAGGAATGGCAGCGCGTCATCGCGCACTTCATGCTGGGTGAAGGTTTTGCCCTCATTGTCCTGATCGTGCCGGACGGGGACGGGGCGAGACTGTGCCGTAAGGAACTGGAAGCCATCCTGCGGAGCGAGCAGCAGCGCCTTTGGCCCTTGCCCATTGCGGCGCCGCCTGACCTTCCGCGGGTGGTGTCATCGCTGCCAAACCAGCCGCCCGGGCCGGATGTCGGTGCCGTGTGGGTCGAGGCGGTCGTTCCATCCGGCAGCCGTGACTTTCAGCAATGGGATCGGGCATGGCGAAGCGCGCTGGAAGGGCTTAACCAGCAGCGCAACCCGCTGCGGGACCTGTTCCACTGTCCGGTGCTGATCGTCGGCGCTCCCTGGATCGTGCCGATGTTCCGGGAAGTCGCCCCTGATCTCTGGTCAGTCCGTTCCCAGGTCGTGCGGATCGAACCGGACCGTGACTCCCTGCCGCAGCGGCTCGAGACAGCCAGGCAGATGGAAAAACTTGGCGACAAGGTGGGCCGCATTGATGCGCCCGATCCGGACTTTGCATTCACAGAAGCCCAACGGCCACTGTTCATACCGGATGGGATTGGCGACCGCGTCTCGCTGCTGGTTCGTGCTGGCCTGGGAATGCTCGAGCAGCGTCGCTTTGATGAAGCTGAAACAGCCTTGCGGGAAGCCCTAGACTTGGCTGCTGGTTTGGAAGATCCGCTTCTGCACGGTCTGGCTTTGCACGCATTCGGCTGCCTACTGCTGGACCAGGGGCGTGCATCGAAGGCCGAGACGCTGTTCCGTCAGGCGCTGGCCTTGCTGGAAGAATGCGGTGATACCGCGACGTCGCGTGGCGTCACCGCGGACATGCTGGGCCGATCGCTGCTGGACCAGGGGCGTGCGCTGGAGGCCGAGGCGTTTTTCCGTCAGGCATTGGCATTGGAGGAGGAAGGCGGCGCCCCGGCGACGTCGCGTGGCATTACCGAGGACATGCTAGGCCGATCGCTGAGACACCAGGGGCGTGCGGCAGAGGCTGAGGCGTTTTTCCGTCAGGCATTGGCATCGAAGGAACAAGCCAGCGCCTCGGCGACGTCGCGTGGCGTCACCGCGGACATGCTGGGCCGATCGCTGCTGGACCAGGGGCGTGCGCTGGAGGCCGAGGCGTTTTTCCGTCAGGCATTGGCATTGGAGGAGGAAGGCGGCGCCCCGGCGACGTCGCGTGGCATTACCGCGGACATGTTGGGCCGATCGCTGCTGGACCAGGGGCGTGCGCTGGAGGCCGAGGCGTTTTTCCGTCAGGCATTGGCATTGGAGGAGGAAGGCGGCGCCCCGGCGACGTCGCGTGGCCTTACCGCGGACGTGCTGGGCCGATCACTGCTGAGCCAGGGGCGTGCGTCGGAGGCCGAGCCGCTGTTCCGCCAAGCGCTAGCGGCAGCGGAGGAGGGCGGTGCCCCGGCGACATCGCGCGCCATCACCGAGGACATGCTAGGGCGCTCGCTGCTGGACCAGGGGCGTGCGTCGGAGGCCGAGGCGCTGTTCCGGCAGGCGCTGGCATTGAAGGAAGAAGGCAGCGACACGGCGACGTCGCGTGGCATCACCGCGGACAATCTCGGCCGCTCGCTGCTGGACCAGGGGCGTGCGTCGGAGGCCGAGGCACTATTCCGCCAGGCACTGGCATTGAAGGAAGAAGGCGGCGCCTCAGCGACGTCGCGTGGCATCACCGCGGACAATCTCGGCCGCTCGCTGCTGGTGCAGGGGCATATGGCGGAGGCCGAGGCGCTGTTCCGGCAGGCGCTGGCATTAGCCTCTGAAGCAAATGCTCCGGCCGATGCGATCGATCGCATACGTCGCGATCTGGCGTGCGCAACCAATCGTGCCGCTGAATGACGCCATCAGTTCGCCATGTCCGCCGATCCACGGCCGCAACCGGCCCGGCCCCGGACGGTTAGTCTCGCCATGCAATGGCCCGCCCTCCGCGACTGGACGTTCGCGATCAAGACCTTCGTCGCGGCCATGCTCGCGCTCTACATCGCCTTCTCGCTCGGGCTGGAGCGGCCATACTGGGCGATGGCCTCGGCCTATATCGCCGCCCAGCCGCTGTCCGGGGCGACGCGCTCCAAGGCGGTCTTCCGCCTGTTCGGCACGGTCATCGGCGCCGCCGCCGCCGTCGCCCTGGTGCCGCCGCTGGTCGATACGCCGGAGCTGTTGTCGCTCGCCCTGGCGCTGTGGGTCGCCGGCTGCCTGTACGTGGCGCTGCTCGACCGCACCCCGCGCAGCTACGTCGCCATGCTGGCCGGCTACACCGCGGCGATTATCGGCTTCCCCTCGGTCAACGCGCCCGGCGCCATCTTCGAAACCGCACTCGTCCGGGTGGAGGAAATCGCCATCGGCGTCACCATCGCCAGCCTGGTGGCCGGCGTCGTTTTCCCCCGCCGCGTCGGCTATGTCCTGGTGGTCCGCATCAACGCCTGGCTGAGCAACGCCCGCGCCTGGAGTCGCGACGCGCTGGCGGGGCAGGGGGACCCACGGCAGAGCGCCCGCCGCCTCGCCGCCGACGCGGTCGAAATCAACCTGCTCGCCAGCCACCTGTCGTATGAGGAGACCAGCCGCGAGACCCGGCATTTCGACCTGCTGCGCGCGCGCATGATCATGCTGCTGCCGATCCTGTCCTCGATCACCGACCGGGTGGTGGCGCTGAGCGGACGGATGCCCGAGGCGGTCGCCCGCCTCGTCGCCGATGTTTCCGCCTGGGTGCAGCAGCCGTCGCAGCCGGCCGAGGCGCTGCTCACCCGCATTCACGTTCAGGAGGCCGGGCTCAGCCAGCGGACCGACTGGACAGCGCTGGTGCTGACCGGCCTGCTGATGCGGCTGCGTGAGCTGGTGCAGGCCCTGCACGACTGCACGGCGCTGCATCGCGCGATCGACAGCGGCGTCATCGCCGAGCCCGCGTTGCTGTTCGCCCCGGAGGCGACGGCCGCCAGCGCCTGGCACCGCGATCCCGGCATGGCGCTGCTCTCGGCGGTGGCCTGTTTGGTGGCGATCCTGCTGGCTTGCACGGCCTGGATCGCCACCGCCTGGCAGCAGGGCTACGTCGCCGCCGAACTGGTCGCCGTCGCGTGCAGCTTCTTCGCCGCACAGGATGATCCGGTGCCGGCGATCATGAATTTCCTCGTCTGGTCCGTGGTTGGGGTCGTCGTTAACGGCGTGCTGCTGTTCGGCGTGCTGCCCGGCGCCTCGGGCTTCCCGACGCTGGTGCTGGCGCTGGCGCCGCCGTTCATCCTGGGCGGCGTCATGGTGTCGATGCCGGCGACCTCCAACAGCGGCCGCGCCTTCACCGCCAACGGCGCCACCCTGCTGGCGTTGCAGGACGCCTATCGGGCGAACCTGCCGACCTTCGTCAACAGCGCGCTGGCGTTCATCCTGGCCTTGGCACTTGCCGCCATTGTCACCCGCCTGATCCGTTCCGTCGGCGCCGGGGTGAGCGCCACCCGGCTGCTGCGGGTGATCTGGCAGGAACTGGCGGTGGCGGCCGAGCGGCGCGGCGGGCAGGATCGCGCGCGCTATGCCGGCCTGATGCTCGACCGCCTGGGCCTGATCGGCCCGCGCCTGGCCGAAACCGAGGAGGAGGTGCCGGCCAACGCGCTGGCCGATATCCGCGTCGGCCTGAACATCATCGACCTGCGCCGCGCCAGGCACGGCGTGAGCGCGGCGGTGCGGGCACGGATCGACGCCCTGCTGGATGCCCTGGCTGCGGCGTATCGCGCACGTCCGCGCCGGCGCGACGATGCGGTCGTGCTGACCCGGGTGGACGACGCCCTGGCCGCGGTGGCCGCGGCCGGGCCGCAACCCGGGCGGTCCGACGCCTTGCTCGGCCTGGTCGGCGTCCGCCTCGGCCTGTTCCCCGACGCGGCAGGGCCATGAGGAGTGAACTTGTCCTGTTCGGCGTGTTCATACCCGGCCTGTTGGGCTGTCTGGTGGGCGCGGTGCTGGTGAACGCCGTCCTGCGGCGAGCCCTGGCGCGTGCCGGCCTGTACCGCTTCGTCTGGCACCGGGCCTTGTTCGACCTGGCGCTGTTCGTCATGGTGCTGGGCGCGATTGTCTGGGTCTCAGCCAGGGCGGGGTGGCAATGAGGCGCTGGTCGGCACTTCCGATCCGAATTGCCGTCACCCTGGTGGCGGTGGCGATTGCCGGGCTGATTGGCTGGCGCCTGTGGGTGTACTACGAACTGTCGCCCTGGACCCGCGATGCCCGCATCAGCGCCGACATCGTCGGCGTGACCCCGGATGTGTCCGAGTTGGTCAGCGAGATCCTGGTCAGGGACAACCAGACGGTGAAACGCGGCGACGTCCTGTTCGTCATCGACCAGGCCCGCTTCAAGCTCGCGCTGCGGCATGCCGAGGGGGTTGTGGCCGCCCGCAAGGCGACGCTGGATCGCGCCGAGCAGGATCTCGTCCGCTACGAGTCGCTGGCGGCAGGCGCGATCAGCCGGCAGGTGGTGGACGAGGCGCGCACCACCCAGGCCGGCGCCCAGGCCGGCTACGACCAGGCGCTCGCGGACCGGGACCTGGCACAACTGAACCTGGACCGCACGCGGGTGATTGCCTCGGTGAACGGCATCATCACCAACTTCGACCTGCGGCCGGGCGACTATGTCACCGCCGGGCACCCGGTCACGGCGCTGGTCGATACCGACACGCTGCGGATCGATGCCTATTTCGAGGAGACGCGGCTGTCCGGCATCCATCCCGGCGACCGGGTCGAAATCCGCCTGATGGGCGTGCCCGAGCGCCTGTACGGGCATGTGGAGAGCATTTCCGGCGGCATTGCCGATCGCTCGCGGCAGCAGACGGGCCATCTGCTGGCCAACGTCAATCCGACCTTCGACTGGGTGCGGCTGGCGCAGCGCATCCCGGTGCGGATCAAGTTCGATAATGTACCGGCCGGTATCCGGCTGATCCCGGGCCGTACGGCAACAGTCACGGTGATCGGGTCAGGGTCGTAAGACACGCTCTTCCGTTTCGCGGCCGGGATGCTATGAACCGCGCCATGAACGCTCCCGCACCCACGCCATTGCGTGCCGGTACCCGCGGCTCTCCGCTGGCGCTGGTGCAAACCCGTACCTTCAACCGCCTTCTGGCCGCCGTTCCCGGTGCGCCGCCGTCGGTGGAGACCATCATCAGCGTCACCGGCGACGCCGTGCTCGACCGGCCGTTGGCCGAAATCGGCGGCAAGGGCCTGTTCGCCAAGGAAATCCACGAGGCGCTGCTGGACGGCCGGATCGACCTCGCCGTGCACAGCCTGAAGGACCTGGAGACCGAGCTGCCGCCCGGCATCGTCCTGGCCTGCGTGCTGAAGCGGGAGGATCCGCGCGACTGCCTGATGCTGGGCAAGGGCTGCAATCCCGCCGACGACGCCGATCCGCTGGCCTGCCTGCCGCAGGGCGCGCTGGTCGGCACGTCGTCCGTCCGCCGCCAGGCACAGCTGCTGCATGCCCGCCCCGACCTGCGGGTCACGAATTTCCGTGGCAACGTCCAGACCCGGCTGCGCAAGCTGAGCGAGGGTGAGTGCCATGCCAGCCTGCTGGCGCTGGCCGGGCTGAACCGGCTGGAGATGGATATCCCCGCCAAGCTGGTGCTGGACCCCGACGTGATGGTGCCGTCGGCCGCGCAGGGCATCGTCGGCGTCACGGCGCGTGCGTCCGATACGGCGCTGCTGGAACTGCTGGCGAAGATGGACGACGCCGAGGCGCGCGTCGCCGCCACGGCCGAGCGCAGCCTGCTGGGCGAGCTGGACGGGTCCTGCCGCACCCCCATCGGCGGCCATGCGCAGCGTCTGCCGGACGGCAACATCGTGCTGACGGGGCTGGTTGCCCGCGCCGACGGTACGTTCCTGCTGAAGCGGTCGATCACCGGGCCGGCGACCGGTGCCGCGCTGATTGGCAAGGAATTGGGCGACAGCCTGCGCGGCGATTCGCCCGCCGATCTGTTCGCATAGAGCGGGGCGGGAACTGGCTGGGTCCGCTGGCGTTTCATTCCGAGGAACCTCGGAGTGAACGACATGCGGACACTGGCTGTTGCGGCGACCCTTGCTTTGGCTTTTGCGGTTGGACTGGCTGGGCCGGCTGAAGCCAAAGGTTGCCTCTCGGGCGCCGCTGTCGGCGGTCTTGCCGGACATATGGCGCACCATGGCGTGCTGGGTGCCGTGGGCGGCTGCGCCGTCGGCCACCATATGGCGTCGAAGCATGAGAAGCAGGCGGCTGCCCAGGCGCAGGGGAATGGAGCGCAGGGGAATGGAGCGCAGGGGAATGAGGCGCAGCGGAACTGATGGGCCGTCGTCCATCGGGCGACCGGTCGGCTTTGGGGCGGTGGCCTGGCTGCGGGATCGTTATGGGGCGTGCGGCAGATAGCCGCGCGCCCGGCCGACAGCGGCATAGTGGTGGGCAAAATCGGCATAGTCGCCCTGCGCCACCTCATAGCCGGCCAAGGGATAGGTGTTGGCATACCAAAACGGGTCGAAGCGCAACGGCGAACGGCGTTCCGTGAAGCCGTGATGAATGTAGTGGACTCGCCCGATTTCCCGGCCGTATCTCATGGCCACGGCGCCGACATCCTGGTTTTCGGACAGGTAGAACGCTTCGTCAAAGCAACTCAGCATACAATTGACGGTTCGCGGAAAGCGCGGGGCTTCCATCATCTGCCGCCGCAGCAGTTCGTGCGGCACCAGGCGCCAATACGGCGCGATCCGGCGATGCAGCGCGGCATGCTGCTCCAGCTCGACGGCATAGTTGATCGGGAACAGGAAGAGCCTGAAGCGCTCATCGCCGAACGGGATCAGATCCACCTCGGGATATTGCATTGGGCTCAGGAGGCCATTGACGGCCATGTAGGCGTTCCGGACTTCGGACGACAGCCAGGTTGCGAGCCATGCATAGGTCGATACCGGTACGACGACATTGTGCGATTGCCGGATCGTCTCGAAATCCACCAAAGGATCTGACTGTGGCTCCCGGTAGATCGCGCCGGGAAAGGCGGCCCTGATGCGGTTCGTGTAGAGGTTCGGTGCCGTCTGGCCGATGAAGACGGGCATGAGTCCGGTCATCTCGGCAATGTCACGGTAGAATTCGACCGGGGTCAGAGTGTAATTGCGGTTGTGGCCGTCCAGTATGTCTTCGGCTCGTATCGGGCAGACCAGGTATTCGGCGCCAAAGCCCATGGCTCGGCCAAACGGCGATCTGAAGATGCCGGCGTAAACTTCGCGCGGCAGAAAGTTCTCCATCCGCTGCCCGAACCCCGACCATTGGACACCGCTTATGGCACCGGACTTCATCCGATCGGCCAGCGCCGGAAGATCGATGCGCTGCTCACGTGTCTCCATCGCAACCGGCCCGGGCGGGTCGATGGACGGGTGGTGGATGCCCCATTCCGGGATGCGGATGCCGGCGATGCGGCACTCGGGGACGAAATGCCGGAACTTTAGCGCAACCATATATTGGATCATCAGGTTCGCCAGGCGTCCCATCGGGTTCAGGTGAAAGACCGGCGCGATCATTCGTGTGCAATCCCTGACGAAAGTGCCTTGCTGATGGGTTGCGCTGGCGGGCTCCCCGCGCGCTGTCCAGGAATAGGCCGTCCAGTCGCCAGTCGGCAACCACCGCTGGCATCAGGGCTGACGCCGCCGATCGAGAGTGGCCCGTCCCGCTCTGGCGCCGGTGGCGCCAGTCCCGCTGCATGGGGAAACGCCTGGCCACGGGCACGGCCTTGCGCCGGCAGGTGCTTTACCCGTGGCCGGTCACGACCACACGGTGACGAGCGGGCTGCGTCATTCTGCCCCGACGCGGGACCCCGACGCGGGCGCGGACCGGGTGGCCTTCCGAGCCCACCCGCACCGCTACTCGTGCGCCAGCACCCAGTCGTTGATGAAGCTGGCCAGGCCGTTGGCATGGAACTGCCGGCGCAGCGCAGCCTCGTCGTAATCCTCCCGCACCCAGTCCAGGAACGGCTTGCGGCCCTCGGCCTCGCGCTGGAACTGCAGGAAGAACGCATCCAGGATGCCCGTTCGGGACTGGCGGATATGGCCGAAGCGCAGCGACAGGTGGCGCATCGCCTCGGCGGCGGTGCCGCCGTTGAACAGCACCATCAGTCCTGCCGCCAGCCCCGCCCGGTCGGCTCCTGACTTGCAGTGCATGATCGCCGGGGTTGGCATCGACCGGTAGATTTCATGCAGCCGCAGGATGCGGTCCCGCTGCGGCGCGCCGCGGCTCTCGAATGACATGTCGTGGAAGGCGAGGCCAAGTTCCCGCGCCGCCTCCCGCGACAGCGCGTCCGAGCCGCTCTGGGTCTTGCCGCGCAGGTTGATCAGGGTGCGCAGCCCGAGGCGCCGGGTCATCCGGCGGAGCCGCGCCGGGGTGGGGTGGTTGCAGCGATAGATCCGGCCCGGGATGACGGGCGCCAGGTTGCTCCAGACCAGGCGGAACACGGCATGGTCGATGAACAGGGAGTCGATCCAGGCCACAAGACGGCCCTTGGCGGTCGTGAGATCGCCGTTGAAGATGGAATTCATGCGGTCGGGTCGGGCCTTCGGAAAATCGTCGCATATGCACATGGCTCGGTGCGAGGATCAATGGAAGCCTCTATAGCATCCGCATGACCGATATCGTCCTCGCCCGCGCCCTGCACGTCCTGGCTGTTGTTTTGTGGATCGGCGGGGTGGGCATGGTCACCACCGTGCTGCTGCCGGCGATCCGGCACGGCTATCCGCCGGCAGAGCGCTTCGGCTTGTTCCACGACCTGGAGCAGCGGTTCGCCCGCCAGGCGCGCTTCACCACGGCGCTGGCGGGGCTCAGCGGGCTTTATATGGTGTGGCGGCTGGATGCGTGGGGCCGGTTCGAGACGGCCAACTTCTGGTGGATGCATGCGATGGTGATTACGTGGGCGATTTTCACGGTCATGCTGTTCGTGGCCGAGCCGCTGTTCCTTGACCGCATCCTCGCGCGCCGTGCGGCGGCCGCGCCGGAGGCGACTTACCGGGTGGTGGAGTGGCTGCATCGGGGATTGCTGGTGCTCAGCCTGGTGACGGTTGCCGGGGCGGTGGCGGGGAGTCTTGGGGTTAATCTGTTCGCTTGGTGAGGGTGGGGCTGGGTGGTGCCGGCGCTGCGCGGCCGGGGTGGTGTGTCCCATTGTTGCCAAGACATTCGTGAGCTTTCGTCTGGGTTTGGTTGTAAAATGGTTATAATTATATTTTTGTCGTGACGAGCCGCCGGCGCGGCACTACAACCCGCCCGCCAGCTCCAGATCACGAGATCATGTCGGAAGAAACGTTAAGCACGCTCACACATCCACGCTGCACCGCGCCGGTAACTGCGGCAGCGGTTCCGCTTTGCGTCGATCTCGATGGCACGCTGGTGCTGACGGACACGCTGGTGGAAGGTATGCTCGCGCTCGTCACTCACCGCAAGCTGTGGTGGTGCCTTGCCGGGCTGTCGTCTGGACGGGCGATGTTCAAGCAGCGCGTAGCGGAGGCGGCGGCGCTCGACGTCAGCCTGTTGCCGTTGAACCAGGACTTGCTGGCCTATCTCCATACGCAGAAGGCGGCCGGCCGGACCCTGGTTCTGGCCACCGCCGCCGACAGTGCCGTGGCCCACGCCGTTGCCGATCATCTTGGGCTGTTTGACGAAGTGATCGCCTCCGACGGGCACGACAACCTGAAAGGGGCGGCCAAGGCCGCCGCCCTGGTGCGGCGCTTCGGCGAGCGGGGCTTTGCCTATGCCGGCGACAGCCCCAGCGATGTCGCGATATGGCAGAAGGCGCAGCGAGCCATCCTCGTGAACACCGGCTCACGCCTGAGCGCCCAGTTGCGCGACAAGCTCCCGATCGAGGCAGAGTTCGGCAGCCAAGCCGATCGGCTGCGGCCTTTGCTGCAGGCGATGCGGCCGCACCAATGGGTCAAGAACCTGCTGGTGTTCGTGCCCATCTTCACGGCGCATGCCCTCACCGAGTGGGCGGCCTGGTCCGGTGCTCTGCTGATGTTCGTCGCCTTCTGCGCCACGGCCTCAGGCATCTATCTCGGCAACGACCTGATGGACCTGGCGGCCGATCGCCGGCACCCGCGCAAGCGCCTGCGGCCGTTCGCCCGTGGCGCGCTGCCACCGCAACAGGGGGTGGCATACGCCGCCTTGCTAGTCTGCCTTGGCGCCATCGCCGGCTGGCTCGCCGGCAGCCCGCCCATCATCCTGATCTACGCCGCGCTCTCGATGACCTACTCGCTGCACCTCAAGCAGCAGCCGCTGGCAGACGTCTTCACCCTGGCCGCACTCTATACGATCCGGCTGGTGGGGGGCGGGGAGGCATCCGGCCATGCGCTGTCGCTCTGGCTGCTGGCGTTCTCGACCTTCCTGTTCCTCAGCCTTGCCCTGATGAAGCGGGTGCAGGAACTGCTGGCACTGCGTGTGAGCCGGATCGCGCGGCGCGGCTACATGACGGGCGACGAAGCGATCCTGCAGATGTTCGGCTGCGCCTCGGCGTTTGCCGCCAGCGTGGTGTTGGCGCTGTTCGTCCAGAGTGAGACGGCGATGCGGCAATACCGCTCGCCCGCCCTGCTTTGGGCGATCGTGCCGGTGGTGCTGTTCTGGCAGTGCCGGCTGTGGCTGTCGACTGCCCGCGGCTACATGCGCGACGATCCGATTCTTTATGCCGCCCGCGACTGGGTGTCGTGGCTGGTGGCGGGCCTCAGCGCGGTGCTGCTGGTCGCCGCGCAGTCGATCACCCTGACCGGCCTGTAGGAAAGGCGAAAGACTGGCATGAGAAGCGGCACGCTGGCCCTGATCCTGCTTAGCGTCACGTTGTCCGCCTGCGCGCAGGTGCTGTTCAAGCTGGGCGTCTCCGGCGTAATGGCGCGGGGGGCCGAGGCCAGCACCTCAATGCTCGCCCGGATGCTTGCGTTCCTGCTGAGTCCCGGGGTGATCGGCGGGCTGACATTGTACGGGATTGGCACCGTACTTTGGCTGGGTGTGCTGTCGCGCACCGAGTTGTCGCAAGCTTATCCGTTCGTTGGCCTGGGATTCATCCTAACCGCGCTGTTTGGCTACCTGTTCTTCCAGGACACACTGAACGGCACCCGTATCATTGGCACGCTGCTGGTGACGGCAGGGATCGTTCTGGTGGCCCGCAGCTGATGCGTGCTGTCCCACGCATTCTTGGGGTCGTGCCGTTATGATCGAGATGATCACCAGGCTGCCGTTTCCGGGCAACTCTGTCTTTCGTGCTCGATCCAGCGGAGTGCTGCAGCGGCTGGATGCGCTGCTGGCGGTGGCTCTGTACCTGGCCGCCTTTGCTTTGTATGCGCCGTTTGGCCTGCGGCTCGCGCAGGGCCGTTACCTCGACTACTACAACCTGGCCTTCGACTTCGATCCCTACCGCACCCTGCGGACGCTGGCTCTGTCGCCGCCCGACGCGCAGGGTTTCAAGCATCCGCTGATCCTGCTGCTGCGCGCGCCGGCCTGGCTGCTGGTGCAGTCGGGCGTCGCCCCCAAGTCCGCCGCAGTGCTGGAGATGGTGGCATTTGGCAGCGGCACGGTAGTGCTGTGCTTCCTGTTCCTGCGCCTGGCCGCGGCGGCGCGCGCCGAAGCACTGGCACTGACCGCGCTGTTCGCCCTGACCAGCACACAGATCCTCACCTCGTTGATCACCGAGAGCTACGGGTTTTCCGGCTTCGCCATCACCCTGGTCTGGCTGATCGCGATGGTACGGCTTCGCGACCCGAACCGGCTGAGCGGCCTGCGCGTGCTGGCCGCAGTGATGGCCCTGGGCGTGACCGTCACCAATGCAGTGCAGCCGATGCTGGCAGAGCTGCTGGTGGCGTGGCGGCAGCGCGGGCTGGCGCGGGCAATTCGTCAGGTGATCCGGTTCGGGATGGTGGTCGGCGCCATCGCGGCGCTGCTGGGGGTTGCGATCTGGTTCCGGGAACTCTGGGCCGCGGTGCATCACCCGGTGCTGGCCCTGAAGGAGATCTGGTGGCAGCAGACCAAGGGGCCGCGCACCGACATCCTGGCGGAGCTGAAAGCCTTCTTCGGCTTCTCATTCGTCGCCCCGCATTACAGCTGGCTGATGCTGCCGGAGGGGACGAACATGCGGGATTTCCGGCAATCGGCCTTCGCCCTGCCGGGCAGCATCGCCGCCCCGGCTTGGCTGGCGTTCTGGATGGTGGGCACGGTGGCCGGACTGCGGCACCACCGCTATCGCTGGATTGCGCTGGGGTTGCTGGCGGCGACGGCGTTCAACCTGCTGTTCCACACGCACTTCCAGTTCCGCGGTAGTCTGTTCATTTACGCCGCCCATTTGCACTTCACGATCTTTGCCCTGGGGGCTGGACTAGCGCCCTGGCTGGCCGGGCAATCCCGACGGCTGCGCGGCGCCTATGTCTGTGTGGTGCTGGCCCTGGCGGCGCTGATAGGAGCCAACAATCTGCCGATCGCGGCCCAGTTTGTCAGTGGGTTCGACCAGGTGGATACGCCCTGCCCGGCGCCCTGTGCGGATGGATTGGGATAATATGAGGCACCGTACGCCTGCTATGCAAGTCGCTGTCGCCGGCCAGGGTCGCCCCGGGAAGGCGTGGCAATGAGTGAACAGCGGCTGCACGTCGGCCGTAGCCTGCTGTCCGGCGGCCTCTGGATGGCAGCGCTGCGCTGGACGATGCGTGGCATCGGCTTGGTCAACACGCTTATCCTGGCCCGCCTGCTGATGCCGAGCGACTTCGGCCTTGTGGCGATGGCAGCAACGGTGGTCGGGCTGGTCGAGGTACTAGGCTGGGCCGGCCAGTGGGAGGCGCTGATCCGGCACCCGGATCCGACGCGGGAACACTATGATTCGGTGTGGACCTTGTCGCTCATGATCGCCGCAAGCCTGACGCTGATCCTGTGGGGGATGGCCGAACCGGCGTCCTGGTATTTCCATGAGCCACGTGTGGCTTGGCTGATACGAATCCTGGCACTGCGCACACTGATCGGCGGCTTTAGCAATGTCGGTGTCGTGACGTTCCGCCGTAACCTGCGCTTCGACCAGGAGTTCACCTATCAGCTGTTGCAGCGCCTGTTCGCGGCGCTGGTCACCGTTGGGTTTGCCGTCTGGTTGCGGGATTGGCGTGCGCTCGCTGCCGGCATCCTGGCTGGGCGCATCCTGGGCGTTGCACTCAGCTATGTGATGCATCCGTACCGGCCGCGGCCATGCGTGCGCCGAATTCCAGAGGTGCTGGGGTTCTCGACCCGGATGCTCGGCATCAGTGTCTCCCAGTATGTCAACGATCGTGCGGATGAACTGGCGGTTGGGAGCCTGGGCAACCCAGGCGCGATGGGTGCCTACAACATAGCGGCTGACACGGCCACGGCACCGATTGCCGAAACCGTATTGCCGGTGACGCAAGCCTTGTTTCCGGTATTCGCACGAATCCGGGACGATCCCGCGGCGATGCGCACAGCCTATCTGGATGTGCTCAGTGCGACCTGTATCCTGTCGGTGGCGTTCGGCGGCGGGATGGCCTTGGTAGCCGATGATTTCGTCCACGTGGTGCTTGGCCCTCAATGGCTGATGACCGTGCCGTTGATGCGCGTGCTGGCGATCGCTGGTGGGCTGTATGCCATCATGCAGAATGGCATTCCGATCCTGACCGCCACCGGCCACGAACGGCTGGCCGTGCGGCTGACCGCGACGCGTGCGGTGTCGATGGTGCTTGCCGTGGCTGCCGCCGCCCTATCCGACAACGCCATGACCATCGCCTGTGCCCGCGTTGCCGTGACGCTGGCATTCATTCCTGGAATCTTCCTGACCCTGGCACGGGTGCTGCCGATCACATTGGGCGATATGATGGCGCGTATCTGGCGGCCGATGATGGCAGGCCTGGTCATGGCCGTCTGCGTGCTGACGGTGCATGCCGCGGCTCCGGACGAGCCCGCTCTGCGATTGGGCATCGATATGGTCATCGGAGCGACGGCTTACGTCACCGCAACTTTTGGTCTTTGGGGATTGATCGGCTTCCCCAGCGGCCTGGAAGCTGCCGCCGTGAACTGGCTACGCGCCCGGGTGGCCTTGGGAGGCGTGAGAATCAGCCAGCATAACACGCCAAAATAATTGCTGACCATTACCGAATTTGTTATGGAAGCACGACATGTCAGGGAAGACCTGCGGATCGCACCTGGTCGGCTGCTTTGGAAACCGATGCGTTACACAGAAAAACAAATGACCAGCGAGCTTCTCGATCAGCCGCCGTTCACCGGCGCGCCGAAGAAGCTATTCATCTGCTCCACGCCTCGCAGCGGCAGCTATATGCTGTGCCGCTACATGATCAACGCCGGCCTCGGCGTGCCGCACGAGTACTTCAACCCAATCATCATGCGGGAGATGGCGCCGCGATTGGGCCTGGGTGACGCCATCCGAGGGCTGCAATGGCAACGCCGTACCTGGCGGGATCAGCTGCCCTTCGGCAATCCGGCACGGACTGCGGAAGAAGCATTCCTGCAGCGGTATCTCGCGGCGCTGGTTCCTCTGCGGTGCCAAGCCGGCATCTTCGCCGCGAAGGTCCATCATGAGCATCTCGTCAAGGTCCTGGAGAATCCCACCGGACGAGCGCTGCTCGATGGCGGCGTGTTCATCTATCTGTACCGGGAGGATCTTCTGAAGCAGGCGGTTTCAGCCCAGTTCGCCCATTTGACCGGGCGGTGGGGCGTGGACGACGCGGTAACGACGACCCCTTCACAGAAGCCGGATTTCTTCAACATCAAATTGCTCGACAACCTGCTGATAGGCATTGCCGAACAGGACCGCGCCTGGCGCGTGTTCCTAAGCCGCAACTGCCCAACCAGGCTGACAATCTCTTATGAGCAGCTGTGCGAGGATCCGAATCGTTTCCTTGGCCGCATCGCACGGCATGTCGGCATCAATCCCGCATCGCTGCGTCGCAACCATGGCGAGTCGAGGCACTTCTGGCCTACCGATTCCGGCCTGCCCGGCAAGCATGACGTCGCGCGGCATTATGTTCATACGGTTCGCACCTTTCGCGAGGCGAAGCCTGTCACCGATGTTCCCCTCCATGCCATGCCCTTTGAACGAGTCGCCCGATGACGACAGCCGAGGTCAGCCCGGTCTTTTCGGTTATCATACCGACACGGGATCGTTCCGGTCTTTTCACTACTGCCTTGCGCTCGGTGCTGGATCAGACGTTCCAGAACCTTGAGATCCTGGTAGTGGACGACGGCTCCTCCGAAGCCCATATGTCCCGATACCAGGAGCTGCTGCACACGATCCCCGTGCCGCACCGGCTGCTGAGATTGGTTCCGACACCACGCGGGCATGGGCCCGCTTATGCCGCGAATTTTGGGGTGGACCATGCCCAGGGCAAATATTTCTGTTTCCTTGATGACGATGACCAATGGGTTGACATCCAGCATCTCGACCGGGTCGCCAACGTTCTTGAGCACAGCACAGAACAGATCGACCTGATCCTGGCCAACCAGAGGGGATTCCGGAACGGGATGGCTGTTGACTATCCAATCTGGCTCGAGGATTTCGTTGATCGGCTGTCCGGCACGCCGGACGATACCGGGGCCTATGCCGTCACCGCAGCGGAGCTGCTGGGCTGCCGGTCTTTCTGTCATTTGAACACAACTATCATCAGCCAGCGCCTTTATGTGGAACTGGGCGGCTTCGACGAGGGTCTGCGGTATGAGCAGGATCGGGACTTCTACTTGCGGGCGATCGACCGCGCCCAATTGATTAGATTTTTGCCCAATATCGTTTCCCGCCACAACATTCCCGATCCGGCCTTCGCAGCAAACGTCTCCACCACAGAATCGGAACTGTCGAAACGGCTGTATCAACTACGTGTGTTGGATAAGGCGATACTATTCTCTACTCGGCCAGAGGTGCGACGCTATGCGATGCAGCACCGTCTCTATGTGCTGGAACACATCGTCCGGGAGGCAGGGCGCGCCGGCCAATCGGAGACCGCGCATTACTATGGGCGTGAAGTGCTGGCCATGAAGATGGCGATGACCTGGAACAAGCTCTTCCAGCGCGGATCGGCCTGTAGAATTTGAGTCCCATACCCGATTCAACGCTCCGTATCCCAGCCAGAGCTAGATAAAAGACGTCTCGAAGCCTGTCGTACCGGGTGGTCATGATGATTTTCACACACGCGCTGCGGCTTGGTGTCGTTCGTTTTCCTCGCGGCAGTTTGCTGCGGAACGCGTGCATTGGAGTGATCAAGGCAACCCAGGGAAAGTGCCGACTGCCGCCGCGCCTGGCCGAAGTCCGGCCTCTGGATCGGCCTGCCCTGTCGTTCGAAGCCACCGATTCCATGGTCATGGATGCCATCTATTGGTTTGGCGTCCAAGGCTATGAAGGCCGGATGGCAGACGTCTGGGAAAGTCTCTGTTCCCAGGCCCGCAATGTTGTGGAAGTCGGCGCCAATGTCGGCTTGTTCACCGTGCTGGGGGGAAAGGCCACTTCCGGTTCCTATCTTGCTCTCGAGCCGGTCCCGGGCGTTGCCGACATTCTGCGACGCAACCTGGCGCGGAACGGGTTGTCTGACAAAGTGGAAGTCTACCAGAGTGCAGCGATTCCCGATGCGACACAAAGTACGGTGGCGTTGAACATTCCCAACGAGGGCCGGGATTCCCCGGTGGGATCGCATCTCGTCGTTGGCAGCGAGGTCACTGGCCGCAGCAGCTTGCAAGTCATCCATGTCGCCGGTTTGCCGTTTCGGCAACTCGTCCGGAACGCAAACCTCATCAAAGTGGACGCGGAAGGACTGGAGGCCCAGCTGTTCGAGTCGGCCCGTAGCGAGATCGCCGGCAACACCCCCACCATCGTGGCAGAAGTCCTGCCGGAGAGCACCCGGCTGGCGTCGCTGCTGCGCGAGTTGGCGATCACGCATGGCTATACGATCAACATCATCCCCGCCTATGGCACAAACCGCATCGACGTGGTCGAACCGCAGCGGTTCGATTCCAAAACACCGCTGATGTCCAATTCCAAGGATGTCGTGCTGTCCCGATTGCGCCTGACCTGACGGCGCCGTTCAGGCAGGCTGGTTGCTTTCCCCCGCCACCGTCCTTATCGCCGCTGCCATCCGTCGAGTGAAGGCCGCCATCGACAACTCCTGCTCGACGAAGCCCCTCGCGGCGGTGCCGAGGCGTTCAGCCTCAGCCGGATTGTCGAGGACGCGCCGGATCGCCGCCTGGAAGGCCGCCGGATCGTGCGGCGGAACCAGCAGCCCGGTTTCGCTATGCCGCACGTAATCGGTCGTGGTACCGGTGATCGAGCAGATCACCGGCTTGGCCATCGCCATGCCTTCAAACAGCGAGGTTATCCGGCTCCTCGCTATTTCGGATGGGTGGCCCGCACGCAGAGGTTGAGTGTCTGGGAGCGCTTGTCGGCCAAGCGCTGGCTAGCCACGAAGCCGAATTTGGTTTGACGGCATCTGGCGCAGACGGGGGTTTGCGCATAACGCGCTGTCTGGCATGGCTTGGGAACGAACCGACCGGAGCCATCATCCATGCGCGATACCGACCTGTT
>NZ_NHRY01000163.1 GCF_002937115.1 Rhodopila globiformis | reverse complement strand
CCAATCGCCGCTCGCCGCGGACCTACGACCGCGACCTCTACAAGGCGCGCCATCTGATCGAAAATTTCTTCGCCAGGCTCAAGCAGTTCCGTGCCATCGCAACCCGCTATGACAAGACTGCCCGCAACTTCCTCGCCGCGGTCCACCTCGCCGCCGCCGTCGTTTGGCTTAATTGACGACACGCCCTAAGTGCCATAGCGAAATTTAATTCACTGGCTTGTCATCCCGACAGGCTGGTGAATTCCATCGGCACCGCCTATCTTGGGGCCGCGTCGCTTCGATCGCTCGTCGTCTGCTTATGCGGCTTGACAGGCGGGCGATTGAGGTTTGCGCGGTACCGAAATCAGGGAATGTCCGATGTTGATGGCGTCAGGCGCGCGGAAGCCGCCCTTCACACAGGCAGTTCGGAAAGTACTGGAAGACATCAACAATTCCGGGAAAGAAGCGGATTTGCTGTTCCTGGAGGCATGGGAAATGCAGCCGACGAACCTGCTGGGCGCCACCCTGCGTGCCAGCCAGATCCGCCGCGCGAACCCTCAGCTGGCGGCCGAGATCGACGCCGAGCTGAAAGGGCATCCGTAGCCCTTCACCGCCGGCAGCGAGCAATCCCCTCGGGGGTCACGGCTTCCGCGGGATCGGCATATTCGCTGCGCGACACGAGGATATTCGTTGCGCGACGGGCAATCATGCACAAGAAGCATGCCGGGGGCCGCCGGAACCGGCGCCCATGGACCGGCGGCGTGAGCGGGCCGGCATCCCGCTGGCAGCGACGATAAAGGACAGTCCGACGGTCTCTCCCGACCTGACGGCGATCACGGGGGTGGCGGTATTGCCTGGCGTTCCTGGCAGGGCCGCCTGCGCAAGACCGGAGCGGTGCCCTTCCGTCTGCTGATCGCCCCGGGTTGTGCCGTCCCGGCCGATGTGATGGCATCGGCAGATCATTGGTCGCAACGGGGGGCGGTTCCGCATGGCCACGCATCGCATCGCATCGACGCCGGAGACCGTGCGCTGGGGCATGTTCGATGCAAGCTTCCCGCCGCTGATCACGGTGGACCCGGGCGATACGGTGGTGCTGGAATGTGTGTCCGGCGGCCCCGAGGTGATGCCGGCGCGCGAATCGGGCCTGGCCGTCCCGCCCGCTCTGGCGGCGATCCATGCCGCGAACATCCCGCGCGCGCCCGGTCACCTGATTACCGGCCCGGTCGCGGTGGCCGGGGCCGAGCCCGGCGACATGCTGGAAGTGCGCATCGACAAAATCGAGCTGGGCTGCGACTGGGGCTATTGCGGCTTCCGCCCGCTGGCCGGGACCATTCCGGAGGACTTCCCGGAGAAATTCCTCTCGCACATCCCGGTGGACCGCGCCCGCAGGACCTGCCGCCTGCCGTGGGGGACCGAGCTTTCGCTGTCGCCGTTTTTCGGCGTGATGGGCGTCGCGCCGCCGCCGCACTATGGCACGATATCGACGGTGCAGCCGCGTGAGCACGGCGGCAATCTCGACAACAAGGAACTCAGCGAGGGCGCGACGCTGTTCCTGCCGGTCTGGGCACCCGGGGCGCTGTTCTCGGCCGGCGATGGCCATGGCGTCCAGGGCGACGGCGAGGTCTGCATCAACGCCCTGGAAATGTGCCTGACCGGCACGTTCACCCTGGCCCTGCACAAGGGCGGCGGCCTGCGCGACCCGCTGCTGACCTACCCGCGCGCGGAAACCGCCACGCACTTCATCGCCATGGGCATGCACGAGGACCTGGACACGGCGATGAAGACCGCGCTGCGGCAGATGATCGCCTTCATCACCAGCCGGACCAACCTGTCGCGGCAGGAAGCCTATCAGTTCTGCTCGCTGGCGGTGGATTTCCACGTCACCCAGACGGTGAACGGGGAAAAGGGCATCCATGCTCTGCTGAGGAAAGGGCTGCTGTTCTAAGCGGCGCGGTCAGGGTTGGCGCCCATCCCATTGCCTCCCCGTCATGGCCGGATACGCCCGGCCATGACGACAGGGAGACGACCACGCCCTGTTCCTAGTTATGGTAGCGCCTATGTGCCGGAGCCGGACCATGCTCACGGGCTGAAGAAGTTCGCCGAGATCGAAGCACGGGCGATCAGCTCCCGCAGCGCGGGGTTGCTTTCGCTGTTTTCCTCGGTCAGCGCTTCCATCGGCACGAAGAACTCATGCGCATGCGGAAGCTGGTGCCGCGCGAAGCCCTTGTAGTGGTCGCGCTTCAGGCCATAGAGCACGCGCATCTCACGCACCGGGACAATGACGTCGCAAAACGGCTCCTGCCGGATGACACCCGTCGCCCGCCAGCGCGGCGTCTGCTCGGTTGGGGTTATCGGCGCCAGCAGCCAGACGGCGGGGCAGACGCACATCATCGAATGGGTACTGGGTGCGAAACGGGACCGCTTGTCGAGCAGGTTCTGGAGTGTGCTGCACGCCTCGATGGCCAGGATATCGACGAAGGGTTCGGCGAAGGTGCCGCCGAAATTGAGCCAGAGCCCATCCGGCAGGGTGCGCAGCCGCCTGCTGCCGGGGATTTTCAGATAGGGGCTGCCGATCCTGGCATCGTCCTCGGAGGGGCGGCCGCGCAGCCAGGACTCCTTGCCACGCCGTGGCCGGACCCCAGGGGGCCGCTGCCCCCACCGCTTCAGCCGGCTTTTGACCAGGAGATCCAGCGAAACATTTTCTCGCATACACGCATTCCTAGGCAATTCCAGTTTGAAAGCAACCTACACGTGTATGCAGGAAATGCACTGGCTTCATGACCCCCAGAGCGGATATGCCGCGGTCGGCGGAGCATGTATCAATACTAACGTAACCGGGAGTTCCCCCGGCTCTGCCGGGGAGGCAGCAGCAGTTTGACATTTGCGGGGGTAGGCCCCGGTTCGCCCATCAATGAAACTCTGGAGCGTGAGCCGCCAAAGCACACGCTGATGGAGTTCCATCAATGGACGAATTCGAGAGCCTAAATCACACCAAATGGGA
>NZ_NHRY01000162.1 GCF_002937115.1 Rhodopila globiformis | reverse complement strand
CCAATCGCCGCTCGCCGCGGACCTACGACCGCGACCTCTACAAGGCGCGCCATCTGATCGAAAATTTCTTCGCCAGGCTCAAGCAGTTCCGTGCCATCGCAACCCGCTATGACAAGACTGCCCGCAACTTCCTCGCCGCGGTCCACCTCGCCGCCGCCGTCGTTTGGCTTAATTGACGACACGCCCTAGTTCTGCTCGAACTCCGAGTCGGCGATGTCCGTCGACGGCAGGCTCGCTGAATCGTCGGTGATCTGCAGCGAAGCCTGGCCGGCAATCGTCAGCGGGCCGTCCAGGCGCCGTGCCCGCATGCCGGCGGCGAAGGTCTGGCAGGCCCGGCTCCACAACTCGCCGATGGCGAAGTCCGTGCGGTAAGCGCCGTACGGCAGGCCGGTGACGTCCGCGTGGCCACCGGGGGCCAGATAGACCGAGAAGACCACGCGCCAGGACGGATCACGCAGCTTCACCACCACCGGTTGAACAGCACGATTGTCAATCAGCAGGCGCCCGTTGCCCTGGCCGGTGGCGACGAGCACCTCGCCGTTGAACGGCGGCGACCCGGCATTGTAGCTGCAATAGCCGCGCCTGGCTGCCTGGTAATTGCCCGGGGCAACCTGGGCGGCCTCGACGTAGCCGTCGGGCTGGCCCCTGACCAGGACCTCCAGCAGGCCGTTCTGCCGCACGAACCGCACGGCATGCACCGAGCTGAACGGCGGCAATTGGCGGTCTGGGACGAATCTGTTGCGCGCCGGATCGTAGCGCCACAGGATGGCGGGACTTGCGGTGGGGATGACGTAGAAGTTCGGCGGGCCGGGCAGCCGCGCCGGCGCCGGGCCGTACAGCGTCGCGTCGTGCGCCTCCGGCGACAGCGGCTGCACCGTCGCCGCATTCGGCCGGATGCCGTCGCTGACCACCGGCGGCGTCTGCTCCACATGCAGCACGACCTGCACCACGCTGATGCACAGGATGGCGGCGAATCCAAGCCCGATCGCCGCCAGCGGCGTCGACGTGCGCACCCAGTTCACGGCGTCGGCCAGCCAGGCGATTGCCCCGGCCGGCCATGGCCCCATGGTGGGCGCGGCGGTGGGCGCCGTGGTGGGCGCGGGACGGGCCGCGTGGACCGGGCGCGCCGGCCGGATGGAGAACATGTCCGGCCCCGGCGTCCCCACCGCCGCCCGTTGCGCCGCCCGTTGCGCCGCCTGGTCATAGTCGTGGCGGCGGTGCGGGTTCGACAGCACGTCATAGGCCTGCTTGACCGCGACGAACGCCGCGGCGTTGCCGGTGCCGGGCACGTCGGGATGCAGCACCCGCACCCGGGCGCGGAAAGCGGCGACCACCGCCTCGTGGTCCGCATCCGGGTCCAGCCCGAGGCGGTGGTAATACCCCTCAGGGTCCAGTCTTGTTCGGGGCGGTGACATCGGGCTTGAATGCTAGAGCAACGGCGTCCTGAAATCACCCTGGGTGACGGGGCGCAAAGGGAGAAAGCGTGACAACCGGACAGAAAGACGCCCGCCGCTGGCTTGCGCTGGCGGTGCTGCTGGCGGGCGGATTCCTGCCGCCGCTGGACTTCTTCATCGTCAACGTGGCGCTGCCGTCGATCCATGACAGCCTGGGGGCCGGCGCCGCGGCGCTGCAACTGGTGGTTTCGGGCTATGCCGCGAGCTACGGCGTGTTCCTGATCACCGGCGGGCGGCTGGGCGACCTGTACGGCCGCAAGCGCTGTTTCCTGGTTGGCATGGCGTCGTTCTCGCTGGCCAGCCTGGGCTGCGGCATCGCGCCCTCGCCGCCGGCGCTGGTGGCCGCGCGCGTGATACAGGGGGCCGCCGCGGCGCTGCTGCAGCCGCAGGTGCTGGGCTCGATCCGCGCCCTGTTCGAGGACGAGCGGGAACTCGCCCGCGCGCTGAGCTTCTACGGCATCATGATGGGCATGGCGGCGGCCATTGGCCAGTTCGGCGGCGGGGCGCTGATCCAGTGGAATCCGGCGGGGCTGGGCTGGCGGACGGTGTTCCTGCTGACCCTGCCGGTCTGCGCCACCGCCCTGGCGCTGGGGCTGACGGTGGTGCCGGAGACCGGCGGCGGCACGCGGGTGCGGCTGGACCTGGGCGGCGCCGGCCTGATCTCGCTGGCGCTGGCGGGCATCGTCGTGCCGCTGTCGGTCGGCCGCGAGCAGGGCTGGCCGCCGTGGGTGTTCGCCGCGCTGGCGGCCGTGCCGTTCCTCGCCGCCGCGTTCCTTTGGTACGAGGCGCGGCTGGGCCGCACGGGCGGCATGCCGCTGGTCGACCTGGCCCTGCTGCGCATTCCCAGCTTCCGCCGCGGTGTGCTGGTGGCGGCATTGTTCTTCTTCACCACCTGCTTCTACCTGCTGTTCGGGCTGTACCAGCAGGAGGGCCGGGGCGTGCCGCCGCTGCAGACGGGGCTGGCGATCGTGCCCTATGGCCTGGGGCTGTTCGCCGGGCCGCTGCTCACCGCGCCGCTGGTGCGGCTGCGCGATCGGCTGCTGGCCATAGGCATGGGCATCCAGGTGTTCTTCTACGTCACCGTCGGGGTGCTGGTCGCGCGTGGCAGCAGCCCGGCGGCGGTGTCGGCGGCAGTGTTCCTGGCCGGGCTGGGCCAGGGCATCGCCTTCCCGCGCCTGTTCGCCACCGTGCTGGGCGACGTGCCGGCGTCCCAGGGCGGGGTCGCGGCCGGCATCGCCAACTCGGCGATGCAGGTCGGCGCCGCGGTCAGCGTGGCCATCATCGGCAGCCTGTTCTTCATCGTGCTGGACGGGCAGGGCGGGGAACGCGCCTATGCGCACGCCTTCGCCATCGCGCAATGGACGCTGAGCACGGGCTTGTTTGCCGCCATGGTGATCGCGATACCTCCCCGGCGGCGGTCAAACGTGGCATAGCTATGCACTCGTACTTGTGGCAGAAGCCGGTGAGTGAGTATGGACCACGAGATGCGAACGATTTCCTCCAGACCACGCCGCGCCGGCTGTGTCCGCGGCATGTTGCTCCTGACCGGCTCCATGGCGCTGCTGGCCGGGTGCAGCGGCGACCAGTTGGTGCGCACCTTCGGCATCGCGCGGGCGACGCCGGACGAATATACGGTAACGACCCGGGCGCCGCTGTCGATGCCGCCGGACTTCAACCTGCGTCCGCCCAGCCCCGGCGCGCCGCGCCCGCAGGAGCAGAGCGAGCAGAAGCAGGCCGAGGAGGCGCTGGTGCCGCAACTGGCGCTGGGCGCGCCGACGGGCGGCGAGAGCCCCGGGCAGATGGCGCTGATGCAGCAGGCCGGCCCGGCCGCGCCGGCGGACATCCGCCAGAAGGTGGACCAGGACGCGAAGAACGCCACCGCGGATGACGGCTTCGTCGACAAGCTGCTGCTGTGGCGCAAGTCGAACCCGCAGCCGGCCGAGGTCGACGCGGCTGCGGAATCGCAGCGGCTGCGGGAGAACGCGGCGCTGGGCGAAGCGCCGAACGTGGGCCAGACGCCGATCATCCAGCCGAAGAAGACGGGCTGGTTCACCAACCTGTTCTCCTGGCTGTAGGTTGCCGGCCGGGCGACGGCGGAAAGAGAGGGGTCGTTGCCCCATCGTCATGGCCGGGCGTGTCCCGGCCATCTACCCCCAACTGTCGAAGCGCAGATGGCCGGGACATGCCCGGCCATGACGGTGAGGCAACGGACCGGGCACCAAATCCTTCTCCAACCGCCGCCCCATCCTGATAGCCATGGGGACACGCCCGGCCATGACGATAGGGCGACGACCTTGCTCCGCCGCTCCGCTTGTCCTGATACGTGTGCAGCCTGTCCCGGCCACGTCGATGGATAGACGATCTAGGCGATAGCGGGACGCGCTTTCTCCGCGCAGCCAGACATGAGAGCAAATAGAGTCCATTGCGCTCCCGATCAGGGCTGTCCTGGACCGCCCGCGGATTCTGCCGCACGCTTCGCTTTTTGCGCAGGAACCGTCGCATGTCCCATCGCCCGACGATCCACGGCATACGCCATGCTATTTCAGCCGGCCATTATCTCGCCGCCGCGGCGGGGTTCTCGATCCTGGAGTCCGGCGGCAACGCGATCGACGCCGGCGTCGCGGCCGGCATCGCCCTGGCGGTGCTGCAGCCGGACCTTGTGAACTTCGCCGGCGTGGCGCCGATCCTGGTGCGGCTGGCGGATGGAAGGGTGGAAAGCATCGCCGGGCTCGGCTGGTGGCCGAAGGCGCTTCCGGCCGACCTGTTCCTGCGCGAGCACAACGGCACGATTCCGGATGGCGTGCTGCGAACGGTGGTGCCGGCGGCGCCGGATGCCTGGATCACTGCGCTGCGCCGGCACGGCACGATGCGCTTCGCCGACGTCGCCGCCTCGGCCATTCGTTTCGCGGATGAGGGGTTTGCCGTGTATCCGCTGCTGCACCGCTCGATCGCCGCGCACGAGGCGGAGTACCGGCGCTGGCCGTCGAACGCCGCGATCTTCCTCCCGGACGGCGCGGTGCCGCCGATCGGCGCGAAATTCGTGCAGCCGGACCTGGCGAAAACCCTGCGCCACATGGCGGACCAGGATCGCGCCGCCGGTGCCGATCGGCTGGCGGGGCTGGCGGCGGCGCACCAGGCGTTCTACCGCGGCGACATCGCGCGCGAGATCATTTGTTTCCAGCAACAGGAGGGCGGCTTTCTGTCAATGGACGACCTGGCCGAATACAGCTCCGCCATCGAGCCGGTGGTGCGCCAGACCTGGCGCGGGCACGAGCTGATCACCTGTGGGCCATGGTGCCAGGGTCCCGCCCTGCAGCAGGCCCTGGCGCTGGTCGAGCAGGTCGGCATTGGCGGCCTGGCGCACAATTCGGCCGACTACCTGCACCGGATCGTTTCCTGCCTGGACTTGGCGCTGGCGGATCGGGAATATTACTTCGGCGACCCGAACTTCGTCGACGTGCCGCTGATGGACCTGCTCGATCCGGTGCGGATCACGCGCCGGGC
Source organism: Rhodopila globiformis (assembly GCF_002937115.1). Lineage (GTDB taxonomy): Bacteria > Pseudomonadota > Alphaproteobacteria > Acetobacterales > Acetobacteraceae > Rhodopila > Rhodopila globiformis. The sequence continues at coordinate 7,516 of NZ_NHRY01000162.1, read as the reverse complement.
CGAGGCGGTGCGCGACGACCGCGCCTTCGGGCAGATGCCGCCGCCGCTGGAGGCGCCGCATATACGGCCTGTCATCACCGGGGCGGAGGTGCCGAGGCTCGAGGCGGATACGTCCTATTGCTGCGTCGTCGACCGCTGGGGCAACGCCTTCAGCGCCACGCCGTCGGACGGGTGCGGCAACGTTCCGGTGGTGCCGGGACTGGGCATCGCGCCGTCGGGCCGCGGATCGCAGAGCCGCCCCGATCCGGCGCATCCCGCGGGCGTGGCGCCGGGCAAGCGGCCGCGGCTGACGCCCAATCCGGCGCTGCTGGTCACCGCCGGGGGCGGCGTCATGCCGTTCGGCACGCCCGGCGGCGACGTGCAGGTCCAGGCGATGCTGCAGGTGCTGCTGAACGTGCTGCATTTCCACATGGACCTGCAGACGGCGATCGAGGCGCCGCGGGTGGCGTCCTACAACTTCCCGTCCTCGTTCGCGCCGTTCGATTACGTCCCCGGACGGCTGGCGGTGGAAGCGCGGATCGGCCAGGCGACGCGGGACGATCTCGCGGCACGGGGGCACGCCATCCAGGACTGGCCGGACTGGACCTGGCTGGCCGGCTCGGTCGAGGCGATCCTGACAGATCCGGCCACCGGCCTGGTTGCCGCCGGCGCCGACCCGCGGCGCCCCGCCTACGCCATCGCGATATGATGCCGATCGGCGTTGCGGGTGGCTGTTCCTTTATCGTTGTGGTTTGATTTGTCCCTATAGGATGCACACGTCCCGGAAACGGTCCGCCGCGGTCGTCTCCCTATCGTCATGGCCGGGCGTGTCCCGGCCATGACGGAGAGGCAACGGACCCAGCCCTGTCTCTCCAAGTTGGCGCCCATGCGCACAAGCCGGGCCATGACGGGGTGGCCACCACCACGCCCGGGCGCTGAAGCCTGACGGCCAAACACTGCCCCAGCCGGCTTCAGCCCCAGCGGCCTCAGCCCCAATCGGCATGCCCGGCGATCAGCGCCAGGCCGTGGGCGGCAGCTTCGCCGTCGTGGCGCTCGGCATAGCCGCCGCAGGCGGTGATGACGCGGGCGTACAGCGCCGTCAGTTCCGGCGCACCAATCACCTGCACGACGGAGCCGGGATGCCGCGCCAGCGCCGCACGCACCTCGTGCCCGATCAGCAGCCCGGACAGGTAGGCCGGCGCGTCGGTCTCCGGCAGCCGGTTGGCCAGGGTCAGGGCGCGGATGCCGAACAGGTGGTGCAGCAGGCCGCCCGGCTCGGCCGAGCGGGCGAGGCCGGCGTCGAACGGCGCGCCGTCGCTCGGCCCGTCGCGCATCATGCGCGCCAGGATGGTATGGCCGCGCAGCACGCTGAACATCTCGCCGGTCATGTGGGTGGTGAAGCCGGTGATGCGGCCGCCCGCGACCCGGACCCACTTCGAATGCGTGCCCGGCAGGCAGGCGAGGCCGCCGTCGCGCAGCAGCGCCGGCACGCCCACGACCTGCGCCTCCTCGCCGCGCATCACTTCGGCCACGCCCGTTTCATCGACGCCGGACAGGCCGGGCACCAGCTTGACCTTTGCCCAGTCGAAGCCGATGTCCACCAGCGCGCCGGCGATATCGGCCGGGCCGGCGGGGCACGGGAGGTACGGCGCCTCCTTCCAGCCCTGGCGGCTGCCGATCATGCCGGACAGCAGGACCTTGTCCTCGCCCAGCGCCAGCCAGGGGCCGATTTCCTCGCGCAGCGTGTCGCCGAAGCGCCCGTCCGGCACGGCCAGGATGCCGCGCGGGCTGGCCCGGCGGTCGCGGATCGACCCGTCGCGCCCTACCCGGAACGCGCGGAAGCTTGTCGTGCCCCAATCCACACCAATCATGTCGTCGTCCTCCCACCCCCGGAAACGGAGATGCGCCCGTTGCCGGGCTTGGCAAGAGTGTAACACCGGTTGACCCGCATGCGCACACTGTCACACACCAGCCGCGCCGGTATTGCATGGAGGCCAGATGGCGGAGTCGCTGATCGCGGACGGGATGCCCGCGCCGCATGGATTCTTCACCCGCCGCGGCGGCGTTTCCGCCGGCGCCTTCGCCAGCCTGAATTGCAGCCTGTCCAGCGCGGACGATCCCGGCGCCGTGCTGGAAAACCGCGCCCGCGCCGCGCGGTCGCTGGACATCAATCCGGACTGCCTGCTCGGGCTGACCCAGGTGCATGGCAGCCACGTGGTGACGGTGACGCATCCGTGGCGCGCCGGCGCGGGTGAAAAGGCGGATGCCATGGTCACCGACCGCCCCGGCCTCGGCCTTGGGATCGTCACCGCCGACTGCGCGCCGGTGCTGTTCGCCGATACCGGGTGCGCCATCGTCGGCGCGGCGCATGCCGGCTGGCGCGGCGCGGTGGCCGGCGTGCTGGAGGCGACCGTGGCCGCCATGGCGGCGCTGGGTGCGGAGCCGGACCGCATCGTCGCCGCCGTCGGCCCCTGCATCGCCCGCGACTCCTACGAAGTGGGTGCCGATCTGCGCGATGCGGTGCTGGCGCGATCCGCCGCCGACTCGGCGTTCTTCGCGCCCGGGCGGCAGCCGGACCGTTGGCAGTTCGATTTGGCGGGCTACTGCGCGTCGCGGCTGCGCGCGGCCGGCGTGGCGCACGTCATCGTGACCGGCATCGACACGCTGGCGAACGAGGACCGCTTCTTCAGCCACCGCCGCCGCACGTTGGCCAAATCCGGGCCGATCGGCCACCAGATTTCGGTGATCAGGCCGGCGTGAACATCCGGTCTGGACACGCCCTCTTCCGGCGCCTGCCGGGTTCTGCTTCAAGCCGAGGCATGATGGTGCGTCGAGTCGGCAGGCTTGCCCTGCTTCTGTGCCTGCTGGTTTCCGCTTGCGGCGACCTTCCCGAACCGTTCCTGGGCAACCCCGGCGCCAAAGCCAGGCGCCTGGCGCAGCCGCTGGCGCCGCTGCTGGCGGTGCCGCCTGGTTCGGACACTCTGCTGCCGGATGCCGCCAACCAGGACCTGGCGGCGCAGATCGCCACAGCGCTGCAGGCGACGGAAGTGCCCGCCATGGTGCGTGCGCCGGAGCCGACGGACTGGCGGTTGATCACCCGGGCCAGGCGCGACGGCAACGCGGTGATGCCGACATTCATTGTGCAGAATCCGCAGGGCAAGGACGAAGGCGAGGCCGACGGCGAACCGGTGCCGCTGGATGTCTGGGCCACCGCCTCGCCGGCGCTGATGCAGCAGATCGCTGCGGAAGCCGCGCCGCGCATCGGGGCGGTGCTGACCAGCATCCGCATCGCCCACGACAAGGCCGATCCGCACAGCCTGTACAACCGGCCGGCGCGCGTGCTGGTGGCCGACGTGACCGGCGCGCCGGGTGACGGCGACCTGTCGCTGACCCAGCAGATGCGCGCTCGCCTGGCGGCGCTGGGGCCGGTGGTGCTGACGACGCCCACCGGCATGGATTTCAAGGTCCAGGGCCAGGTAAGAGTCGTGCCGATCGGCAAGGGGAAGGAACGGGTGGAGATCCAGTGGATCGTCAGCACGCCGTCCGGCGACGAGCGCGGCCGGGTGATCCAACTGAACGTGATCCCGGCGGGGACGCTGGACCACTACTGGGGCGACGTCGCGGTCGTGGTCGCCACCGAGGCGTCGAACGGGGTCAACGACGTCCTGATTCGCCAGTCCGGGCGTGACCCGAACGCGGTGCGGCAGGCGGCGGGCAAGCAGCCCGAGACCACGGCCAAGCAGCCCGAGACCACGGCCAAGCCGCCGGAGACCACGGCCACGCAACCCTGAAGCATTGCCACGCGGCGCGGAAATACGCCGGATCACGTTCCTCCCCAATCGGCATGGCCGGGCGTGTCCCTACGCAATGCACACATCCTGGAAACGAGTCGGAAATGACCGTAAAATCAAGTGCTTGCCTGGGCGCCAAGAGCGTTCCCCCATCGTCATGGCCCGGCTTGTCCGGGCCACCTGTCGCGGCACAAGTGCTGGAATAGGTGGCCCGGACAAGCCGGGCCATGACGAAAGGGAAACGCAGCGGCGGACCGTTTCCGAGATGTGTGCATCCCGTAGGGACACGCCCGGCCATGGCGGTGAGGCAATGGACCCGGCCCTGTCTCTCTCAGCCAGCGCCCATGCGGGCAAGCCGGGCCACGACAACGGGGAAGCGGCCTCTTGCCTCATTGCCGCCACCGGGCTGCCGGCGCGCCGGTTGGTTATCGCCGCAAGCCATGTCACCCGCCGGGATCATCCCGTGATCCGGCCGCGCCTGGACCGCGTCAGACCGCCCCACCTACCCAGACGACCCGGCCGATGACCACCACGTGGGCGGCGGCGCCGGGATCAATGACGTCCGGGTGATAGACGCTGTTGTCGCTGATCAGCACCAGGCTGCCTTCGTGCTTGCGCTGCACCCGCCTGGCCAGGCGGTGATCGTTGATCTGCAGCAGGTAAACCCCGCCATTGCGCAGCGTCCGGTCGGCGGTGTCGACCAGCATCGTGTCGCCATTCCTGATCGTCGGCCGCATTGCGTCATCGGTGGCGATTTCCAGCAGCAGGTTGTCCGGCTCCGCGCCAAAGGCCGTCCGCACCCAGTCGTGGTGCAGCGCGAGGAAGCCGAACATCGGCGCGGCCGGATGGGTGCCCACGCCGTCATGTTGTTTTGGCAACAGTACAAACTGCCCCGGATCCACCCCTGGCCCCGGGTCCTGGTATGGCAGGCGGCGGCGCGGGCCCGATACCGTTTCGAAAACCGGTGCCGGTCCCTCGCCCTGGGCCAGCCAGGCGATGCTGACCCCGGCCACCCGGGCCAGGGCGACCAGCCGCTCGCGGCTGGGTTCCGCCTCTCCCTTCAGCCATTTGCGGAACGCCGACGGCGACACGCCCATCGCCCGGGCCAGCCGATCGGCGCTGGGCCAGTGGGCAAGGATGGTCTGCAGGCGGCTGACGAAGGCCAGCTTGTCGGCGCCGGCCGCACTGGCCGATTCCGCTTCCCTTGCGGATCCGTCCTGCGGCAGTGACGGTTTCCGGGACCATTCGGGCGGACTGCCGTGTTCAGGCTGAGTGCGAGGTCGTTTCACGTTCGTTGCTGGCTGGTTTCAGGATTATTGCTGTTGAAATAAATCAGTAGCCGATTCTCACGGACGAATTGCCTGCCTACCATGATCGGTCCCGGTCCGCTACGGCAAGATGAGGCTGCTCCGGCGGCGGTTGTTTCATGGTTGTTCTGGTGGCGCCGAAGAAATGGGACCGTTGCTTCAGCATGGCCGGCCGCGAACGGCGTCCATCCGGCCGCTGCCGGAAGGGCAGGCGCGATCCCGGCCGGCGCCATGCGACAGCGGACTGCCGGTAAGTTGAGACGGGGCGCCTTCATCGTCATGGTGGGAAGGCCGCCCACCCACGCCTGAGGGTGCCGATATCAGCCAAAGGCGTGGATGGCCGGCCCGTCGGCCACCATGACGCCAAGGCAGCGACTGCGCGTCCCAACCGGCCTGCAATTTGCGGTGGATCCTTCCCAGCCTGGCTGGAAACGCCCTGGCTCATATTTCGCGAGCAATTTCATCGGCCTGACATCGCGCCGCGATCTTCTGTCAGGCCGATATCGCTCTGCGGACCGCCAGCCGGCATTGCCTCGCGGTCCATCAGGTGGCCGCGCCGGCATTCAGACAGCGCGCGCCGGGCTGCGTGCGTCGCGGCGTCAGCGGCCGGGTGTCAACCGCGCGGTTCGCCGGCGTCCGCCGACAGCACGCGCTCCACGGTGGCGACCAGGTCGCTCAGGGTGAACGGCTTCAGGACGAAGGGCCTTGTCTGCCCGGTCAGCGCGTCCATACGTCCCGGATCGCCCGACATCAGCACCACCAGCGTCCCCTGCCGATCGGCCTCGGGCAGCAGATCGGCGTCGAGGCCGCCGGGGAGGGTGCAATCCAGCAGCATCAGCCGAATCCCGCCCTGGCGCAGCCGATCCATCGCCGCCGCTGCGGTCTCGACGACGGTGACCTGGTACCGGCTGTCCAGCGCGGCCTGGATGACGTCCGACACCAGGGCGTCGTCCTCCACCACGAGGATCTGGCTTCGCTCACTCATATGGTCGTACCCAATCTGCGCCTCGCTCGCATGCAGCCTGGCCATAGTGTGCAATGTCCCGGGCGGTCCTGTCGCGGGGACTTGTGGCGTTTCGCATGTATGTGACAGGCGCTGCCGCCAACCGATGCGGATAGTGGCCGATCAGCCCGGCGCCCGGACCTCTTCGCCCAGCGTTGTCTCATACACACGCATGATCGCGGCGGAATCGGACGACCCCAGCCCCATGCCGCGAGCCATCCGCATCAGGCTCATGACCTGCGGCGCGATCAGCCCGGGGACGCCAAGCTCGTCCGCCATCTCCAGCGCCAGGCGCAGGTCCTTGTGCGCCAGGTCCAGCGCGAACGTGGGCTGGAAATTGCCGGCCAGCGCCTTGCCGGCCATGTTGGCATAGCCGGCCGACATGCCGCTGGCATTGCGGATCACCGCGTCCAGCTTCCGCAGGTCGATGCCGGAGCGCTTGCCCATCATCAGCGCCTCGGCCGCGGCGGCGGAGTTGATGAAGGCCAGCATGTTGTTGATCAGCTTGGCGGTGGAGCCGAAGCCGATCTCGCCCAGGTGGATGACCTCGCTGCTGAAGGATTTCAGCAGCGGCAGGGCCTGCTCGAACACCGCCGCGTCGCCGCCCACCATGATGACGATGGTGCCGTCGGTGGCGCGGGTGACGCCGCCGGAGACGGGCGCTTCCAGCATGGCGATGCCCTTGGCCTGCATGCCGGCGGCGACCCGCTTCGCCGTGGAGGGCGAATTGGTGGACAGGTCGATGAACACGGCGCCGGGCCGGGCATTCTCGGCGACGCCGCCGGGCCCCAGCGCCACCTCCTCCACCACGCGCGGGATCGGCAGCGAGGTGATGACGACGTCGCAGCGCCGTGCCACCTCGGCGACCGAGCCGCCGGCGGTAGCGCCGAGATCGGTGCAGGCTTTGGCCGCGTCGGCATTCAGGTCGAAGACCACGACCTCATGGTTGGTGTTGCGGATGATGTTGCGGCACATCGGGCCGCCCATGTTGCCCACGCCGATGAAGCCAACTTGCATGATTGTTTCCCCCGGTTGGTCTGGACCGCGCCAGTGGATCACCGGAACGCATAGGCGTCCATCCTGAGGATGGAGTACATGGCCGAGCCGTGCAACCGCTCGCCGGTGCCGCCGGCCCCCATGGCCACGAACAACGGCAGCAGGTGCTCGTCCGTCGGGTGCTGCTGCACGGCATAGGGCGCCAGGGTGCGGTAGTGCAGCGTGTCCGCGGTGCGTCCGGCGGTGATCGCCTAGGGCGTGTCGTCAATTAAGCCAAACGACGGCGGCGGCGAGGTGGACCGCGGCGAGGAAGTTGCGGGCAGTCTTGTCATAGCGGGTTGCGATGGCACGGAACTGCTTGAGCCTGGCGAAGAAATTTTCGATCAGATGGCGCGCCTTGTAGAGGTCGCGGTCGTAGGTCCGCGGCGAGCGGCGATTGG
>NZ_NHRY01000161.1 GCF_002937115.1 Rhodopila globiformis | reverse complement strand
CATGGCCATCAATGTCATGCAGACGAACGGCGACAAGGACGCCTTGCGCGGCAAGTTCCAGAAGGCCGCCTGGGACAACGCCTATCTCGCTCGCCTCCTGGCACTATTCTGAAGTGCGATTGCCCTGGCGATTGACCGGTAGACATACCGGGCCGTGCCAGCCGTTGAATGCCGTGCCGTTCCGGGTACCGCCCGTGCTCCCTAAAGACGGCCATGCCGCCGTAAATCGCGATCGAAAGCATGGCTGGGCTTTGGCCTTTCGCACATACGCGTGTAGAAGCGGCGCATGGCCCGCCCTGCACGATCCGAATTTCCGCCCCCGGTGCTCATCACCACGACGACCGAGCTCGAAGCCTTCTGTCAGCGTATGCATTCAGAAGTGTTCATCACGGTCGATACCGAGTTCATGCGCGAACGCACCTACTGGCCGGAGCTGTGCCTGGTGCAGATCGCCGGGGAAAGCGAGGTCGCGGTAATCGACGCCGAGGCGGATGGAATCGACCTGGGCGCGCTCGGCTTGCTGCTCGCCGATGAGGCAGTGATGAAGGTCTTCCACGCCGCCCGGCAGGACCTGGAAATCTTCGTGCTGCGCTATGGCGCCGTGCCGCGGCCGCTGTTCGATACCCAGGTCGCCGCCATGGTTGCCGGCTTCGGCGACCAGGTGGGCTATGACGCGCTGGTCTCCAGCCTCACGGGCGGGCACATCGACAAGGCGCACCGCTTCAGCGACTGGTCCGTCCGGCCCTTGTCGGATGCTCAGATCACCTATGCGGCCGCCGACGTGACCTACCTGCGCCAGGTCTACCTGCGCCTGAAGCAGCGGCTGGAACAGGAGGGGCGGCTCGGTTGGGTAGCCGAGGAAATGGCCATCCTCAACAATCCCGAAACCTATCGTACCGACCCGGATACCGCGTGGGAGCGGCTGCGTCCGCGCTCCACCAACAAGCGGTTCCTGTACATTTTGAAGGAGATCGCCGCCTGGCGGGAGCGGGAGGCGCAGCGCGTCAACATCCCCCGGCAGCGGCTGGTCAAGGACGAGGCCTTGCTGGAAATCGCCGCCACGGCGCCGGCCAGCGCCGAGGCCCTGTCCCGGGTGCGGGGGGTGACGCGCGGCTTCGCCGAGGGCCGCTCCGGCACCTCGCTGCTGGACGTCCTGGCGGCCGCCCGGCGCGTGCCCGACGCCGATCTGGCGCCGGCCCCGCAACAGCGCGACAGCGCGCGGCCGTCGGCGGCCCTGGTGGCGCTGCTGAAGGTGCTGCTGGCCGCCAAGTGCGAGCAGCACCACGTGGCGCCACGGCTGGTCGCCAGTTCCGAGGACATCGATCGGCTGGCGATGGAGGAGGAGCCTGACATCCACGCCCTGCACGGCTGGCGGCGGGAGGTGTTCGGCGACGATGCGCTGCGGCTGAAGCAGGGCCGCATCGCGCTCGGCGTGAACGGCCGGAAGGTCAGGCTCATTCCGGTCTGAGGCGTCGGCCCTGAGGGTGAGCGTGGCTCCCATGGTCATGGCCGCGCGTGTCCCGGCCATCTGCGCTTCAAGGGTGGGGGGCGGATGGCCGGGACACGCGGCCATGACGGTGAGGCAACAGACCGGTGGAAACGCCAGCCGTCGCCGCACGGCGGCGCGTGCCGAATCGCGGAGGGCTCGGTCATCCCTTGCAAACATGCAGATATCTTTATATAGCGCTGCGACCCAATCAGGAGCTTCAAGCATGGCCGACGCGGCATTCCAGGACTTCAAGGTCAAGGACCTTTCCCTCGCCGAGTGGGGGCGGAAGGAAATCAGCATGGCCGAAACCGAAATGCCTGGCCTGATGGCGATCCGCGAGGAATTCGGCAACGCGCAGCCGCTGAAGGGCGCCCGCATCGCCGGCTGCCTGCACATGACCATCCAGACCGCGGTGCTGATCGAGACCCTGGTCGCCCTGGGCGCCACGGTGCGCTGGTCGTCCTGCAACATCTTCTCCACGCAGGACCACGCCGCCGCCGGCATCGCCGCCGCCGGCATCCCGGTGTTCGCCTGGAAGGGCCTGACCGAGGAAGAATTCTGGTGGTGCATCGACCAGACCATTCACGGCGCAGATGGCCAAGGGGGGCAATGGACTCCGAACATGATCCTGGACGACGGCGGCGACCTGACGCTGGTCATGCACAACAAGTATCCCGAGATGCTGGCCGACGTCCGCGGCATCTCGGAGGAGACCACCACCGGCGTGCACCGCCTGTGGGAGATGTCGAAGGCTGGCACGCTGCTGACCCCGGCGATCAACGTCAACGACAGCGTCACCAAGTCGAAGTTCGACAACCTGTACGGCTGCCGTGAGTCGCTGGTAGACGGCATCCGCCGCGGCACCGACGTGATGATGGCCGGCAAGATCGCAGTGGTGAACGGCTTCGGCGATGTCGGCAAGGGCTCGGCCGCGTCGCTGCGCAATGCCGGCTGCCGCGTGATGGTGACCGAGATCGACCCGATCTGCGCGCTGCAGGCGGCGATGGAAGGCTACCAGGTCACCACCATGGACGACGCCGCGCCTGTCGGCGACATCTTCGTCACCGCCACCGGCAATGTGGACGTGATCACCATCGACCACATGCGGGCGATGAAGCACCGGGCGATCGTCTGCAACATCGGCCACTTCGATTCGGAAATCCAGATCGAGGCGCTGCGTAATTATTCCTGGGACAACGTCAAGCCGCAGGTGGACGAGGTCGTGTTCCCCGACGGCAAGCGCCTGATCGTCCTGTCCGAAGGCCGCCTGGTGAACCTGGGCAACGCCACCGGTCACCCCAGCTTCGTCATGAGCGCGAGCTTCAGCAACCAGGTGCTGGCGCAGATCGAGCTGTTCAACGCGCCGGCCGGCAAGTACGAGCGCACGGTCTACACCCTGCCGAAGCACCTCGACGAGAAGGTCGCCGCCCTGCACCTCGCGAAGGTCGGCGCCAAGCTGACGAAACTGACGCCAAAGCAGGCGGACTATCTGGGTATTGCTGAACAAGGCCCGTTCAAGCATGAACTCTATCGTTACTAGGGCGTGTCGTCAATTGGAGCCAGCCGAGTGAGTCTGGGCTGCAACAGTGCGGCGGAATCGTTGATCAACAAGCGGCTTCCCGATTCCAGCAGCCCCGGTTCTTCGATGCATAGGCAGTCAGCTTTGGAGAGGCTGACCGATGCATCGACATGCCTTGCGCGACGACCAGTGGGAGCGGATCAAGGACCATTTGCCGGGCCGTCCGGGGTCCGTTGGCGTGACCGCTGCGAACAAC
>NZ_NHRY01000160.1 GCF_002937115.1 Rhodopila globiformis | reverse complement strand
GGGACCTGCCGGGGGCGACGGGGCGCCGGCGCCACGGGTTGCGCTGCCAGAGGCTTCCGCGTGGCGCCGTACGGTTTGCCCTGTGGCGCTCCGTGCGGCTGTTGTTTCTTCATTTTAACGTCCTGCCCGGCCGTGCCGCACACCCGGCTCGCTGGCCTTCGGTTGGCCGCGTACGGGTCATTCCCGTCCGTGCCGGCGCAGCGCCGGGCGCTTGCGTCATGCCGATCACCTGGCCGATCACCTGATCGTGCGCGGTCAGCAAATGGTTTCGCGGCCCGTGCCGTCATCGGCCGGAAACCGTCCGGCGCATATCGCGCGAGCAATGTCACGAGCAATGTCATCAGCCGGATGATTGTTTCGTGATTGCGGTCACGCTGATACCACCCCTTAATTGAATCTGACCCAACGGCAATTCCCATGTTGTCTCACACGATTTTGCATGCCGTTAGGACCAGCTCCGATATAGTGTGTAGTTTCGTAATGGGGAAAGCTGCGTGAACACCCTGGCGATCGGCGGCCGTGATCGGTGATTGGCAGGGAGGAAACTGACGAATGCCGATGTCAGCCGGCCCGGTGCTGACGCCACGGCAGGATCCATGGTCAGCAACCGGGGTCAGCAACCGGGGTCAGCAACCGGGGTCAGCAACCGGGGTCAGCAACCGGGGTCAGCAACCGGGGTCAGCAACCGGGGTCAGCAACCGGGGTCAGCAACCGGGGTCAGCATCTGGCAACGGCAGACGCGGCTCACCTGTTGGACTGCGCAAAAACAGCGAGTTGAACCGATACCACATGGCCGAAAAATTCCTGTGCCAACCCAATCAGGCCTCCATCGCGCAGGAGCGCGACAAGTTCCTTCCGGGCGATTGGGTTGAAGTGCGCCCATTCGCCGAGGTGCTTGCCACCCTGGACGAGCAGGCCTCGCTCGACGCGATGCCGTTCATGCCGGAGATGGTACAATACTGCGGGCAGCGCTTTCGCGTCAGCAAGTCGGCCCACAAGACCTGTGATCCCACCGGCGGCAGCGAGCTGCGCCGGTTGAACGATGCCGTGCACCTGGAGACCCGCTGCGACGGAAGCGGCCATGACGGTTGCGATGCACATTGCCTGCTGTTCTGGAAGACCGCCTGGCTGAAGCCGGTCGATGGGCCGGCCGGGACAGCGGGGACCCAGCCGGCGCCGGATCTCGACGGCCTTGCCCTGCTGCAACGCGCCACCCTTGCCCCGGCAGCCGAGGGCGGGGAGATCCGCTACCGGTGCCAGGTAACGCAAATCGTCGCCGCAACCGAGGCGATATCGAACACCAATCTGCGCCACTATTTCGAGGACATGAGCCGCCGGAACGTTCCGGTGGGAACGTTTATCCGTCATATGGCCGAAACCATCTGGAAGCGCGGCAACGGCAAACTGGCCAGGCTGCTGCGGGCACGAAACGGCGCCGCGCCCGAGCCGGTGCGTCCACCGCCGGCACGCGCCGCGGCGCCCGGGGCGGCGCCCGTCGCAACGCTCGGTCTGCAGCCCGGCGAATGGGTGCGCGTGCGTTCGGCGGAAGACATCAAGGCGACGCTGAACAGGAACTGGAAGAACCGCGGCCTGGTGTTCGATCGGGAGATGCTGCGGTATTGCGGCAAGACCTATCGCGTGCTGGGACGGGTCAACCGGCTGATCGACGAGAAATCCGGCCGGATGATCAGGCTGGTGAATGACTGCATCATCCTGGAAGGCCTGAAATGCGCCGGGCTGGACAACTATTCGCGGCTGTTCTGCCCACGCGCGCCGTATTTCTACTGGCGGGAGGCATGGCTGGAACGGGTTGCGGGGCAGGAGGTTCAGGCTGCCGGCGGGGCAGTAAAGCCGGCGGCGGGAACGATTGTCCGGCGAGTCAAGGCGGTGGTGCGCGGGGTGCCGTAGCAGGCCGCTGGATCGGGCCGGCTGCTGACAGGATGAAGGCCTGCCATGCCGGTCGTTGCTCGGCTATACCGTGAATTGTTCCGCAATGATCCGCTCCGACAGCCCCCGGTCCGGATCGAACAGCACCCGCACGCACACCGTCCGGTCCTCGCTCACCGCCACCGAAACCACGTCGCGCACCTCGGTGAAATCCGCCACCGCCGCGGTCGGGCGCTTGTCGTGCTCCAGCACCTCGAACACCACATCCGCATCGCTCGGCAGCAGCGCGCCCCGCCACCGCCGTGGCCGAAACGAACTGATCGGCGTCAGCGGCAGCAGATTTGCGGAAAGCGGAACGATCGGCCCGTGCGCCGACAGGTTGTACGCGGTCGATCCGGCCGGAGTCGAAATGAGTACGCCGTCGCAGGACAGCTCCTCCAGCCGCACCCGGCCATCCACCAGGATGCGGATCTTCGCCGCCTGGCGCAGTTGCCGCAGCAGGCTGACCTCGTTGAACGCCAGCGCCTCCTCCACCGCGCCGGCAGCGGTCACCGCGTGCATGCGCAGCGGATGCAGGTCCGCCGCCTGGGCGCACGCCAGCCGCTCCAGCAGGTGGTCCTCGCTGTAGGTGTTCATCAGAAAGCCGACCGAGCCGCGGTTCATGCCGTAGACGGGGATCTTGCAGGGCAGGACCTTGTGGATCGTCTCCAGCATGGACCCGTCGCCGCCCAGCGCCACCACCACCGCGGCCTTGTCCAGCGAACAGGCGCCGTAGCGCGCGGTCAGCCGATCCTTCGCCTCCTGCGCGATCGCCGAGGACGCTGCCTCGAAGGCGATCTGCCCGACTTCGTAATTTCGTTCCTCGGCCGGCGGGGGGCCAGGGGGCAGGCCAGGGGGCAGGTCGCTCAAAGGCGCTTCCTGTGGTCCAGCACGGGCATGTCGCGGCGCACCCGCGCTGTCAGGTCCTGGTCGATCCGCGCCGTGACCCAGCCGGTGCCGTCGGAGGCGCGCGCGACGACGTGCCCCCAGGGGTTCACCACCATGGAGTGGCCGTAGGTGAAGCGCGGCTCGCCCTTGCCCTCCAGGTGTTTGCCCCAGGTGGCGGGGGCGGCGAACCAGCACTGGGTCTCGATCGCGCGGCCGCGGATCAGCGCTTCCCAGTGGTCGCGGCCGGTGGCCAGGGTGAAGGCGCTGGGCAGGAAGATCAGCTCCGCCCCGGCCGCGCGCAGCGTCCAGAACAGGTCGGGGAAGCGGACGTCGTAGCAGATGGCGCAGCCGACTTTCACGCCCGCGGCGTCGTAGGTGACGATTTCGTCGCCGGCGCCATAGGCGGCGCTTTCGCGGTAGCCGGTGCCGTCGGGGGCGACGATGTCGAACAGGTGCATCTTGCGGTAGCGTGCCATCTCGGAGCCGTCGGGGTTGAACACCACGGTGGTGTTGAACAGCTTCTCCGGCCCCTGTTCGATGATCGAGCCGCCATGCACGTGTATGCCGGCGGCGCGGGCGGTTTCGCGCAGGAATTCATACGCCTCGCCGCCCGGTTCGTTGGATCCCCTGGCCGGCAGCGCCTCCGCGTTGGCGGCGCGGGTGGCGCGGTCGCCGCCGAGGGAATCCCAGACCTCCGGCAGGCTGACGATGTCCGGGCGGTCCTGCGTCACCGCCTGGTCGATCAGCCGGCGTGCCTGGGCGATGTTGTCGGCTTTGTCGGCGCCGGGGTTCATCTGTATCACGCTGACGCGCATCCGCGGTCTCCGGTTCTGCCGGGGCAGAGAAGCGTATCCGCCGCCGCGACGCAACAGGGTGGCGAGGCGGCGGGGGGCTGTTTATGTTGCAATGCGAGGGAAGGGGGAGGCCATGCAGCGGATCAAGGTGTGGGACCTGCCGGTGCGGCTGTTCCACTGGTCGCTCGTCGTGCTGGTCGCCGCCGCCTGGGTGACGCAGGAAGCCAACCTGATGGACTGGCACGTGCGATGCGGCACCGCCATCCTGGCGCTGCTGCTGTTCCGGGTGATCTGGGGCTTCGCCGGCAGCGACACGGCTCGGTTCGGCCGCTTCCTGAGGAGCCCCGCCGCGGCGCTGCGCCACCTGTCCCACCTGCGGCGGCGCGAGGCGGACCGGGAGATCGGCCACAACGCCGCCGGGGGATGGATGGTGCTGGTGATGCTGGCGCTGCTGGGCGTGCAGGCGGGCACCGGGCTGTTCTCCAACGACGACGGCAATACCGAGGGGCCGCTGATGCACCTGGTGGACAAGGAGCAGAGCGACTGGCTCAGCAAGGTCCATGCGCTGAACTTCAACCTGGTGCTGGGGGTGATCGTGCTGCACGTGCTGGCGATCGGCGCCTATGCCGTGTTCAAGCGGCAGAACCTGGTGCGGCCGATGCTGACCGGGACGAAGGCGATGGAGGGGGAGGTGGTTGCGCCGCGGCTGGTCAGCCCGGTGTGGGCGCTGGCGGCGCTGGCGGCGGCGGTGGGGATCGTGGTGTGGGTGGTCGGGGCGTAGAGGGTCATCGAAAGGACTTCTGTCCGTTTGATCATCGGCAAAGCGGCTTTTGTTGCAGCCTCAGGCTGGTCTGAATGATGATCGTCAGCCCGCTTGTGCCGTTCCTCAGCAAGCCACGGCTGGCGGACGAATTCCGGGAACGGATGAGATGAAACCGCATCGGCCGATCGGGGGCTGTTCCATCGCTGCTTCCGAGCCGCGTGCGCCCTGGCGCGAAGAGAAAAAACGTTTCGATCAGTAGCAGGCGTCCAGGGCCGCGGGAGAGGCGCCGATCTGGTGGCCGGGGTTGCCCAATATCCCAACGGGTGGCAGGCTTTGTGTGATCGTTATCGGGGCCGGGGTGCCGCGGCATCCTGGCTTCTCAGACAGCGGCCGATGCGTCCGCCCCCCGGTTTCGGCCCAGCTTCCGATCGCACTGAGGTCGTTTTATCTGCCCGGCTTATCTGCCCCGCGCGCTCGGTCAATCGAATGGGTATGTCGAGACGCGGACGCTGCATCGAACGGATCCGCCGCCTGTGCGGCGACTGGCCTCGAACAAGGGAGCATGAGCATGGCAACCTCCGATGCGCTTCGCGACACGAGGATTCCTCTCAGCCACGGATCCGGCATGATCCCCGCCGTCGGGTTTGGCACACTGATCCCCGATCCCCTCGCGACCAAACAGGCGACCAGGACCGCATTGGAGGTGGGATTCCGGCACCTTGATTGTGCGGAACGATACCGCAATGAAGAAGCGGTTGGCGATGCGATGCAGGCAGCGTTCAAGGCAGGGACGGTTCAGCGGAAGGACGTCTTCATTACCACGAAGCTATGGAACACCAATCATCGTCCTGAACGGGTCAAACCCGCCTTTGACGCAAGTTGCCGGCAGCTGCAACTCGACTATGTGGATTGCTATCTCATCCATACCCCCTTTGCCTTCCAGCCCGGCGACGACCAGGACCCAAGGGACGAGCACGGTCAGGTCATCTATGATTCCGGGGTGACGTTGGTCGAGACATGGCAGGCGCTCGAGCGCCTCGTTGACGACGGCCGGTGCAAGGCGATCGGCTTGTCGGACGTCACCTTGGAGAAGGTGCGGGAGATCGTTGCGGGTGCGCGGATCAAGCCCGCCGTGGTGCAGGTCGAATCCCATCCGTACCTGCCCGAATGGGACCTGCTCGAGTTCTGCCGGGAGCACGGGATTGTGCTGCTGGCGTTCGCGGCGTTGGGACATGGGTTGAGCCCGAAATTGGTGGATGATCCTGTCATCACAGGCATCGCGCGGCGCGTTCACAAGACGCCTGCCCAGGTTGCGCTGGCGTGGGCCGTGCAACGCGGCACCGCTTTCCTGACCACCTCGACCAAACCTGAATATATCCAACAAAACTTTGAGATATCGGCCCTGCCTGAAGACGCCATGCGAGAGATTCGGGAGGGCATCAGGACGAACGTCCGGTTCAACGCGGTGGTGGGGACCGGCGTGCCGGGCTTTATTCCCCGAACCAGGTGAACCGGGCTCAGGTGCGTCTCCGGAGGTTCCATGATGGGCGTGGTCGTTTCGGTCAATGTCGGACTTCCCCAGGACGTTGCGTGGCAAGGCAGGACGGTCCGGACGGGGATCTGGAAGAAGCCTGTGACGGGGCGGATTTTCGCCGGCCGGCTGAATCTCGCTGGCGACGGCCAGGGGGACCTCGGCGGCCATGGCGGCGAGCAGCGTGCGATCATGGTTTATCAGCTCGAATCCTACCGCTACTGGGCGAACTATCTTGGGCGGTCGGATCTCGTGCCCGGGATCTTCGGCGAGAACCTTACAGTGGACGGCCTCGCCGATGCCGAGGTCTGCATCGGCGATCGTTTCAGAATCGGCAGTGTCGTCGTCGAGGTCAGCCAACCACGCGACACCTGCTACAGGGTCGGCATCAGGTTGGAAAATCCGGAGATGCCGGCGCTGCTGGTTGCGCACCACCGGCCCGGCTTTTACGTCCGCGTCATCCAGGAAGGCGAGCTCGGCGCCGGCGATCGCATCGAGAAGCTCTCCGACGGCCCCGAGCGCATGACAGTCGCCGAGATCGATGCCCTGCTCTACGCCGCTGAGCACCCGCTCGAAGCCTTGCGCCGAGCCGTCCGCATTCCGGCGCTCAGCCCGGGGTGGCAAGGCTCCATGCGGAAGCTGGCCGCCGCTGCCGAAGCGGGCGGCACGACGGGCAACGCCGGCCTCGGGCCCGGCGCATCAGCACCCCTCGCATGGCGGGGATTCCGCCCGCTGGTGATCGCGGCGTCGCGTGAGGAGAGCGCGGACGTCCGATCGTTCGAGCTCGCCGCCGAGGACGGCTTGCCGCTGCCACCAGCCTTGCCGGGCCAATACATCGTAGTCCGCGTGCAGCCGGACCCGGATGCGCCTGCCGTCACGCGGAACTATTCGCTGTGCGGTCCACCGGGCAGCCCGAACTATCGGATTGGCGTCAAGAACGAGCACGGTCTCGCAAGCGGCTTTCTCCACCAAAGCGTCCGGGCTGGCAGTCACGTGGCGGTCAGCGCGCCGCGCGGTTCGTTCACGCTCGCGGACGGCATGACGCCCGCCGTGCTCATCAGCGCCGGCGTCGGCGTCACGCCGGTGCTGGCGATGCTGCATGCCGCGGCCGCTGCGCCGCCTCGGCCGGTTTGGTGGCTGCATGCGGCCCGCGATCGGGCGCACCATTCCTTTGCCCGGGAAGCGGACGACCTGCTCGTTACGCTCCCGGCATCCCGGCGCTGCGTGGCCTACAGCCGGCCCGCACCGGGAGACGTGCCCGGCCAGGACTTCGATCGGCAAGGCCGTCTCTCGCCGCAGTTGCTTCAGGATATCGGGGTTCCCCAGGATGCCGACTTCTACCTGTGTGGCCCGCCCCGCTTTCTCGAGGATTTCCAGAAAGGCCTGGCGGCATGGGGCATTTCCCGGTCCAGGATTCATGTGGAAGTGTTTGGGCCTGCACCCGCTCTCACGCCCGGGGTCTCCAGTGTCGCAGCAGCCTTGCCGCATCGTCCTGACGGTCCTGCGGGCGGCGGACCCATGGTGACGTTCCTGCGCAGCGGTCTCGCCGTGCCATGGGACACCCGCTTCGGCAGCCTGCTCGAACTGGCCGAAGCCTGTGCCGTTCCGGTGCGCTGGTCCTGCCGTTCGGGCGTGTGCCACAATTGCGAAAGTGGCTTGATCGAAGGCGAAGTCGCCTATGCGCCAGAGCCGCTGGACCCGCCCGCCGAAGGCAATGCGCTGATCTGCTGCGCAACGCCGATAACCGTGGTCGAGCTCGATCTCTGAGGGGATAGCCAAAGGCGCCGCACCGAAGTTCTGCGCCGGCGATTGGACATCAGGCCATTTCGCAGCGCGCTCGCGTGGATCCTGGACGCGCGCAGGCCGCGATGCGTCCGGCTGGACGCCCAACAGGCACCTTGGTATCCCCGTGCTGAAAGCCGTCTGGCGCATCAATTCAAAAGGGACGGGGCAAAAGGGACGGGGCAAAAGGGACGGGGCAAAAGGGACGGGAATGCAGCGCAATCTCCACAAACAGGCAGCGCGGGTTCGCCTCGGCTCTTACGAGTTCAAGAAGAAGGGGGCTTCGCGATTCGATATGCGCGATCCCTATCATCTCGCGGTTGCGCTCACCTGGCCGCAGTTCCTTGCAACCTTGCTTGCAATCTACCTGCTCGTGAATATTGCCTTCGCCGCCCTGTTCTGGTTGGTTCCGGGTGCCGTGGCCAGTGCCCGGCCGCATAACTTCGGGGACGTCTTCTTCTTCAGCATCGAGACGCTGGCGACAGTCGGCTATGGCGAGATGTATCCTGCGACGCTGTATGGCCATGTGATCGCAGCAATCGAGATTGTCGGCGGACTCGGCTTCACGGCCATCGTGACCGGCTTGACCTTTGTCCGCTTTTCGCGCCCGCGGGCCAAGCTGGTCTTCGCGGCCAATCCGGTTGTGGCGACGCATAACGGCAAGCCGACGCTGATGTTACGGGTGGGGAACGGGCGCCTGGGTGTGCTTTTGGACGCGGTGGCAAAGCTGAACGTGCTTCTGTCCGTTGCGACTCCGGAAGGCAGGCATTTTCGTCGTGCGCAGGAGTTGCGGCTCGAACGGGCGCACCTCCCGGCCTTTCCTCTAACCTGGACACTCATGCATGTGCTGGATGAGCGGAGCCCGTTGCGCGGCTACGATGCGGGGCGGGTGATTGCGGCGCGCGCGCAACTGTTCGTGACAATCGAAGCGCGCGACCCGACGCTTGCGACTGTGGTGCATGACATCCGCAACTATACGCCGGACGATATACGATTCGGCATGCGCTATGCGGATGCCGTGATCATCGCGGAGGACGGCACGCCCGTCGCGGACCTGACCAGGATCGGGGTTCTGGAGCCGGACACGGGCGAGCATCTGGAACCGGGCTGGACGGAGCGGGAAGAAGCATTGGAGTAGATGCCGCGGGCCTGCCCGCGGTCGTTAGCTCGAACTAACATTATTTAACTTGCTCGTGCGGCAGGCTGTGCGGTAACGGGTCACGTGGTTCGGCTTGGCTATCCAGGCTATAGCGGCCAGATCCCAAACATTCATTGATCGGGCCGGCATTGTCTCGATGTTTAACCCCTATCCGGCCTGCGCCGGACATGACGGGCAAGGGCGCTCGTGCGCCAATTGAAGCGGCTATTCGCGTCGAACCCTAAGTTGGGCGAGAGCCCTCGCGCGGCGTCAACAATCTCGCGTACCTCCTTTGCGTGATGACGCCCGTCTTGCTGCTGCCGTGCGCGTCGAGCCGGCCACCTGCGAAAACCGAATTCTCGAAGATTTCCAGTCCTCGACAAGGGAGGTGAATCCATGAAGATCGTCGTCATCGGCGGCACCGGCCTGATCGGCTCGAAGACCGTCGCCATTCTGCGCCAGGGCGGCCAAGAGGTCGTTGCGGCCTCGCCCGAAAGCGGCGTCAACACCATCACCGGCGAGGGGCTCAAACAGGCCACGGCCGGCGCGCAGGTGGTGATCGATCTCGCGAATTCGCCCTCATTCGAAGACAAGGCGGTGCTGGAATTCTTCGAGACCGCCGGCCGCAACCTTCTCGCGGCCGAGGCAGCCGCGGGCGTCCGGCACCATGTCGCGCTCTCCATCGTCGGAATCGACCGGACGGACAATGGCTATTTCCGCGCCAAGGTCGCCCAGGAGAAACTGATCGTCGCTTCCGGCATCCCCTACACTATCATCCGTTCGACCCAGTTCCTGGAATTCCTCGGCGGCATCGCGGATTCAAGTATGGATGGAAACGTCATCAGGCTTCCGCCCGGCCTGTTCCAGCCCATCGCGGCGGACGACGTCGCCCCCATCGTCGCCGAGGTGGCGCTTGCGGCCCCGCGCAACGGCATCGTCGAGATCGCCGGCCCGGAACGAGTGCCGTTCAACGAAATCGTCGCCCGCTACCTGAAGGCAATCGGCGACCCGCGTGAGGTGGTGCGTGACCCCGAGGCGCGATACTGGGGCAGCCGGATCGAGGAGCGCTCGCTCGTGCCGTTGGGCGAGGCGCGCCTTGGCCGCATCGGCCTGGACGAATGGCTCCGCCGTTCAAAGGCGAAAGCCTGATCCCGCATCCGTCGTTGGTGCAGAAGTCCGGCGTGAATGGCGGCTGGCCCCGTATGCCCGGGAAAGTCACGGTCTTGCTGATCGAAGCCTTGCGACTGCCGCTTGATCAGGCCACCGCCCCAGCCGCCGCCACCAGCCGCTCGAACTCCGCCACCGACAGCGTCTCCGC
>NZ_NHRY01000159.1 GCF_002937115.1 Rhodopila globiformis | reverse complement strand
CACCATGGCCAAATGGCTGCGTCGTCTGCGCCTGAGCAAGATGACGGCGAGGCCGTTCCACCCGAAGAAGGACGAGGCCGCGCAGGAGGCGTTCAAGGCGAACTTCAAGGCCATTGTCGAGGCAAAACTGCCCGATGCGGTGATACAGAACGGGACCCCGCTGGAGGTCTGGTTCCAGGACGAGGCCAGGGTGGGGCAGCAAGGCACGTTGTCACGGTTGTGGGCTCCCATCGGCTCACGCCCCGCCATGGCCTAGACCCAACAGTCGTGTCACCAGCCGCCAAATCGGTCAGTCGATGGGCAGACGAGCCTCCATGTCGAGTTCGAAGCGGCCATAGGGGTTTACGTGCTCCCAGATCAGCGGTGTCAGGGCTCGGAGATCTCTGGCGACGAGATTCCCTGACCACTGCGGCGCGGCCAACACCTGCTGCAACATGAGGGTGTTGATATACACCATGCAGTTCTGGAGGAGATGCAGGGCGAGCATGCTGATCTCATGATCCTCACGGCGATTGCTCACCATCTCACCGCGGCGGGCGAAGAAGATGAAGTCGTTGGCGCTGTTCCACTGCTCGACGACGTTGAGGCCTTCGTTGATTTCGCGGCGGAGGGCTTCGCTGTGAAGGTACCGGCATAGGAAGATGGTCTTCACCGCCCTGCCGAGTTCCGAGAAGGCCTTGTAGGTTGG
The DNA here is from genome assembly GCF_002937115.1 of Rhodopila globiformis. GTDB lineage: Bacteria > Pseudomonadota > Alphaproteobacteria > Acetobacterales > Acetobacteraceae > Rhodopila > Rhodopila globiformis. Next base: position 17,417 of record NZ_NHRY01000159.1, on the reverse strand, counting down.
ATGTTGAATGTTGCTCCGGACGAAGCGGCGCAGGATCGACTCGGTCTCGGCCGTGCCGAGGCGGACAGCCGTGACGTATTTGACCATCTGGTCGTATTGCTGGCGAATAAGTTCCCAGTCGATCGGCTTTGTCAGGATCGCCTGCAGGTTCGGATAGGCATCCGGCTGTCCGACATCTGGTCTGGATAGCTTCTGGACGTGCATCGCCTTCAGCCGCGGCATGAGCTGGAAGCCCAGCAACCGGCAGAACGCGAAGGCGACCGTGCTTTGGCCATGGGAATCCACATACTGACGATCGACCTCCATCTCGGTGCAGTGATGGATAACCCCTTCGATCATTGATGCGACCTCGGAGGAGGACGGGGATTTGATCTGGGAATGAATGCACAGCGAGTTCCGGTCGACATGCCAGTAGATCATGACACCGCGCCCGCCGTAGCGGACGTGCCACTGCGTGGTGAGGTTCTGGTCCCAGGCGCCAAAATGCTTGGAATCCGACGCGCAGGCCGTTGTGCCGTCACCCCAGATCCTCGGATCGCGAGCGTGCAGGGTGCCGTTGGTGACAATGGCAATGGCCTGTCGCAGCCCCTCGGCCGTGATGTATCGACGCCGGACATAGGTGAGGTCCTTGGCGGTCGTACCGGATTGCAGCCCCGCCATGCGTTGAAACCCGGCATTCGTTCCGAGCCCATTCAGGCACAGCAAGAGGCGTGGACGCAGAACAGAGCGATCCAGGGACTCATAGGCGGTTCCGCTCTTCAGGACGTCGGTGAAGTTCAGCCGGAGGTCGGCCTCCTTGAGCATGTCGAGGAGATTGGTCATCGGCCAGGTCGTGGCAATTTCGGCCTTGATGGCAATCAGGTTGGACGGCTCAGGCAGAGGATCAAACGGTGTCACCGTGATCCACCCGTCCCTTTTCCGCTTTCGGCTGATCCGCACGAGCCGATTGCTCGGCATGCCGCCGTCAAGCGTCTGGAGCGCCTCGCGCATCTCGGCCCGAAGGTCGGTGACGAAACGATCAGCTTCGAGAGGCAGCTTCAGCGCCTGATAATAGGGGATACGTTTGGCCTCGAAGTCGGCGGGCAGATCCTCATCCGGATTGCGGTACCGGTTGGCGCCGACGACCCACACTTCCTTGCAGCGCAGCTTGTCGCGAAGGGCCTCCAGGACGCAGATCTCATAGGTGATCCGGTTAATGCGCTGCCGTCCCTTGGCATCTTGTTCGACGACGGCCTCGCGCCAGAGCCCGCGCACGATATCGTCGATCGGGACCACTTCCTCAAAAGGGAAGGTCTGAAGTTTCGAATCGGCATAGCGCTTCAGGAGTTCAAGGGCTTCCAGGATCGGACGGTGATGCTCGTTGTTCGAACGGAATTCCAGGCATCGCAGGATTTGCGGCACCATCCGGCGGTAATGGCCCTTATAGGAATTCCGGATCACGGTACGCAGCGTGGTTCTGTAGGTTGGACCCGTGGCCTTTGCTTCCTTGACCAGATCCCGCAGGGTCTGCTCGCCGACGGCTGCAAAGACGACATCGCGCACGATGCCGTCCGGTTTCTCCAGAGCGGCGCCGGCGACCGCGAACAATAAGTTCTGCTTGCCCGTGACCCGCTTCAGATCGTCGAGCAGTTCGCGATCAACCCGGTGCTCGGCGCGGGCGCCGATGTGGTGGATGGTTTCGATGAGAAGATCGATCAGGTCATCGGTCAACGTCCGGCTGCGCAGATGAACGAAGGCTGCAAGCCATGTGAGCCTGGCCGCCTCCGGATGCCGGCGGAGCTCATAGGGGGCCTCAGTCGAGGCACGCCGCCGATACCGCTCCAACTCATGGGGCAGCACATCGCCGAACAGGCCGACAGGCAGCTCGATCTTGCGAATCAGCTCCAGCTTGGCCAGTTCGTCCTGAACGCTGGCCAGGCTCGGCTTGCCCGGATCGCTACGCAACCGCAGAAGCAGTGCCGGCGCCGGTTGCGCAGGCTTTTCGGACACCGGAGCGTCGGGCTCGTTCCCGGCGGGACGCAGCAGCGCTTCCAGCTTGTCGCGCGTTTCCGGGGTGAGGCGGGCTAAAGTGCCGACATAGAAACGCTCATCATGAGCATGGATTGCGGCACGGACGATCCGCTCGATGCGATCGACTGCGGGCGGCTCGATGGAAAGCTCGCGGCACTGCGTCTCGAGGAGCGCAGCCAACTGATCCGGCATCGCCCCGACGCCCGGCACTTGATCCTGCAACCAGGCTTCGAGCAGCGCCGCGTCGGCAACGGTCGCTTCCCGAAATCCAAGCAAAGCACGGATCTCGGCACGGTGCCGTTCGGCAGTGCGTCCTGACAGGCTCAGCGAAAAATCACCGGGCACCTCGATGGCGAGCTGCCGCGCAATCTCGTCGACGATCTCTCGATCGGCCTCTGCGGCAGCACGGGGAAATCGCCCACAGCCACGGAAGAACGCCAGCAGCACGGCGAAGCCCAGCCGGTTGGCGTGGTGCTTGGCCATGACGAGTGTCCGATCCGAAGGCGTCATGACCCATCGGTCGGGAGAATTCGTTCGGTCGCGAGCTGTCACGGTGGGAGATCCCATAAAAGGCGCAGTGATGCCGCGCCGCCAACTTTTTACAAAACCCGCATTTTGTAAAAAGTGCTATTGTGATGCCGAGGAAATCCGCGGGATTCCCATGTCACGTTCATCACCAACCGACCGGCGAAATGTAAAAAGTGACGCAGCGGCCACGACTGACGCCCATGAGCGGCGTAAGGATTTTCTGAGTGAAACCGAAATCACTGCCTTGCTCGACGCCGCCAAGGCCGGACGGCACGGGATCCGGGATCATCTCCTGATCCTCATGATGTTTCGTCACGGTCTGCGTGTCAGCGAGGCGATCAGCCTCCGCCGTGACGAAGTCGACCTCGACCACGCGCGGCTCTGGGTCCAAAGGCTCAAGAATGGGCTGGCCGTCGAGCACCCGATCGCCGGTGACGAGCTCCGATCCCTCAAGCGCTATCTCAGCACTCGGACCGATGCGCTCCCTTGGCTTTTCCTGTCCGAGCGCCAGCAGCCCCTCACACGGCAGTCCGTGAATTACCTCATCGCTATGGCCGCTGGGCGGGCCGAGCTGGTGCCGGTGCACCCGCATATGCTGCGCCACTCATGTGGCTTCTACCTCGCCAACCGGGGATATGATCTACGCCTGATCCAGGATTACCTCGGGCACCGGGATCCGAAGCACACGGTCCATTACACAAGGGTCGCAGGTAGCCGCTTCGAGGGACTCTGGCGTTGACGCCTCGGCATTGCCGCCGATTTGGCGGCTGGTGACACGACTGTTGGGTCTAGGCCATTCAGGCATTCTTGGACAGCCGGAGGAAGCGTTTTGCACAGCCAGATCGACGCCAGCGACGACCCGCAGGACGCCGTGCCTGAGCTCCTGCCACCGTCGCGCGCGCTCGTGCCGGCGCCGGTCGGAGCGGCACCCGAACAAGTGCGCGCCTGGTTCGACGCGGCCGTCGAGGCCAGCGAGCCGATCATCGATGGCACCCTGGCCAGCGAGCGCGAAGCGGCCGACACCTATCGCCGCATGGCCAAGGCGGAAAACACCCGCCGCGCCTACCGTGCGGCGGTCCGGGCCTGGTGCGCCTGGTGCGCCCGGCACGACCTCCCTCCCCTGCCCGCCTCCGGCCAGGACGTCGCGGCCTTCCTCGCCGGCGAACGCGGCCGCAAGCTCTCGCCCGAAACCCTGAAACTGCGCCGGGCGGCGATCCGCTACCTGCACCGCGCCGCCGGCTGCCCGGTACCGACCGACGATGTCTGTGTCTCGGAGACGCTGGCCGGCATTCGTCGCGAGGCCGCCAAAAAAGGCCAGACCCCACGAAAGAAAGTGGCGGCCACGGCGACCATTCTGCTCCGCCTGCTGGCGCCCATCGCCAGTGACGTGCGGGGCCTGCGCGACCGGGCCATCCTTTTGGTCGGCTTCGCCGGCGCGCTGCGGCGCTCGGAGCTGGCGGCGATCCGCTTCGAACATTTGGAGAAGACCGACCGCGGCATCCGGCTCACCCTGCCGCAATCCAAGGGCGAGCAGACCGACGCAGTTACGGTCCCCCTGCCCTATGGCGATACCGAGCTCTGTCCGGTGCATGCGCTGGAGGCGTGGCAGCAGGCCGCCGGGCTGACCGAGGGCCCTGTCTTCCGGCGGATCTGGCTGCCGCCTCGCCCGAAGACGGTAGTCACCGGCGAGCCCCCTGCCCTGCCCCGGATTGGCACGCAAGCGATCAGCCCGCAGACCGTGGCCCAGATCGTCCAGGCGCGCGCGATGGCCGCCGGTTTTGGCCGGAGCGATCTCGGCGGCCACAGCCTCAAACGCGGCGCGCTCACAACGGGCATGGACCACGGTGTTCATCCGGCCAAACTGAAACGCCTGGGACGGCACAAGAGCTTTGACGTCCTTGGGGAATATCTCGAATTCGGCGACCTGTTCGACGGGCATCCGCTCAGCGGCGTGTTGTAACGACCCGACCACGATGTACGGCGGCGTCTCGTTCAGACGACACTGGGATCGTCGACGGCGATCCGATCTCGCAAGGAGCAAGTCGCATGATCGAGGGCAAAAAGCCGCGCCACGCGGGATACCACTTGGTGAACTTGGCGGGGTGGGCCATCGCGGTGAATCGGTAGCACCCGATGGCCGCGAAATCACTCCTCTCCCCTGCCGCGCGTCGCCCGCGCGCGAGATCTCGCCCCCACCGATGCGACTTGCGCTATCCGATGCAGCCAGCAGAGCACCGCACGCTGGAGATGCGCTGCCTTTGTCGTCCCAAGAGACGCCCGCCCGCGTCCGAATCCAGTGGGCCACCTGCCACCAGGGGCGCACCGGGGTGGCCCTTTTCCCTTGCGGCAGGCTCGGGCGATGACCATGGACAACGCGAATGGTGTTCGCCCGCCTCCGGGGTTTCGGGCTTTCGTGGTTGCCCGTTTACCCGGTTTCGGGCCACGATGCTTTCGGTTGGGCCAACCCATAATGGCCCGCGCATCGAAGCGGGCCATTCGCGTCCGGGCAGACAGGTGCGTGGCGACCGCGCCATTTCTTTCGACCATAAGCCAGTTTTCGGGGTTTCGGGCTTTCGGGTTTTCCCGGTTTCGGACTTACGGAGATTCTTGGTTTCCCGGTTTCTCTGTTACCCGCTTTCGATGTTCGCCGGTATCCTTCTTACGGGATTTCCCGCTTACAGGATCGCTGGGTTCCGGGTTAACGGGCTTTCGTGCTCTCCCGATTTCATGCTTTCCCTCTTTCTGACTTTGCGTGTTCCCCGTTTGCCCGGTTTCCGCGTTGCGGACTTCCCACGAATCGGGTAAGCGTGAAACTCCGTTTGCGTGGTTTCCCGGTTTCCTGGAACCCCGCTTTCAAGCAACAGGGTCTGACATCGACATGGCCATCATCACCTTCGCCCAGGTCAAAGGCGGCTCCGGGAAGACGACTGCCGCAATGTGTACGGTGGCGGAACTTGTTGCGCGCAAGACGTCCGTCGCGGCTCTGGATCTCGACCCCAACCGACCGCTCGGCGAGTTCTTCCGCCGCGTCCCCGAACTCAAGGACCTTCAGATTGCCGTTCCGGATAGCGAGCACCGGGTCACCACGCTCGTACGCGAGCTCGCCAAGACCCATGACAACGTCGTGATTGATCTCATGGGTGCCGCAACCAACGACACACAGGTCGCCATGGCGCTCGCCGACCTAGTGATCGTCCCCTCGCAGATGAGTGGCACCGATCTACGGTGCGGTGTCGAAACTTGGCGTCAAGTGGTCGAAGCCGCCGAAATCAGTCATCGCAACATCGCACGCGGGGTGCTTCTGGCCCGAACCAGCGCGGGCGCAGTTCGTCCGCGGGTCGAAGGCTTCCTTCGCGAGCAATATGAGAGGGTAGGGGCCCACGTACTGACCGCGGCTTTCGGCGACCGCGCCGTGTGGAAGGAAATGACCTATTCAGCCCACATTCCTCACCTCCACGATCGCGGCTCAAACGCCGCTAAGAACTTCATCGCCGTGTTCGACGAGATGATGGCACTCATGGCGGTCGCCAACGCCGCTGCAGCTGCGTGAGGACGAGCATGGCCGGATCAAAGACACGCCCCTCGCTGCAGGCACCCGACCTGAGCCCAACGGTTCCATCCGATGCGCCGCTACCGCAGCGGACCGACCCAAATGATTCTCGATTCGCGGGTGCCGAGCAGTTTGAAACGCCAGAAGCACTCCTACGCGGCGTCAAGAACGGATCGGTCCGCACGCTCAACCCGGAGACGATGCCCCGATCGGTCGGGGTAGAGGCAAGCCCGCCGGCGGAACCGCCTCGGCGCCGCTCGCCCGAACTTTCGCTCTCAACCAAGGTCCCCGACCATGTGATGCGGGAGCTGCGCCGCCGCTACGCGAACACCGGGGTCACCATCCGCGTCCAGGTCTTGCTGGCGTTGAAGGCGCAGGGGTTCGAGATCGACGAGGACGATCTCCAGGATGAGCGCAAGCATCAGCGGCGCTAAGGCGCTTGGCCCGCTTTCCCTGTTTCGGGGTTTCGTGGTTTCGTGGTTCAGGATTTTCCCAACATTGAGTTGGAGCAGCGTAGGGGTAGAGGAATGTCGAAGAAGCGCGACGAGGAGCAGTTCGACCTGTTCGTGCCATTCGTCACGGACCTGCCACTCCGCGATCAACGCGAGACGATGGAGCGGCCATTCTTCAGCCTCGCGAAGCGCAAGCGACTGAAGCCGATCGACTATACGAGCCCGGACGGATCCACCTTTGTTAAGGTCCTGCCGCATTCCGACTACGGAATGGCCACGATATGGGATGCAGATATTTTAATCTGGGCGGCATCGGTGATTACCGAACGGAAGAACCGCCGAGAGAACGACATCAGCCGCAAGCTCTCCTTCCAACCCTACGACCTGCTCCGAGCCATTGGCCGGCCCACCGGCGGCCGTGAGTATCTGCGCATCCGCGAGGCCATGGCCCGGCTGCAGTCCACGGTCGTCGTCACCAACATCCGTGCCAAAGGCAAGCGAAAAGAGCGCCAGTTTGGCTGGATCGAGGGTTGGACCGACCTCATCGACGATGAGACCGGGCAGAGCCGCGGCATGACGATCACGGTCAGCGAGTGGTTCCATGAAGGCGTCATCATGGAAGGCGGCGTCCTCGCCATCGACCCAAAGTATTTTGAGATCACGGGCGGCCGTGAGCGTTGGCTTTACCGCGTCGCACGAAAGCACGCAGGGGGTGCCGACAGCCTGGGATTCGCCGTCACCATAAAAACGCTGTTTGAGAAGTCGGGTGCCGAAGGAAGCTACCGCCGGTTCAAGTTCGAGATGGAGAAGGTGGTCGAACGGAACGGCCTTCCAGAATTTTTCCTGGCCTGGGAGGTCGACGCAAAGACCAAAGAGCCCCGGATCCGGATGACTCGGCGTTCGGCGCTCGACCTCACACACCCGGGCTACGAGATCCCGCGCTATCGCTCGAAGCGTAAGGATCGGCAGGCGCCGCCACGCGCTTTCGAGCATGCTGCTCCGGCCGAGCTTCCTCACAGCGCCCCATCCGCCGACCATGCGGATGACGGCGAACCATTTGATGATGAACCGCTTGACGATGAACCCCGGCTCGAGGACTCCGACGACGAGTAGCCTGCCGGTCGAACCACCGATAGGGGGCGGGGAGGGGGCGTTCCCGAAAACACGAGTCGGATACACGACTCGGTGACAGCACCACGTCTTAAAGGCCGGCCGCACCAACCTGCGTAGCCGCGTTCCCGAAAACCCGAACACTGCCCTCGCGCGCGCCGGTTGCCCGCCCCAGAGCCCTGTCCAACGGCGCGTTCCTGAAAACACGAAGTGCTATCCTCAGCGTCAGGTGTTCCGTTCACGTCTCAAGTGAACTTCTATCTCGGAAATATCTCGTAGTTGATTGATTTAACGTGATTTCATGTGTCCGAGTGAGGAATCCAGCTTCGTGTCATTGGGAACGCCCCTATAGCCGAGTCGGCGCCCCTCCCTGACGGTACTCCGCTCAACGACACCGCAGCGATGACTGACCCACCCCTCTGCTTAGCCACTACCAAGCCCTATCAGAGGCTTAAAGGCCATTCTCTGCTGCTTGGAGTGTGTTCGTTGGCCCCGAGAAGTCGCCTCGTCCCGACCCATTGTGTCATTGAGGACGGCCTCGCTTCGTGTTATCAGGTACAAATCGGATGAGGGCGACCAGCCAAAAATTTTTCGCTTAGAGTCGGCGTCAAGTTATCCACAGGCCCCTGTGAAACCGTCGTGTCTTCGGGTACAATCAGTGCCGTGTTATCGGGAACGATAGCTCGTGTCTTCGGGAACACCCGAAGCGGGTAACTTGTTAGAATCGCACGAGATTGTGGTCCCTTTGGCAGGCTTAACTTTTTAACTCAGAAGAGAAATATATTTCTCTTCTAGCTGTTAACGTCTGAACATCTGTGGATAAGTCTCGTGCTTGACAGCCAATTGCACTCATGCGAACTCCAATTACCAACTATCACTGCCGTTCCCATTGACACGAATATCCCAGCAGCTTTCCGCGCACCTTAAGAGAAGAAATTGCTTAGGAGGTGGAGGTTGCTATCACGTTTCGAGCCTTCCCCTTTGGCTTAGTGGCGTCGGACAGGCCCAACCAGGTCTAAATCGCCGATGCCAGACTTCGATCAGCATCTAAGATGCTGCCTTTAGTAAGACGTCTTATTTTGTCGACGCGTCACGGCGATCTCTGACCACCAGTCTACCAACGACGCTATGATCCTGACGCCGCGTTCCTAAAGACACGAAGCAGGGTAACCAGCGAGAAAGCCCAGGCATACGTGCCTGCGTTCCCGAAAACACGATACAATTGGCCTTGATCCCAAGCTCGATCCCCGGGCCGCACGGCATCAGCCGCGTCAGACCTGTTCCCAAAAACACGAAGGCGGTGCGGAATGGCAGATGCGTGCCTGCTCTGCAGATGCGCGCTCCGCATGAGGCATTAACTCAACCGCTGCAGGTCGCCCGCGCTCCTTAGGAGCCAAGTGTTCCTAAAAACACGATTCGGACTTTGTTGACGTCCGTGGTCGTGGTGGAAATTCCGAACACGTGTCGGTGTAGGCCGGGGCGGCCATCGGATCGGCTGGCTACGGTGGAGTTGCCAGACTTCACCCGAACGGCCCGATAGCGCCTATTCGCATGGACTCATGGTGGGGTGGGAAACCACAACGACCAGCGAGACAACGATGAGCAATTCGACAAACATCAGCCCCGCCTCATACAGCCAGCTGGCCGGCATCCCGAATATCGACTTGTCCGAAAACCTGAGGGCCGCTTTAGCCGCAGGAAAGAGGGCGACCGGGATAGCGGCAGAGGTGCTCGCGCTCCGGAGAGGACCGGGGAGGCTGACGCCTCAGGAGTATTTCTACTACCGCCTGTGGGACGCGCCTCAAGAAAGGGCCAACAAGCAGTGCTTCGTGGGAAAGATCGCGCAGCACCCCATGCATGTCGCTGCCGGCGCGCGCGAGTGGTTCGCCGCATCTGGAGACAAGATCCTGTTTCAGTCCGTCATGGACGGTGCGGGTCTGCGGACACCGAAACTGACCGCAATCACTCAGGCGGGCCGCTATCTGCCGACCGCCCCAACGATAACCGATCCGGCCGCCCTGGCTGACAAGCTACGCGACGCCTCCGTCTACCCGCTCTTCGCCAAACCTGTGGCCGGGAAATATAGCCTGTCCGTCTTGAGCGCAGACAGCTTCGACTCCGACGCCGACGAGGTGCTCCTCCTCGATGGAACACGACAGAACGTCGTCGACGTTGCAGCTTCGCTGGCTGACAGACCTGGCTTCCTTATCCAGCGTCGCCTTGCCCCGGCGCCGGATTTGGCCGCGCGTTTCGGACCGCGGCTTTGGTCCGCGCGCCTGCTGGTCCTCGTCACCCCGAGCGGCCCAGTGATCCACCGCGCCGTCGCCAAGATCGCAACGGGGACCAACCCGGCGGACAATTACTGGCGGCAGGGCAATCGGCTCGGGGCCATCGATTTGGCATCCGGACGCATCACCAGGGTGGTGCATGGCGCCGGCGCGGACCTGGTGGTCGATGCGCCGCACCCCGACACTGGCGCGGCCATCGTCGGCACGACCGTCCCAGGCTGGCGGGACCTGACCGATATGGTGCGAACGGCCAGTCAGGTTTTCGCCGGCATTCGCACACAGTCATGGGACATCGCGCTGACGGCTGATGGGCCGGTCTTCCTCGAACTGAACTACGGCGGCGACCTCAACCTGCACCAGCTCGCGCACGGGGCAGGGGTGCTGGACGAGACCTACCGGGAGCATCTCCAGCGCTGCGGCTACCGCGGGAAGCTTTAACCCGTACCTGGCTTCGGCCGCCGAGCCCGCGGCGCCAGACGCACCGTCATTCGCAAGCCTCGCGCTGACACTCCCCGCGGCAAATGGGGAGACGGGATGGTGAGGGCTACCGCTGACGCCGGGCGTGCCGCAAGGGAAGCCGCTTCGCGGCCGCCCAGAGCTGGTGTTCATCGCGTAGGCGCGATGGACCCTCGGGCGCCCTTGCCCCGCGCCGGCTTCGCGGTCGGACGGTCTCCATGAGGGCGTGGTGAAGAGGATGGCTGACTCAGCCGCCCACAGCGCACCCGCCAATCCCCATCAGGAGAGATGTGCGATGTCGGGGCATGACGCCGAACTGGATCAATTCAGGCAGGAGGTAAGCTGCGCCGTCCTGTTGGAGCGGGCGACACCGCCCTGGCAGCTGGACCGCAAGGGCAGCACACGCCGCGCCCTGAAATACCGACGGCACCAGGGCGAAGTGGTCATCGTCAATCATGACGGGCGGGGCTGGTGGGATGCCCAGGGTTCCGCCAAAGGGGATGTGTTCGATCTCGTCCAATTCCTGGACCCCCACCTCAACTTCGGCCAGGTGCGGAAGGTGCTGCGGCCCTTTGTCGGGCTCTCCCCGACCTACCCGGAAGCCCTGCCCAAGCGTGAGACGTCCCAAGCCGACCGACCGCTGCCCGAGCGCTGGGCAAGCCGACCACGCCTACGGCCGGGTTCGCGCGCCTGGGACTACCTGACTGGGGCCCGCGCCCTCCCGCGCACCGTCCTTCTGGCCGCGAGCGAGGCCGACGCCGTACGAGACGGGGCTTACAGGAGCGCGTGGTTCGCGCATCGTGATCCAGCCGGTCAGGTCTGCCACATCGAAGTTCGCGGCCCCGACTTCAAAGGCTCGCTCCGTGGCGGAACCAAAACCCTGTTTCGGTTGACGGGCGGTCTGTCACCATGCCGGCTGGCCGTGCTCGAGGCGCCTATCGACGCGCTGAGCCTGGCGGCCCTCGAGAACATTCGGCGAGACACAATCTACGTGGCAACCGGCGGCGGGATAGGTCCTGGCACGATCGACGCGATTCGAGCCGTCCTGACCGGCCTACGGGCGGCCGGGAGCGTCTTGGTGAGCGCCGCCGATGCAAACACCGCCGGCGATCGCTTTGCCAGCCAGCATCAAACTATCGCCGTCGAGGCCGGCATCCCATTCGAGCGATTGCGGCCAACCAACGGGACGGATTGGAACGATGTGCTGCGGCAGGGGAGGGGGGTATGAAGCCCGACCGCGCCTGGGTGTTGCTCCCCTCCGGACGTCGGCTCGATTTGTTGCAGCCCGACGCCGACGCATGGACGGATCGCGACCTGGCTATCAGCCTGTCACGAACTTATCGCTGGGGTGGCCATTCACGCTGGGAGCTGCCGCTCTCGGTTGCCCAGCACAGCCTGCTCGTGCTGGTGATGCGGCAGACGACGAATGCGCTCCAGCCCCTCTCTCGGGCCGAAGCGTTGCGCGAGCTGCTGCACGATGCCGAGGAAGGCTTCCTCTGCTTCGACCCGATCTCGCCCTTGAAGCCGCATCTCGGCGAAGATTTCAAAACCGTGAGCGATCGCCTGCGCGCCGCGATCGTCACCCGCTATGCCGTCCAGCCGTGGCATGGCGCCGACTACCTCCTCCACAAGCAAGCCGACCACCTGGCCGCAGCATCGGAGGCGTTTCACGTCACGGGTTGGTTGCGCCAGGATATCCGGGACAGCCTGCAGATCCGCTTGGAACCCGTCGCGGCGGACCCGCTGCCACGCCTCGACGGGATGCAGCCGTGGGAGCCGTGGCCGCCCCGGATCGCGGCAGCTTTGTTCCTGGCCAAGCTGCGCGAACTGACGCGCGCGGATGGTGATGTCGAACGGCCAGGCGACATGAGCGCCGTGGTCGAGCGGGAGCAGACCATCCGGACCTTGGCAACCAGTTTCTCCAGGTTGTTCCCGGGCCAGGGGCGCAGGACCGTCTGGCCGCTCACCGGCAACAGCCTGACCGAAACCTACGTCGTCGCGGAGGCACATGACGGCTCCCAGATCGCGGAGGGCGTTGTGGTGGACGGCCAGCGCGACGAGACCGGCGCGTGGGACTTCGACGCGGATTTCACCTTGTTCACAACCGACGAGGAAATCCTCGTCTGCCACGGATACAATTGTCATGTTGAAATCCAGTAGCGCCGTCGCGCCGCGGCACGCAGCTCTCTCCGACCTGACCGAGCAGCAGCTTGAGGCAGCAGAGGCAACCGGACCTGTCCTGGTCCTGGCCGGCGCCGGAACCGGCAAGACGAAGACCCTCACGGCCGCGGTTATTCATCGCATCCAGGCATGCGCGGTGTCGCCCTCGCGCATTCTCGCCGTCACCTTCACCAACAAGGCCGCCGGCGAGATGATCGCCCGTATCCGGGCGGGCCTCGGGCAGGACGCCGCGCCACACTGGATCGGCACCTTCCACGGACTCGCCGCCCGCCAGCTGCGGATCGAGCCCGAAGTGGCCGGCCTGCGGCCCGGCTTCGACATACTCGACGCCGACGACAGCCGGCGCATCGTCAAGCGAATCATGAAGGCGCATAACCTCGCCGCCGGCGACGAGGGCATGCAGATCGGCCGCGATCCGCTGAAGGTCATGTGCAACCAGCTGTCCAAGTTCAAGGACAATCTGATCACGCCGCAGGATGCGCCGGCCCACGTCGAAGCCATGATCGCAGAAGCGCTGCGATTGGGAACGCCCGTCGACCCAGACGGACTGAGAGGCAGCGCCCGCGTGTATGCCAATTATCAGCGGACACTCCGCGACGGGAACGCCGCCGATTTCGGAGATCTGCTGCTCTGGCCGACTCTCGCGCTGCTGCGCAACGCCAACTACCGGCACCGATGGAGCGAGCGCTTCGACGTTCTGCTCGCCGACGAATACCAGGACGTCAACCATGCGCAATATAACTGGCTCCGGCTTCTCAGCGCGGGACACGAACAGCTCTTCGCGGTCGGCGACGATGACCAGTCGGTGTACTCGTTCCGGGGCGCCGACATTCAATATATTCGGCGTTTTACAAGAGACTTCCCGAACGCGCGGCAGGTCCGCCTCGAGGAAAAATTCCGCTCGACCGGACACATCCTCGCGGCCGCGAACGCCGTCATCTCGCGCGACCGCAACCGGCTGGGCAAGACGCTCTTCACCCGGAAGCCCATCGGCGACCGCATCGAGGTCGTCCCATTCCGCAACCCGGAAACCGAGGCGCTCGGGATCGTTGCTGAAATCCAGCGACGTCATGCCGAGGGCCTCGCCTGGTCCGACTTCGCGATCCTCTACCGCAGCAACGCGCTCTCCCGTCAGTTCGAGGAGGCGCTCATGCGCGCCCGAATCCCCTACGTCCTCGTCGGCGACGTCGGCTTTTACGAGAGGGCGGAGATCAAGGACGTGCTCGCCTTGTTGCGCCTCTGCGCGACACCAAAGGACCGGCAGTCCGATGAGGCCTTCCGGCGCGTCATCAACGTGCCGGCCCGCGGATTCGGCGCCAAGGCGCTGCAGGAAGTGGAGAACGAAGCCGCCTGGCGACAGGTGCCTTTGCTGACCGCGCTGGAAACCGCCGCCTTGCCGCCGAAGACACGCTCAGCCGGGCTTGCCTTCGTGGACGCCATCAAGGGCGTGGCTCGGGACCGCGCGGCGACACTCGCTGATCAAATGTCGCTGCTACTGGATGCGACCGGCTACCGCGCGATGCTGCGCGACAGCAAGGCGGAGACGACGGAAGGCAGGCTGGAGAATGTGCAGGAGCTGATCCAACTCGCCGGCAGCTTTCACACCGGGCGTGAACTGCTTGACCACGCCGCCCTGTCCACCAGTGGGCCGAAGGAAGGGAATGCCGACCAGGTCCGGCTGATGACGCTCCACAAGGGGAAGGGGCTCGAGTTCCCGCACGTCTTTCTGCCGGCCTGGGAGGCGGGCTCGTTTCCGCCTGACTATGGCGACCTTTCCGAGGAGCGCCGGCTCGCGTATGTGGCAATCACGCGTGGCATGCGGCGGGTGACAATCACCCATTGTGACTTCCGTCGCGGCTCCGCCAGCCCGTCCTGCTTCATCGCCGACCTTCCCGGCGAAAGCCGCTCGGACGGCTGGTTGCGTGGGTCTGACCGTTTGACCGACCGCCAGACCGACCCATCCCGCATCGATCGAGCCTCGGCCGCCGCGTTGCTGAGGCAGTTCGGATGAGGGAGGTGAGCCACGCCGCCGCACCGGCCGCAAGGGTGCGTCGCTGGCGCTCCCGCCGCGGAAATGCCGCGTCGCCCTTGCCCTCGGCACGGCCGCGCGACCGGGTGGTCGGGGTGAAACAGGGCACCAGACGCCTCGAGAACAGGAGTAGATCATGGACATGAACGTAGAGCCCCACGCCACCTCCGCCCTGGCCAATGCCGCCCCGATCTCGCGACAGATCTGGGACGCAAAATACCGGCTCAAGGACGCCGACGGCGCGCCGGTCGACCTCACCATCGAGGATAGCTGGCGGCGGGTGGCCCGCGCACTGGCTCAGGCCGAAGCTGAACCGGCACGCTGGGAGGGACCGTTCTACGAGGCCCTGCAGGACTTCCGTTTCCTTCCGGCCGGTCGGATCTTGTCAGGCGCCGGCACCAGCCGACGCGTAACCCTCTTCAACTGCTTCGTCATGGGCGAGATCGGCGACGATCTCGGCAGCATCTTCCACCATCTCCGTGAAGCGGCGCTGACCATGCAGCAGGGCGGTGGCATCGGCTACGATTTCTCGACGCTGCGACCGAAGGGTGCGCCAGTGCGCGGCGTCGGCGCGGATGCCTCCGGCCCGTTGTCGTTCATGGACGTCTGGGACAGCATGTGCCGCACGATCATGTCGGCGGGTGCCCGGCGCGGCGCCATGATGGCCACGATGCGGTGCGACCACCCCGATATCGAGGACTTCATCGCGGCCAAATGCGAGGCAGGTCGCCTCCGCAACTTCAACCTGTCGGTCCTTGTCACTGACCCGTTCTTGACGGCGGTCGCGGCGGACGCTGACTGGAATCTGATCTTCAACGGCAGGGTCTACAGGACGATCCGTGCCAAATCGCTGTTCGACGCCATCATCCGCGCGACCTACGATTACGCCGAGCCAGGCGTGATCTTCATCGACCGCATCAACGCCCGCAATAACCTCGCCTATTGCGAGACGATCCACGCCACCAACCCTTGCGGCGAGCAACCCCTGCCGCCCTATGGCGCCTGTCTGCTCGGATCGATCAACATTGGCCGCCTGGTGCGCAACCCGTTCACACCGAGCGCCCATGTCGACGAGGCCGAACTCGCCGCACTTGTGTCGATCGCCGTTCGCATGATGGACAACACCATCGACGTTTCCGGCTTCCCGCTCGAGGAGCAGCGGCAGGAAGCCATCGCCAAGCGCCGAATCGGCCTCGGCATGACCGGTCTCGCCGACGCGCTGATGATGGTTGACCTCCGATACGGGTCGCCAGAGGCGGCCGAACGGGCAGGGGAGTGGGCCCGGCAGATCTGCCGCTCCGCCTATCTCGCCTCAGCCTGCCTAGCCGAGGAGAAGGGCGCATTCCCGCTGTTCAACCGGGACGCCTACCTCGCCGGCGAGACGGTCCGCGCGCTCGATAACGATGTCCGCGAACTCATTGCCGCGTGCGGGATCAGGAACGCGCTGCTGACGTCGATCGCGCCGACCGGCACGATCTCCCTGGTCGCCGACAACGTCTCGTCCGGCATCGAGCCGGTGTTCGCACTGGCCTACACACGCAAGGTCACACAGCCGGACGGCTCCAGGATCGAGGAGGAAGTCTCGGACTATGCGCTGCGTCGCTTCCGGGACCTTTATGGCGAGGACGCCAAACTGCCTGACAGCTTTGTCACCGCCCAGGACCTCACCCCAGCAGAGCATGTGCGGATGCAGGCCGCCGTGCAGCGACACGTCGACAGCGCCATCAGCAAGACGGTCAACGTCCCGGAGGATATCAGCTTCGAGGCGTTCAAGGCGGTCTACTTGGATGCCTACCGCAGCGGCTGCAAAGGCTGCACCACCTACCGCCCGAACGCCATCACCGGGTCCGTCCTCGAAGTGAAACCCGCGACGTCAGCCGCCTCGCCTGCCCCCGCCGTGGGAGAGTTGCTGCTTCGCGCCGAGAAACTCGTTGGCGCCACCTACAAGCTGCGCTGGCCCGACAGCGAGCATGCGATGTACGTCACCATCAACGACATCGAGACGGATAGCGGGCGCCGCCCCTTCGAAGTTTTCGTCAACTCGAAGAACCTGGAACACTACGCCTGGGTCGTGGCGCTCACGCGGATGATCAGCGCAGTATTCCGTCGTGGCGGCGAGGTGGCCTTCGTCGCCGAAGAACTCAAGCAGGTGTTTGACCCGCGCGGCGGTCAATGGACGAACGGCCGCTATGTCGGATCGCTGGTCGCCGCGATCGGCGACGTCATCGAACGGCACATGATTGACACGGGCTTTTTGACGCCGGCAGAACCGATCGTCCAGAAGGCCGCCAACGCGACATCACCGGCCGCCGCGACCGCGCTTGGTCCGTTGTGCCCGAAATGCAGCCAACCTGGGCTGGTGCGCGAGGCCGGCTGCCTCAGCTGCGTTCATTGCGGCTGGTCCAAATGCAGCTGAGCGTCAGGAAGGCGCCTGACGACGGTTGGGCGATCGAGGAGGCCCCCACAACCGAGACACCCCATCAGGCGATGTTGCGGGAATACGAAGCCCGACGCTGCCACATCTGCCAGTGCAAATACCCGCCCTTCGTGTTTTAGGCCGCCGCCCAAGGCAACCGGGCCTACCATCTGGAGCTGCCTGGTACATCGTGTTGAGGTGGATCGCATAGCTCGAGGCGTCGCCGCTGTCCCTGCCGAGCCCTAACCCCGGTTGCTTCAGGGTCTGAACCAAGGTCATTCGATTCTGATTACTTCAGGTTCCGCCATATGCCAGGACACGGTTGAGGTTCATGGCGTTGCGCCAAAGGGCGTCGGCGACGTTGTTGACCTTGTTGAACCGCAGGATGTTGAGGGCG
>NZ_NHRY01000158.1 GCF_002937115.1 Rhodopila globiformis | reverse complement strand
CTACCTCCCATCAGGCTGCTCGGTCCCCGCCTCGGTTGCCACGGCGGCGGCGCCGCTTGTACGGAACTGGATTTTCCGCGGGCGCAGGCGGAACAATGTGGCCAAATCAGCAGCTCCGGAACGCTCCCGACTGGCAAAATGCCCGCTGATAGGCACCAAGTTCTTCGATCACCCGCCAAATGCAGCGGATTGTGCAATGAATGCCCGAGGGGACGAATAAGGCGGGTTCAAGCAGCATCAGGCGCTAACTGCGGAAGTTGGGCTTGACATTGATGAGGCCGCCCGTCAGGAGGGGGCCGTGGTTCCGGTGCTTTCCCGTCCAGCCTTTCGATCGGCGCAGCCGGGCGCCCAGGCTGCGGTAGCCTTCCGAATCCGCGCAGTGGTGTGATCCATAATTGCACCCTCGCCGTCAGCGGCTCTGCTACCGTGCAGCAAGCAACATCGCCTGATGGCCTATCGCTGGTTGCGGAGGCCGGGAACGGCGGTTGTGCGTGGTCTGCGGCCCTCCCGCCTGAATCGCGAAGGTTTGGCTGCTCCCCCCGTTACACCGGTCTCAAGTAACAAGAATTCCGCATCATGCAAGGCACGCTTCCTCGCAGGCTTGTGGATCCGGGTAACACTGATTCCAGGACGCGCAACACTTTGCCGGATTTCTCCGGGATGGTGCGGCTATCGCTCTGATCCGGCGAGGTCCGTCGCCGCCCGCTTCCGCGAAGAGAGCCAGCTCTTCGAGGAAGGTCGTCAACCGCTGAAGCAACGATT
This sequence comes from Rhodopila globiformis, assembly GCF_002937115.1. GTDB lineage: Bacteria > Pseudomonadota > Alphaproteobacteria > Acetobacterales > Acetobacteraceae > Rhodopila > Rhodopila globiformis. The sequence goes on along the minus strand of NZ_NHRY01000158.1, from coordinate 2,978 downwards.
GAAACGAACGGGATTCCCTATGACCTCCCGTCAACAATTTTCTTTAACGAAATAGATGACATGCTACGCGCGATGCCACACACTGGATCAAACCCCTATTCCAGAGGATACAGACCATGCCCACCGTCGCAGACCACATCGCCCGGATTGACCAGGTTGCCGAACTCTATGAGGCGTCGTCAGGCAACGACCCGAACGAGGTCATGACCGACCTCCTGTCTGACATGCTCCTGTGGTGCATGGCCAATGACGTCGACTTTCAGAAGGTTTTGAGGCTCGGTCGCATGAACGCTCGTGCCGAGTGGAACGAGGCCGCGCAGTGGGCGGGCGGCGCCCGTTAGGTAGCTCTGTGCCGGCCCAAAGCACCAAGGCAGCTTTCCCTCGCTGACGAGGCTCGGGGAAGCTTGCCCGGCGGCCGGTGGTCACCGTAGCTAATCGAATCGTCGGTCCCGTTCCAGTTCGATTGTTGAACTGCGTAACACCTTCAGTCCCTTCGGCAGAGGATGCGCGGCTTTCCACAGCAACGTTCGTAGAGCCGGGCTGCAGGCTCATCTGCCCCAGGAATCGCCTATGATCTATCACATAGTAGCCGGGTTGCGGCGGGGCTGCCAAGGGCAGGATGACTCGCACCAACCCACCCGATCGGTTTCATTCGGGATGATATTTCCGCAGGTACCAGAGGTGACCACACAGAGGCGGGCTTTCTGGTTGATGCTCGGAATATGATCGGATACGATACGATACTACGCTTCGATCCGACGCCATTGAGGCCACCATGACTCACAATCGCGCGCTACGCTTGTCGCCTCTTCGCCGGACGGCCATGGAAGCGCCGACCGCCGCCACGAATGCAGTCGGCCAAGCCAGCGCGTCAGCCCAGAACGTTGAACGCACACAGGCCGAGGCGGCTGACGCCCCGCCAGAGGCGCTACGGCAACTGGCGCGGATGCTCGGTCGGCAGGCGGCGCGCCAGCGGTTCCGTGGCTACACGATCATGCGCGTGCCGCTGGTCCTGCTCTTCGTGGTGGCTCTGCTTATCGGCCTGCTTCTTCTGTTGAACCACGCATCCGGACGGTTCTGACCACCATGAGGACCAGAAAGCCCACCATGCCATCGCCCGTTGCGCCGAGCCCTGTGGACGGCAGCGTCGCGCTGAGGGCCCTGATCTACGCCCGGTTCAGCAGCGACCTGCAGAGCCCCGCCTCGATCGAGGACCAGCTCCGGCTCTGCCGGGAGCGGGCGGCGGCGGAAGGCTGGGACGTCGTGCAGACGTTCGCGGACTACGCCATCACCGGCGCCATCAGTGGCCGGTCCGGCTATCAGGCGATGTTGGCGACGGTCCGCTCCGGAACGATCCGCGTGGTCCTGACGGAAGCGCTTGACCGCCTGTCGCGCGACCAGGAGGACATCGCCGGGCTGTACAAGCGGCTGAAGTTCCTGGGCGTTCGCCTGGTGACGCTCGCCGAGGGCGAGATCACGCCGCTGCATATCGGCTTCAAGGGCACGATGAACGCCATCGCCCTCGACGACCTGGCGGACAAGACCCGCCGCGGCCTGCGGGGGCGGGTGGAGGTCGGCAAGTCCGCCGGCGGGCGTGCCTACGGCTATGACGTGGTCCGCCAGTTCGACGCCCAGGGGAACCCGATCCGCGGTGACCGGCGCATCAATGAGGCGGAGGCGGCGATCGTCAGGCGCACCTTCGCGCTGTTCGCCGCCGGGCACAGCCCGATCGCGATCGCCAAGGCCCTGAACGCTGAGCATGTGCCGGGTCCGGAGGGCGCCTGGCGCGATACAACGATCCGCGGCCACGCCATCCGGGGCACCGGCATACTGCGCAACGAGCTCTACATCGGGCGGCTGGTGTGGAACCGAATGCGTTTCATGAAGGATCCGGACACCGGCAAGCGCGTTTCGCAGATGAACCCGCCGGAGCTCTGGATCATCGAGGACGTGCCCGCGTTGCGGATTGTCGACCAGGCGCTGTGGGACCAGGTTCAGGCGCGGCTTGCCGATATCCGCGAAGCCTCGGGCGCCAATGAACCGGACCGGCCGCGCTACTGGGAAGCCCGCCGGGCGAAGCATCTGCTCACCGACAAGACGTTCTGCGGCTGCTGCGGCGGCGTGTTCACCAATATCGGCCGTGACTACCTTGCCTGCAGCGCCGCACGGCGGCAGGGCACGTGCGCGAACAAGGCCGGGATCCGGCGTCAGCACCTGGAGACGCTGATCCTGGACGCGCTGCGAACTCAGATGATGGATCCGGCGCTGGTGGCGGACTTTGTCGACGGGTTCACCGCGGAGTGGAACCGCATGGCCGCCGAACGCAACGGCGCCCGCGCGCAGCAGGAACGCGAGCTGGCGCAGGTCGAGCGTAAGCTCAACGGCCTGATCGACGCGCTGGCGGACGGCTTTCGGGCACCGGGCCTGCAGCAGCAGTTGAACGACCTGGAGGGGCGCCGCGCGGCGCTGAGCGCGGCGCTCGAGACGCCGGCCTCACCGGCACCGTCCCTGCATCCCAATCTGGCAGAGGTCTATCGTGAGCGGGTGGCTGACCTGCAGGAAGCGCTGCGGCGGGATCCGAACGGGCCGGAGGCGCTGGAGGTTGTCCGTGGCCTGATCGAGCGCGTGGATCTGCATCCGGCACAGAACGGCCGCGGTCTCGAGGTCGAGATCAGCGGCGCGATCGTGTCGATGCTGCGCCTCGGGATGACCGACGCGGGCAATCCGGCACGGTCGTCGCGCGGCCGAGTGCCGAGCGTTGATCCGGCTTTGTTCGCGAGTTCGGTGAAAGTGGTTGCGGGGGCAGGATTTGAACCTGCGGCCTTCAGGTTATGAGCCTGACGAGCTACCGGGCTGCTCCACCCCGCGTTGGATGGGGAGAGGGGACCAGAGTGGATTGGACGACCTGGCGGCGACCGACTCTCCCGTGCCTTGAGGCACAGTACCATGGGCGCTGGGGGTTTTCACGGCCGAGTTCG
>NZ_NHRY01000157.1 GCF_002937115.1 Rhodopila globiformis | reverse complement strand
GTGCCGGTGGCGAGGCGGTGGTACGGTGCGGGCGCCTCCGGTCTGGATGGGTGCTGTCTGTGCCCGGGCCGATCGTGGGCCATCGGCGGCGGGGGTGCGGGCGGATCGTCCGGATATGGTACCACAGAGGAGAACTGAGAACCGCAGAGAGACACTGAGAAGAAAATGTGGCGTTGCGCGCGAAGCGCATGACACCCGGAACTGCCGGATTATGGGCCCGGGCGAAACAACCGATCCGCCGGAGCGGGCGCACCAGGTGCTTCCGCGTCACGACGATCGAAGCGTCCGTGCCACAACAGGCGCGGTTATTCCGCACCAAGCCCCAAGCGGCACAGGGCATCGCCACACGGGCGGGCCGATGAACCGCTTGTTACAACAGCAACCTCCGCACCGGGCCGCGCAACGTCCCCCTGATCCCCTGTGGTCCTCCGTCACCTCCCTTTATTCTCTGTGCGAACAGAAACGCGTCATCAACGCCACCGCCCCCGCCAATGACGCACCGCACCAACGTCCGCTCCGCCCCCAGCGCCCTCATCAGCCGTGCCGGGAAAACCCGCCCAGCCTCTCGACCCAGCCTCACCGAGTCCCGGCGACCCTGCTCTCTGTCCCCACGACATGAATGGTGATTTTCTTCGACATCAACGGCGGATCATGCGGGATATGGTCGCCGTCGGCCATCAGCAGCTGCAGCGTGTGCGTGCCTGGCGGCAATTCGATCACCGTTTCGGTCTGGCCAAGCCCGAAATGCAGGTGGTGCTTGTCGTTCGGGATCGGCTGATCCATCGGCGGCAGGTCCGTGTCCACCAGCAAATGATGGTGGCCGGTGTTCGGCTTGTAGGTTCCCGCCGGCGCCACCCCGAAATTGCGGGTGCCGAACCAGACATGGATGTGGGTGCTGTGAATGACTTCGCCATCATTCGGCCAGCCGATATAGACATAGGCGCCGGCCGGCGCCGGCGTCCGCTTGAAACCGCCCGCCGGCACGGCGTGAGCATCCGGTGCCGCGTGGGCATCCGGCGCGGCCTGACCCGCTGCCGCGGGATGCTCTTGCGCCGGCGGCGGCGCGGCGGCAGGCTCCTGGCCGAACGCCGGGGCGGCCAGCAGAGCGATTGCCAAAGCGCCGGACGGACCCGCAGCCCTTCGGATCATCCTGACCATGCGCGCCGTCCGCCAGCCCGGCGCACAGCATCCCCGGAAACCCTCGGCCTCCAGGGAGAGCATCGTCAGGCGATGCAACTCACCCATGGAATTCTCCTTTGCCACCGCGCTGTCAGGGCGGAACGATAATCGTGATTTTCTTGGAATAAAGCGGCGGATCGTGCGGGATGTGCGCGTCATCGGCGAACAGCAGCTGCAGCGTATGGCGGCCGGGCGGCAGCTCCAACCGCGTCTCGGTCTGGCCAAGGCCGAAATGCAGATGATGCTTGTCGTTGGGGACTTCCTGGTCGAGCGGCGGCAGGTCGGTGTCCACCAGCAGATGGTGATGGCCGGTGTACTTCTTGACGATCCCCGCCGGCGCCACTCCGGCATTGCTCAGGCCCATGCGGACCCAGAACTTGCCGCCCGGAATCACCTGCCCGTCGGCCGGCCAGATGATATAGACCCTTGCGTTGTCAGGCATGGGCTTGCGCTGCGCCATGGCGAAACCGCCGGTTGCCGCCAGGACGGCAACCGCACATGCGAGCAGACGCCTCTGCTTCATCGTTCGCTCCCCGTGTTGCCCTGCCGCACTTCAATACTTGCGTTGTCTTTGATTCGACGCATTGCGCGCTTCCGTCATTTGAAATCAATGAAAGTTTACGTTATCGCGAACGTGAGGCGCGGGCTGTGAACCCGCCCACACCACCGCGCCGGCCGATGGGCTACAACACGCCGAGGGTCGGTTGAGGCACGCGGCCGTTGCCTTACCGTTATGGCGACTACCCGGGACAAGCCTGGGCACAGGCTCCGGGTCGGCATCCAGGCCTTCGCTGGTACCAGCCCCGCAAGGCGTGGATGGCGGGCCTGCGCCAGCCATGACGACAGGGCGCGCCGGCGCGCGAAACGGACCGGCCTTTTGTTTCACGCGTATCTTCACCGCTTCGCGCATTCGGACGCGAGCGGGGTCTGCTTCAGGTTTGTGACGAAAGGATCTTCGACGATGCCGCGCCTGTTGAACCATCTCGGCCGGGCCGTGCTGCACCTGGGCCTGGCGGTCGCGTCGCTCGCCTGTGGCCGGGCGCACGCCGAGGATGCCGTGCTGCTGGCCTCGACCGTGCCCGGCTACAACCCCGGCATGGTGGTCGCCACCGCCGATCGGCTGAGCGTGCCGGAGGGGGCGACGGCAACGTTGCTGTTCCAGTCAGGCGAAGTCCTGCGCCTGCGGGGCCCGTTCGACGGCACGCTGGCACAGCAGCGGCCAAGCGGGGGCAGCGGCAGCGCCGCCATGTTCGCCGACATGTTCCGCCTGCACGGCGTCGACGCGACGGTCATCGGCGGCACCCGCTCGATCAATCCGGGGCGACCGGTCGCGGCGCTGGACGATGTCCAGGTCGATCCCGAACGGTCCGGCACCTATTGCGTGGAACCGGCCACGTCGGTGTGGATCACCCGGCCGTCCGGCGGGCCGGGCACCTATGCGCTGCGCCGCAAGGGCAACAACCGGGCCCTGGCCTGGCCGCAGGGAGCGCAGCGCATCGAATGGCCCGCCGACGTGCCGATCGAGGACGGCAGCCAGTTCGAGATCACCACCGGCGGCACGGCGCGGGCGACGGTGACGTTCCGTGACGTCGCGTCCACCACCGGCGGAGCGGCGCGGATCGCCCGCGGCTTCGTCCTGGGCTGCCGCGACCAGTTCGAGGAAGAACTGAAACGGTTCAGCCGCTTGGTGGTCGGGCCCGAGGTCTGGATCACCACCGACCGCGGGCGGCGGCCGACCTACCATGCCGGCGAGCCGATTGCGCTGACGGTGACGGCGAACATGGACGGCTACCTGTATTGCGTCGCCGGCGCGGACGGCGGCGCCAGGCCGCTTTTCCCGGCCGGCGCGTTCAACGGCGCGCAACTGCCCGGCTCGGTGCCGCTGCCGATCCCGGGACGGCGGCAGCCGGTTGGGCTGACGGCCTCGCCGGCCGTCGGACAGGTCCGCTGCTGGCTGGCGGACCGGGACATTTCGCCGGAACTGCCGCACGCGCTGCTGGGCGCGCCGTCGGCGCCTCTGCCGGATCAGATGGCGGGTGAGCTGGACGCGCTGTTCAGCCATATCGGCGGGACCCGGATCGAGACGGACGTGCTGACGATCAGGACGGAGTAGGCGGCGGCTGGGTTCGGGATGCGTGCGGCAGGGAATGGATGCAGGCGGAGCAAGGGCTTCTCCCCATCGTCATAGCCGGGCGTGTCCCGGCCATCTGCGCTTCGACGGCGGGGGGTGGATGGCCGGGATACGCCCTACGGGATGCACACATCTCGGAAACGGTCCGCCGCTGCATTTCCCTTTCGTCATGGCCCGGCTTGTCCGGGCCATGACGATGGGGGAACGCTCTTGGCGCCCAGGCAAGCACTTGATTTTACGGTCATTTCCGACTCGTTTCCAGGATGTGTGCATTGCGTAGGGACACGCCCGGCCATGACGAGGGGGGACCTACGGCTCCGCCACGACGCTGTCGTCGGCATCCAGGCTGAAGGCCGCGGCCATCAGCGCCCGCGTGTAGTCGTGCCGCGGCCGGGAGAGCATCTCCTCGGCCGGCCCCTGCTCGACCAGCCGCCCCTGGCGCAGCACCAGGATGCGGTGCGCCAGCGCGCGGACGACGCGCAGGTCGTGGCTGATGAACAGATAGCCCAGGCGGTGGTCGCGCTGGAGCTGCTGCAACAGATCGACGATCTGCGCCTGCACCGACATGTCCAGCGCGCTGGTCGGCTCGTCCAGCACGACGAAGCGGGGCTTCAGCACCATGGCACGGGCGATGGCGACGCGCTGGCGCTGGCCGCCGCTGAACTCGTGCGGGTAGCGGTCGCCGCTGTCGGCGGGAAGGCCGACCTCCTCCAGCGCCGCCGCCACGCGCCAGGCGCGATCGGTGCGAGACAGCGCGGGCTCGTGCACCGTCAGGCCCTCGCCGACGATCTCGGCCACGGTCATGCGCGGCGACAGGCTGCCGTAGGGGTCCTGGAAGACGATCTGCATGTCGGCGCGCAGCTTGCGCAGGCGCTTCTTGTCGAGCAGCGACAGGTCCTGGCCGTCGAACCGGATGCAGCCCTGCGCCTCGGCCAGGCGCAGCAGCGCGTAGCCCATGGTGGACTTGCCGGAGCCGCTCTCGCCCACCAGCCCGACGGTCTCGCCTTGGTGGACGAGGACGTCGACGCCATCGACGGCGCGGACATGACCGACGACCCGGCGCAGCACGCCGCGGCGGATCGGGAAGTGCACCTTCACGTCGCTGCCCTGCATCAGCACCGGGGCGTTCGTCTCCAACGGCAGCGGGCGGCCGCGCGGCTCGGCGGCGAGCAGCATTTTGGTGTAGGGATGGCGCGGCGCGCCGAACACCTGCGACACCGCGCCGGCCTCCACCACGCAACCGTTCTTCATCACGCAGACCTTGTCGGCATAGCGCCGCACGATCGACAGGTCGTGGCTGATCAGCAGCAGCGCCAGGCCGCGGGCCGCCTTCTCCGCCGCCAGCAGCTTCAGGATCTGCGCCTGGATGGTGACGTCCAGCGCCGTCGTCGGCTCGTCGGCGATCAGCAGGGCGGGGTCGTTGGCCAGCGCCATGGCGATCATCACCCGCTGCCGCTGGCCGCCGGAAAGCTGGTGCGGGAAGGCGTCGAGCCGGTGAGCGGCGTCGGGAAAGCCGACCTCGCAGAGCAGTTGGACGACGCGGGCGCGGGTGGCGGCGGGGGAGAGCTTCTGGTGCAGGTGCACGGCCTCGGCGATCTGCTTGCCGATGCGGGTCAGCGGGTTGAGGCTGGTCATCGGCTCCTGGAACACCATGCCGGCGACGCCGCCGCGCAGCCGGCGCAGCAAGCCATCGCCGGCGCCGATGACGCTCTGGCCGTCCAACACCACGCGGCCGGTGGAGACGCCGCCGGTCGGCAGCAATTGCAGCAGGGACAAGGCGGTCAGCGACTTGCCGGAGCCGCTTTCGCCCACCAGCGCCAGGGTTTCGCCGCGGTCCAGGGTGAAGCCGACGCCGTCCACGACGACGCGCTTGCCGAAGGAGACGGTCAGGCCCTCGACGGTGACGAGGCTCATTGGCGTGGGCCGATGATGGGGGTCTTGCGCGGGTCGAAGGCGTCGCGCACGGCCTCGCCGATGAACACCAGCAGGGTCAGCAGGGTGCCCAGCACCAGGAAGGCGGTGATGCCCAGCCAGGGTGCCTGGAGGTTGTTCTTGCCCTGCGACACCAGCTCACCCAGCGACGGCGAGCCGGGGGGCAGGCCAAAGCCGAGGAAGTCCAGGCTGGCCAGGATGGTGACCGAGCCGGACAGGGTGAACGGCAGGAAGGTCAGCGTCGCGACCATGGCGTTGGGCAGGATGTGGCGCCACATCACCGCCGTGTCCGACACGCCCAGGGCTTTCGCGGCGCGGACGTAGTCCAGGTTGCGGCCGCGCAGGAACTCGGCGCGCACCACGCCGGTCAGGTTCATCCAACTGAACAGCAGCAGGAAAAGCAACAGCACCCAGAAGCTGGGGGTGATGATGCTGGCGAGGATGATCAGCAGGTAAAGCTGCGGCATGCCCGACCAGATCTCGATGAAGCGCTGGAACAGCAGGTCCACCAGGCCGCCGCGATAGCCCTGGATGGCGCCGGCGGCGATGCCGATGACGGAGGAGATCGCGGTCAGGGTGAAGCCGAACAGCACGGAAATGCGGAAGCCGTAGATCACCCGCGCCAGCACGTCACGCGCCTGGTCGTCGGTGCCCAGCGGGTTCTGCCAGTCCGGCGGGGACGGCGCGGGCGTCGGCAGGGCCTTGACCAGCGTGTCGTAGGAATACGGAACCAGCGGCCAGATCATCCAGCCATGCTTGCGGATCGCCGCCTGCACATCCGGATCGGTGTAGTCCGCCCCGGTCGGCAGGAAGTCCGGGCCGAAGGTGTCCTCGCTGTAGTCCTGCAGCACCGGGACATACCAGTGGCCGTCGAAGCGGATCAGCAGCGGGCGGTCGTTGGCGAGGAATTCGGCGAACAGGGTGACGATGAACAGGACCAGGAAGATCCACAGCGACCACCAGCCGCGCTTGTGCGCGCGGAACACCGCCAGGCGGCGGCGGGTCAGGGGGGTCATGCCGGCAGCCCTTGCGGTTGAGCGCTACGGGGAACCGCACGTCGATGAAGGCGGGGCGACGGCGCGCTCTCATCGTCATGGCCCGGCTTGTCCGGGCCACCTATCGCGGCACAAGTGCTGGAATAGGTGGCCCGGACAAGCCCTACGCAATGCACACATCCTGGAAACGAGTGGGAAATGACCGTAAAATCAAGTGCTTGCCTGGGCGCCAAGAGCGTTCCCCCATCGTCATGGCCCGGCTTGTCCGGGCCACCTGTCGCGGCACAAGTGCTGGAATAGGTGGCCCGGACAAGCCGGGCCATGACGGGAGGAGCCACGCTGCGCGGACCGTTTCCGAGGTGTGTGCATCCCGTAGGGACACGCCCGGCCATGACGATGGAAACAGACCGCCTGTGCGTCCCAACCGACCCGCGGTCTGCTGTAGAACGATGGAACCGGGTCCATTGCCTCTCCGTCATGGCCGGGCGTGTCCCGGCCATCCACCCCCCACCGTCGAAGCGCAGATGGCCGGGACACGCCCGGCCATGACGGCAGGGCGACGACCACGCCCTGTTTCCGGTTCTGTCAGCGCCTATGCGGCCTGTCCGGACCACCTGTTCCAGCACATGTGCCGCGACGGGTGGCCCGGACGAGCCGGGCCATGACGGTGGGGGCGCGCCGTCGCCCTGTCCCAACCGACCTGCGGTCTGCTGTCGTATCGGATCCATCACTGCCGCGCCTCGAAGTCGATGCGCGGATCGACGACGGTATACATCATGTCGCCGACGATCTGCATCAGCAGGCCGAGCAGGGTGAACATGTAGAGCGTGCCGAACATCACCGGATAATCGCGCCGCATCGCCGATTCGAAGCCCAGCAGGCCCATCCCGTCGAGCGAGAAAATGATCTCCACCAGCAGCGCGGAGGAGAACAGGATACCGATGAAGGCCGAGGGGAACCCGGCGACGATCAGCAGCATGGCGTTGCGGAACACGTGGCGGTACAGGATGCGCTGCTCGCCGGCGCCCTTGGCCCGGGCGGTGACGACGTACTGCTTGCGGATTTCCTCGAGAAAGCAGTTCTTGGTCAGCACGGTCAGCCCGGCGAACCCGCCGACGACCAGCGCCGTGGTCGGCAGCACCATGTGCCAGAGGTAGTCCGTGATGCGGGCGGGCATGCTCCAGGCCGCGGCCCCCTCGCTGTGCAGGCCGCGCAGGGGGAACCACTGCACGAAGCTGCCGCCGGCGAACAGCACGACCAGCAGGATGGCGAACAGGAACCCCGGCACCGCGTAGCCGACCAGCACCGCGGCGCTGGAGGCCACGTCGAAGCGGCTGCCGTCCCGCACCGCCTTGGCGATGCCCAGCGGGATCGAGACGAAATACACCAGCAGCGTGGACCACAGCCCGAGCGAGACGGAAACCGGCATCTTCTCCTTGACCAGCTCGATCACCGGCTTGTCGCGGAAGAAACTGCGGCCGAAATCGAACGTGAGATAGCCCCGCACCATCAGCAGGAAGCGTTCCAACGGCGGCTTGTCGAAGCCGAACATCTTCCTGATGTCCGCCAGCACATGCGGATCCAGCCCGCGCGCGCCGCGATAGCCGTTGTCCGACGTCGGCGCCGTCTCCGCCGCCCCGGCCCCGGTCACCCGCCCGATCACGCCGGTGCCGCGGCCCTTGAGTTCGGAGATCATCTGCTCCACCGGCCCGCCCGGCGCGAACTGGACGACCACGAAGTTGATGGCGATGATCCCGAACAGCGTCGGAATCACCAGCAACAACCGCCGCACAAGATAGGCGCCCATCAGTGCACCAGGCTTGTGGCAGGACAGGAAGGCCAGGGCTCCGCCCCCCCGCCTCCGCAGGGGGCATGCCTGGACCCGCAAAGGGGGCGACGCCCCCTTTGATCCCATGACGGCGGGTGGACAGGAGGGGGCAACGCAGCGGTTGCAACCGGCGCGGTCGCCCCCTCCTGTCCAGCCGCCATTAAGGGGTGCCAAGGGCCGTCGGCCCTTGGCGGGGTCGAGGGGCGGAGCCCCTCGCCTTTCCTTCCCTGCCTCATAGCCCGCTGCGCCGGGCGGCGTCGTTGGCGGCGGCTTTGACGGGGTCGAGCCACCAGCTGTCGAAGGCAATGCCGGTGCGCACCGGCTTGTCGACGAAGCCGAAGCGGTTCCAGTAGGCGGCGCGCACGGACTGCAGGTACCAGTGCGGCACGACGTACCAGTTGAACAGCAGGACGCGGTCCAGGGCATGGGTCGCGGTCAGCAGGTGGGCGCGATCGGGAGCGGTCAGGACCTGGTGCACCAGGTCGTCGATCACCGGGCTGCAGACGCCCATCAGGTTGTCGCCGCCCTCGGGCTTGACGGCGGGGCAGGTCCAGTAGCCGCTCTGCTCGTTGCCGGGACTTTCGGACTCGCCGAACGCCACCACGATCATGTCGTAGTCGTAGGTGTCCAGCATGCGTTCATACTGCGCCGGATCGACGGTGCGCACGTGGGCGTCAATGCCGATCTTGGAGAGCCATTGCACGTAGGGGAGAGCGACGCGCTCGAAGGCGGGCTGGGCCAGCAGGATCTCGAAGCTGAAGGGCTGGCCGTTGGCGTTGACCAGCTTGCGGTCGCGCACCTTCCAGCCGGCCTGCTCCAGCAGCTTCAGCGCGGCGCGGAGTTCCTTGCGGTTGTTGCCGGAGCCGTCGGTCACCGGCAGCGTGAACGGCTGGGTGAACAGCTCGGGCGGGAGCGCCTCGCGGTACTTGTTCAGCAGGGCCAGCTCGTCGCCTTGCGGGATGCCGCTGGAGGCGAGGTCGCTGTTGCTGAAGTAGCTGGTGGTGCGGGTATAGGCGCCATAGAACAGGTTGGCGTTGGCCCACTCGAAGTCGAAGGCCAGCGCCAGGGCGTGCCGCACGCGGACATCCTGGAACAGCGGCCGGCGGGTGTTCATGCCGAAGCCCTGCATGCCGGTGGGCAGGTGGTGACGGAATTCCCGCTTGATGACGGCGCCGCGCTGCACCGCCGGGAAGTCATAGGAATTGGCCCATTCCTTGGCAATGTTCTCCTCGCGGAAGTCGATCTGCCCGGCCTTGAACGCCTCCAGCGCCACCGTCGAGTCACGGAAATACTCGGTGCGCCGCTTAGCGAAATTGTCCTGGCCGCGCATCACCGGCAGGTCCTTCGACCAGACGTTGGGCACGCGCTCCAGCGTCAGGGTGCGGCCGAACTCGTAATGGCCGACGCGGTAGGGGCCGGAGCCGAGCGGCGGGTCGGTCAGTGGCTTGTCGAAGTCGCGTCCCTGCCACCAGTGCTTCGGCAGCACGACCATCTGGCCGAGGATCAGCGGCAGTTCGCGGTTGGTGTTGGATTTGAAGTGGAACACCACCCGGCGCGGGCCCTCGACGGAGACCGAGGCGACGTCGGCGTAGTACTGGCGGTAGAACGGGCGGCCTTTGTCGCGCAGGGTCTCGAAGGTCCAGGCGACGTCCTCGGCGGTGACCGGGGTGCCGTCGTTGAATTTCGCTTCGGGCCGCAGCTCGAACGCGACGCCCATGCGGTCCGCCGGGATTTCGACGGTCTGGGCCAGCAGGCCGTATTCGCTCTCGGCCTCGTCGGCGTTGGGCTTCATCAGGGTGTCCCAGACCCGCAGGATGTCGGAGGCGGGGGTGCCGCGGACGATGAACGGGTTGAAGCTGTCGAAGGTGCCGATGGCGCCGAGCACCACCTCGCCGCCCTTGGGGGCGTCTGGGTTGACGTAGGGGAAGTACTTGAAATCAGGCGGCAGTGCCGGCTGTCCCAGTTGCGACAGCGCGTAGGTGCGCAGCGGCGCCGCGGCCGCGGCGGCTGGCGTCTGGGCATGGGCTGCCCCGATCCCGGTCAGCAGCAGGCCGACCAGCGCGAATCCCCAGCGTACCCGCATCCCTTAACTCCTTGTAACGCGCGCCATTATAGCCGATCGGCGGCCGGGTTGATCAATGCCAGGATGTCGGCATCCCGCCAATGGCCCCGGCGGCGTCGCGGCGGGCTGCGCCGGCCGCAGGGCCACCGTGACGGTACACGAACGGCCGTGCGGCACGTGAGGCGGTTGTTGCGCATCAGGCGCTGACGGCGAGACAGGGGCGCGAAAACTGCATGGTATCGGATGGTTGCCATCCCGCCTTATAAGATATATCTTACTGATTAGTTCTGGCTCAGCCCCTGCTGGCTGAGCGTCGTCCGCTGACGCACCGACCCAACCGCGCAGGAGGACAAGCCATGTCCGCTTCTGTTACGATAGAACAACATACAGCCGGGCCTGTCCAGGACGGCTCGCGACGCGATTTCCTGACCCTGATCACGACGGTGGGCGCAGCCATTGGCGCCGGCGCCGTCGCCTGGCCGTTCATCAACAGCATGGACCCGGCCCGGGATACGCTGGCCGCCGGCGTGCCGATCGACGTCGACCTCGGCAAGATCCAGGAGGGACAGCAGATCATCGCGCTGTGGCGTGGCAGCCCGATCTTCGTCCTGCGCCGCAGCAAGCAGGCGCTGGCGCGGTTGCAGGACCCGACGCTGACCGGCCGGTTGCGGGACCCGCAATCCAGCGTTCACCAGCAGCCCGCCTATGCCGAGAACTGGCACCGCAGCGTCAGGCAGGAGTTCGCCGTGCTGGTGGGCATCTGCACCCACCTCGGCTGCGTCCCCACCCTGTATTCGAAGCCGGATGCGACCGTCCCGGTGGAGAACTGGCCGGGCGGCTATTTCTGCCACTGCCATGGGTCGAAGTACGACCTGGCCGGGCGCGTTCATGCCGGCGTTCCGGCCCCGTACAACCCGCCGGTGCCGCGGTACGTCTTTACCAACGACACTACCGTGCAGATAGGCGAAAATCCGCCGGGCGACGACTTCGCGCTGAACAGCGTCGTGCAGATGTAAAGCCGAACCGGCTTCGCGGGGCGAACGTTCCGATATCGGACGGAGGTTTCCCCGTCACTCTGACGAGCGGGTCGTGTCACGAAGGCGCACGGGCGTCGGGCTGCACGAAAACGTCGAGTACCACGGATCGATCGGATCGATTTCGGAATACTTTGGCCGCCGCCGACCGGGCCCACTGCAAGTCATCCGCGAAGTGCCGGGCCAGGGAAAAACAATACGCCGATGGAGATGTCCCAATGCCTCATGTTACAGCAGACCGCAGGTTAGTTGGGACGCAGACGGCCTGTCTTCATCGTCATGGCCGGGCGTGTCCCTACGGGATGCACACATCTTGGAAACGGTCCGCCGCTGCGTTTCCCTTTCGTCATGGCCCGGCTTGTCCGGGCCACCTGTCGCGGCACAAGTGCTGGAATAGGTGGCCCGGACAAGCCGGGCCATGACGATGGTGGAACGCTCTTGGCGCCCAGGCAAGCACTTGATCTTACGGTCATTTCCGACTCGTTTCCAGGATGTGTGCATTGCGTAGGGCGGGTCCGGGCCACCTGTCGCGGCACACGTGCTGGAATAGGTGGCCCGGACACGCCGGGCCATGACGGTGAGGACAGGCCGCCTGCGTCCCAACTTACTTGCGATTTGCTGTAGCCAGCGGGACAGGAGGAAATGGCCTGCCAGCAGGCCTTGCCAACGCAGGAAAAAGCCGAACAGCACCATGGCTGTCCGGCTTTTCATCACTCCCGGGCTTTGGTCAACCCACACAGCCATGTCCGGCCGTACAGGGATGTCCCGTCGAAATCACAGCAAGTCGAAACGATCGGCGTTCATCACCTTGGTCCAGGCCGCCACGAAGTCCTGCACGAACCTGGTCTTGTTGTCGTCCTGCGCATAGACCTCGGCATAGGCACGCAGAACCGCGTTCGAGCCGAACACCAGATCGACGCGGGTGGCCGACCATTTCACGGCGCCGGTGTTGCGATCGCGGACGTCGTACAGGTTCGGCCCTGCCGGTTGCCACGTGTAGGCCATGTCGGTCAGGGCGACGAAGAAGTCGTTCGTCAAGGCGCCGACGCGGTCGGTGAACACGCCATGCCGTGCACCGCCGTGGTTGGCGCCCAACACACGCATGCCACCCACCAGCACGGTCATCTCGCAGGCCGTCAGTTGCATCAGCTGGGCACGGTCCAGCAGCAGTTCCTCGGCGCTGACGGCGTAGTCCTTCTTCAGCCAGTTGCGGAAACCATCGGCCAGAGGCTCCAGCACATCGAACGACTCGGCATCCGTCATCGCCGCCGTGGCATCGCCGCGGCCTGGCGCGAACGGCACCGTAACCGCAACGCCCGCCGCCTTGGCCGCCTGCTCGACGCCGACGTTGCCCGCCAGCACGATCACGTCGGCCACGCTGGCGCCGGTCTCGGCCGCGATCTTCTCCAGCACGACCAGGACCCTGGACAGGCGTGCCGGTTCGTTGCCCTCCCAGTCGTTCTGCGGCGCCAGGCGGATGCGTGCGCCGTTGGCGCCGCCGCGCTTGTCCGAACCCCGGAACGTGCGGGCGCTGTCCCAGGCTGTCGCGACCATGTCGCTGATGCTCAGACCGCTGGCGGCGATCTTTGCCTTCACCGCCGCCACGTCGTAGTCCTTGCGGCCAGCGGGCACCGGATCCTGCCAGATCAGGTCCTCCTGCGGGACATCCGGGCCGATATAGCGGGACTTCGGCCCCATGTCGCGGTGAGTCAGCTTGAACCAGGCGCGCGCGAACGCGTCCGAGAAGCAGGCCGGATCCGTGTGGAAACGCTCCGAAATCTTCCGGTAAGCGGGATCCATCTTCATCGCCATGTCGGCGTCGGTCATGATCGGGTTGTGGCGGATCGAGGGATCCTCCACGTCGACTGGCCTGTCTTCTTCCCGGATGGCGATCGGCTCCCACTGCCATGCGCCCGCCGGGCTTTTTTTCAGTTCCCAGTCGTGGTTGAGCAGCAGCGAGAAATAGCCATTGTCCCATTGGGTGGGATGCGTGGTCCAGGCCCCCTCGATGCCGCTCGTGACCGCATCGCGGCCGATACCGCGGCTCGTGTGGTTGATCCAGCCCAGCCCCTGCTCCACGAGGTCGGCGCCTTCCGGCGCGGCGCCGAGGTTGGCCACATTGCCATTGCCGTGGCACTTGCCGACGGTGTGGCCGCCGGCGGTCAGGGCCACGGTTTCCTCGTCGTTCATCGCCATGCGGGCGAAGGTGATGCGGACATCGTGGGCGGTCTTGAGCGGGTCGGGCTTGCCGTCCACGCCTTCGGGGTTGACGTAGATCAGGCCCATCATCGTGGCGGCCAGCGGGTTTTCCAGGTCGCGCTCGCCGGAGTAGCGGCTGCCTGCGCCGCCGCTGGGGGCAAGCCACTCCTTCTCCGAGCCCCAGTAGGTGTCCTTTTCGGGATGCCAGATGTCCTCACGGCCAAAGGCGAAGCCGAAAGTCTTCAGGCCCATCGACTCATAGGCCATGGTGCCCGCAAGCAGGATCAGGTCGGCCCAGCTCAGCTTGTTGCCGTACTTTTTCTTGATCGGCCACAGCAGGCGGCGCGCCTTGTCGAGGTTGACGTTATCCGGCCAGGAATTGATCGGCGCGAAACGCTGGTTGCCCCGCCCGCCGCCGCCCCGGCCGTCCGCGATGCGGTAGGTGCCCGCCGAGTGCCAGGCCATGCGGATCATCAGGCCGCCATAGTGTCCCCAGTCGGCCGGCCACCATCCCTGGCTGTCGGTCATCAGCGCCTTGAGGTCCTGCTTGAGCGCTTCGACATCCAGCTTCCTGACTTCTTCCCGATAGTTGAAGGCCGTGCCCATCGGGTTGGTCTTGGTGTCGTGCTGATGCAGGATGTCGAGGTTCAGTGCCTTGGGCCACCAATCCATGTTCGACATGCCGGCCGATGTCACCCCGCCGTGCATGATCGGGCACCTGCCGGAGGGAGTGGCGTTGTTACTATCCATGACTTGCTCCTTTGCTTGCACCATGTGACCGGGATTGTGCTGTCATCCCTTGTGACTCGTTGCGATACGCCTCATGGCAATCGTCAGCAGGTGCCCGGGCATCCCGGCCGTCTGCCCGCGACCGTCCAGGCATTGCGGCAAAATCAGACTGTTGCCGCGCCAATAGGTCCGCCTTCCGGCGCGATCGGGCCGGCGACGGTCAGACCCGCCGGACAGACGGCGACCGGCCCGCCGACCCCGCAGGGTGGCCTCGGGGACCACGGTGAACCTGCCGCTTTTGCGGGCCGTCGCCTGGAACCGCATCACCGTGGTGTTGATCAGGGACATAGTTGGTTCCTGCAGATTTGCCCCCGCAACGCTGTTCGCCAAAACTGGGGCCGTCCCGGCGGCTTGGCAAAAGATGGATACGGCACCTGTTTGACCAAAAAAAGCATAAAATACCGATTTGATTGATCGGTTAAATCGATTACAAATCCCTCATGAAGCCAATGCCTACCCTGCGCCAGCTCCGCTACCTGGTCGCGGTCGTCGAACGCCGCCATTTCGGGCGAGCGGCCGAGGCGTGCCTGGTCAGCCAGTCGACGCTCAGCGCCGCCATCCAGGAACTGGAGGATCTGCTGGGGGCGCCATTGCTGGAGCGGAGCCGGCGCCTGGTCGTGCCGACGGCACTGGGCCAGGACATCGCAACGCGGGCACAGGCCCTGCTGAAAGGCGCCGAGGATCTGGTGGACGCCGCGCTGGCGGCGCGCGATCCGTTCACGGGGCCGTTGCACGTCGGCGTGATCCCCACCATCGGGCCGTTCATGCTGCCGCAGGCGATGCCGGCGCTGCGCCTGGCGTTCCCGCAGATGAAGTTCTACCTGCGCGAGGATCAGAGCGCGCGGCTGGTGGAGCAACTCCATGCCGGCGGGCTGGACGCGGTCGTGCTGGCGCTGCCCTACCCGATGGAGGACGTGGAGACGATCGAATTCGCCCGCGACCGCTTCTGGGTGGCCTGCCCGCCGGGGCACCGCCTGTGCAAGGCCAGCGCGGTACGCCCCGCGGACATGGCGTTGGAGGACCTGCTGCTGCTGGAGGACGGGCACTGCCTGCGTGACCACGCGCTGTCCGCCTGCGAGCTGGAGGGCGCGCGGCGGAACGTCGCCTTCCAGGGCACCAGCCTGCACACGCTGGCGCAGATGGTCGCGAACGGGCTGGGGGTTACGCTGCTGCCGGAAATGGCGCTGGATGCCGGAATCCTGCGCGGCCTTGATCTGTCGGTCGTGCCGCTGGACGGCGAAACGCCTTATCGCCGCATCGGGCTGGCGTGGCGGCGCTCATCCGGGCGGAAAGAGACGTTCCACCGCGTAACGGCCGTCCTGCGGAATGCCATGACAAAGGGACCGGCGCCACAGGCGCATCAGGCATGAACGACGCCCCGCAGCCGATCGGCGTCCGGCGGCTCCAACCACTCACGGCAAGCCTTCGGGTTTGGGGAGAGATCAAGGCTGGCGTCGCAGCGGCCCAGGCGATTTTCCATCGCCATGCCCCATCACCACGCCCCATCACCGCGCCCCATCACCGCGCCCCAC
>NZ_NHRY01000156.1 GCF_002937115.1 Rhodopila globiformis | reverse complement strand
ACATCACCCGCCCCCTACCCAATGCGCGCGCGCCAGGCCGCCAGGATGCGCCGGGTCAGGCGCTCATAGTCGCCCTCGAAGTGATGACCGCCGGGCAGCCGCTCCACATCCGCCGCGGTGCCTGCCAGCGCCGGGCAGGCGGTACCCTCGTCATCGTCCGCGCCATAGATGCACTGCACCCGCCCCGCCGGCATCCGCGCCAGCTCGGGCGGTATCGGCAGGGCGTTGGCGCTCGGCGGGGCGCCGAGCCAGCCGACCACCCGGATCTCGAAATCGGCGCCTTTGGACAAGGCAATCAAAGAGACCAGGTCGATATGCGTCTTCAGATCCGTAGGCAGACGGGCGTATGCGAACGGCAGCACATCGGCGCCAAAGGAGTAGCCGATCAGCGCCACATGCCGGGTATGCCAGCGGGCGATGTAGGCCCGCAGGATCCGCGCGAGGTCGTCGGCCGTGCGCTGCGGCGTCCGCTCCGACCAGAAGTAGCGCAGGCTGTCCAGCCCGATGGTCGAGACACCGTCCTGGCGAAGCGTCTCGGCGATGCTCTTGTCGATGTCGCGCCATCCCCCGTCGCCGGACAGCACGACCGCAAGCCTGTCGCCCGGCGTGGCGGCGGGCAGTTCGACCAGCGGCAGGTCGGCCACGCTGTCGCCGGTGTCGGCAGCCGCCAGGTGCGGCAGGACGAGCGCAAGCAGATGATCGGCCTCGCTGCCGCCCGCCGGCAGCGGGTGGATCTCGGCGGTGACGCCGGCTTTGCGCCGCTCCGCCACCTCGGCCGCGGCGGCGGCAGGCCAGCCGGGAGTCGCGCCGATGTCCCAGAAGCCGTTCAGTTGCGTCGCATCGTTGCCGCAGGGCAGGGCGGTGACGGCGGGACTCGCCACGGGGTCCACCGCCAGCGCGCCGGCAATGGAAACCGCCGGCGCCAGCGCCAGCACCCGCTCGGCCAGCGCGCCGCCGGCGCCAACGCCGGCCATGATCGGCGTGAAATAATGCTCGGTGCCGAGCGCCCGCTGGATCTGGTGGGCGATCGTCTCCGCATCGCCATCCATCAGGTTGCAGGAATCCGGCGTGGTGTCGATGTGGGAGAGGTAATAGCCGGTGTCGACGCCGGCGACGAACGCGCCGCGCTCCGCCAGGCGGGTCGCCGCCTGCTGGTCTTCGGTGGTCCAGCCATTGCCTTTCGAGAACAGGACGACGAAGCCGCGCATCCCGCCAATCGGCGGGACCACGTGCAACGTCCCGTAGCGCGAGGGCGGGACGACGAAGCTGGGCGGCGCTGGGGCGCGTGCCGGCGTCATCCGGCCAAGAAACAGTTTGGCGGCGGGCACACCCAGCAGGATGGCACCCGCGGCAACGACAACCACGGCGCGGCGGATCGCGGCCGTGCGGCCATGGGCTGCAGCGGACACAGGCATACTTACGACTCCCCGGCGCTGCACAGCCGCGCGACGTCGGCCAGCGAAAGCAGCGGCCCGAGCGGGCCCGAGGCTGCCAGATAGCGCGGCTCCCACACCGGGCCGAACTTGCTCTTGAAGCTGCGCAGCCCGGAGAAGTTGTAAACCCGTCCGCCATAGCGCCACAGCAGCACTGAAACCTGGTGCCACGAGGACGCAAGCGGTGTCGCCGCCACTCCCGCCAGCGGCGCCATGCCGAGGCTGAAGCTGGCGTATCCGGCCTCCTTCAGGTGCAGCGCCAGGCGGGTGAACAGGAAGTCCATGGTATAGGCGGAAGCGCTTTCGATATGCCGCATGACGCCGAGCGTCGCCTCGCTGACTACATCCGTGGTCATGAAGCTGACGAACGCCACCGGCACGCCGTGCTGGCGCACCAGCATGACGGATTGCGGCGCCAGCCAGGCCGGCTCGAACGCGGCCACCGAGAACGCTTTCTCACGCGCATGGCGGTGCTGCAGCCAGGCATCCGAGATGCCGCGAAGCAGCGGCAGCACCATGGGGATGTCGTCGGGGCCGATGATCTCGGCGGTCAGGCCCTCGCGGGCGCCGCGCTTGAGCGCATAGCGCAGATGCGTGCGCTTCGATCCGTCGAGGCCGAAATCGTGCAGGTCGATGCGTGCCTCCTCGCCCAGCTTGATCAGCCGCAGCCCGGCTTCAAGATAAAGCGGCAGGCTGTCCGGACGGACCTGGTAGAACGCGGCGCGGCCGTCATGGGCGTGGGCGAGGCGCACCAGTTCGGCGATCAGGCCCGGCCAGGCCTCGCGCGGGCCGACCGGATCGTACAGCGCGACCCAGGACCGCCCGCGCTTGGCATACATCAGGAAGGCGCGGCGGTCGGGCGAGAACAGGAAGCTCTTGTCGCCCATCATGGCGAGCATCGCGTCGCTGCGTTCCTGCGCGCGAATGATGCGCGCGGCGTCGGCGAGGTCTGCATTGGAGGGCGGCGCCACCCGTCCCGTCGCCGGCCGCAGCATCTGCCAAAGCCCGATCACGGCCGCGATCAGCCCCGCGGCGAAGGTGGCCCGCAGCGCCCGCGGCGCCTTCTCGTCGAAGGCGAACTGCCAGAACAGGTCGTTGCTGTAGGGCACCGTGCGGAACGCGAACAGGAACACCCAGCCGGCGAACAGCACCACGGCGGCGATGGCGGCCAACCAGCCGGGCGAGAATTCCAGGTCGAACAGCGAGGCCGGGCGGTTGAAGCTCGGCCGCGTCGCCAGCAGCAGCAGCAGCAGGGTGCTCAGCACGCCGACTTCGAAGAAGGCAAGCCCCTTGGCCAGGGCCAGCACCAGGCTTGCCAGGGTCAGCACCACCGCCAGCCACCAGGCCCCGTCCAGCCGGCGCGAGAGGCCGCGCGCGGCGAACAGCATGAACACGCCAAGCACGCTGCCCAGCAGGTTGGCACTCTCCAGCACCCACAGCGGGATGGCGCGCTGGAGCAGGTCCAGGCGGTGGGCAAACGCCGGGGTCGCGCCCGACAGCACAAGCATCACGCCGACGCCGAAGGTGACGATGGTGACGAACACCGGCCCGAGCAGCAACGGCGTCAGGCGGACCAAATGCGGCGCGGCGCGGCGGCCCACTGCTTCCAGCCGCGGCAGCACGCCATGCGCCTCGAAGGCGGCGAGCAGGGCGGCGGCGACCACGACCGGCGCGGCGAAATAGATCGCGCGGTAGGCCAGCAGCGCCGCCACCGCTTGGTTCGGCGGCACGGCCGAACCCAGGATGAACAGCAGCGATGCCTCGAACACGCCCAGGCCGCCCGGGGTGTGGCCGATGACGCCCAGCAGCAGCGCGGCGCAGTAGACGGCAAGATAGGTGCCGAACGCCACGCCGCCGGCCGGCAGCAGCGCCCACAGCGCCAGGCCCGCGCCCAGCACGTCCACCGCGATGAAGCCGATCTGGCCGAGCAGGAAGGCGCGCCCGGGCAGGTCGAGCCGCAGCGACCGCCAGTGCAGCGACCGCCAGTGGGGCAACCGCCAGTGCAGCGTCCGGCCGTTCCGGCCGCACAGCACCACGGCGGCCAGCGTCGCCGCGACGCCGGCGGCGCCGACGACCTGCAGGGCACGCTCCGGCAGGCCAGACAGCGCGGCCATCGGCGCGGCGGCGAGCAGCGTGCCGAGGCCGCCGAAGCCGACCAGCGCCAGGCCGAAGGTGGCGGCGACCAGCACGCTGACGCGAGTGACCGCGGCGACGCCGACTCCATCGGCGCCATACACGCGGTAGCGGACCGCGCCGCCGGTCAGCGCGCCGAAGCCGGCGGCATTGCCGAGCGCGGCGCTGGCGATGCCGCCGACGAGCAGCGTCGCCGGCCGCACCCGGGCGCCGAGCTGGCGCAGCGCCAGCCAGTCCCGGCCGACGATCCCCACGTAGCTCAGAGCGGTTGCCAGCAGCGCCAGGCCAATCGCATGGGTGGGGAGATGGGTGAGCGAGCGGATCACCGCATGGTAATCGAGCGCTGCTGTCGCCCGCTCCAGCAGCAGCAGCAGGGCGATGCAGACGCCGATGCCGATGAGTGGCAGCACGAAGGGGCGCAGCCGGGGCCCGATGATCCGGTGCTTCGCCGCAGCGGCATCGCAGGATGCTGCGGATGCCGGCAATTGGAGGTCGTCCATGACGCTTCGCTTTCCCCTGCCGTACGCGTGGCCTATCGGGCCGCGCCGGCGCATGAGTCCTGTCTTACGGTGAGTCCTGCCTGGGTGTTGCGCCGCAGCAATGGACAGGTCGGGAAGCGGCGGGTGGCATTATGAGTGTGCTCCCAGTTGGTTCAAAGTCATTTCTGCGGAAGCTGGACAGCTTGTCATGCTTCGTCCAGATCGTTGAAACGTTGCATAAAATTTTGCCGGGATTATGGCAGGCGCCGGCATCCGGCGCTTGCTCGTGGCGTTTCGGGACGGTATCTGTTGCCCTATGCCAGCCAATCATGTCCTGCGGGCGATCCCATGCGTGATCGCCGTCGTCCTCGCCGTTCCGGCCGTCGCCGGCCAGAAGACCATGGTCCGGCCCACCGCCCACGAAGCCGCCGCCCACCCGGCCGGCGGTCCGAAGGCGATCGGCACATTCGGAAGCTGGACCGCCGCCACCGAGCATGAGTCCGGGCAGACCGTCTGCTATGCCTTCACCCGGGCGGTGCATTCCAGGCCGGCGCTGCCGGGCCGCGGCCAGGTGGTCCTGACCGTGGCCGAGCGGCCGACGGCACGCGACGAGGTGGCGATCAGCGCCGGCTTCACCTACCACGCCAATGCCGAGGTGCGCGTGCTGGCCGGCGAGAGGCCGGTCGCCTTCTACGTCGCGGGCCGCGACGCGTTCGCCCGCGACGGCGCAGCCGCCGTCGCCGACATGGAAAAAGCCGGCGAACTCGTCGCCCATTCTCCGGCGCCGAAAGGCAGGGAGACGGTGGTGGACACCTTCAGCCTGGGCGGCTTCGACAATGCCTACAAGGCGATCAGCGAAGCCTGTCCGCGGACCTGAGGGCTGCGCGGCCGCAGGTCGAGCGGCCAGGCCCGTTGCCCTTTCGTCGTGGTCGGGCGTGTCCCCTTGTGGGTCAGGGTAAGCAAACTGGCGGAGCAGGGGCTTCTTCCCATCGTCATGGCCGGGCGGGTCCCGGCCATCTGCGCTTCGACGGTTGGGGGTGGATGGCCGGGACACGCCCGGCCATGACGGAGAGAGAACGGTCGCGGCGCCAGATCCTCACGCTACCTCCTGCACGCTACCCCCTGCTCACCACCCCCCTTGCTCACAACCCGCCTGCACGCTACCCCCGCCGCGGCATCCGGCAGGTCAGCATCGCCTGCACCATCGGCATGGTGAACCGGTTCATGTCCAGGCTCTCGTGCATCATGGTCACGGGCTGGCACAGGATCTCGCCGCCAAGGATCGAGCGCGCATAGAACGGCGTGTCCTCCAGCGTCTCGATCACCGACGGCGACCCAAGCCCGATCCGCCGCCGCACCCGCCAGCCGGTCTTCGGCAGCTCCATCGACTGCGGCGGTTCGAAATCCTCCACCCCGCCGGAGGCCTTGTAGCGCAGCGCCAGCGTCATCGGGCCGTCCCGCCGCTCCAGGTCGTACAGCACCGCCGTCCCGTCCGGCAGCGGCGCGCGGCCCCAGTCCCACAGGACGAAGTCGTCCTCCAGCGGCCGCTCGCCCCAGTTGGTGTCGAAATAGGCCGGCCCGGACCAGGAAATCCCCGGCTGCTCCAGCTTCACCTCCACCCGCGAGCACGGGCCGATGGGACGCCACCGGTGCCGGCCGGCGGAGTCGAGCGTCTGCACGCGGGTTTCCACCGCCGACGGGTATAGCCGCACCGTGCCGCGCACCCGCCGGGGGATCGGCATGCCGATTTCCGCGATCTGCACCGTCAGCGCATTGCCGTCCCAGTGCAGGCTGCTCGGGCCGATGGCCAGGTGGTCCGCGCCGCGCTGCACCGCCCCGGCGCCGCGCTCGGTCATGGTCCAGCGCTTCTCCCGGCCGTACAGCGCGACGTTCAGCGCGCTGTGCCGCACCGGATCTGCCAGCCCGCCGCGCCGCGCCCAGGCGTAGTACGGCGAGAACACGCTGCCCAGGAAGGCGATCAGCGTGATGCCGTACGTGCCGTCGTCGCTCAGCGCATCGACATACCACCAGATGTAGCCGCCCGGCGGCGGCGTCAGCGTGAAGTCAGGTCCTGCAGCAGGCTGTCGGCCGCCTGCCGCCCAGACAGCGTCGCCATCGGCACGCCCGGCCCCGGGTGGACGCTGCCCCCCGCCAGGTACAGCCCCTTCAGCGCGCTCCGCGCCCCCGGACGGCGGAACGCCGCCAGCGAGCCGTGCAGCGCGTGGCCGAACAGCGCTCCCCCCGTCGCCGGGAACAGCTTCTCGAAGTCCGCCGGCGTCGCGATCTCCTGCGCCGAGCCCCGGTCGATCTTCAGGCCGCACTGTTCCAGCTGCCCGAACGTTATCTTCGCGCATTCGTCGATCTCCGCTGCGGTATAGGGGTGGGTGTCGCCGTTGGCGGGGGCGTTGACCTGGACCAGCAGGCGCTCGGGCGCGTCGCCCGGGTCCTGGCCGGGCAGGCCGCGGTCCTGGCCGCAGACATAGATGGTGGGCTTGTGCGGCAGGCGGCCGCCCTGGAAGATGTCGGTGAACTCCGACTCCGGCTGGGTAGCGAAAAAGACGTTGTGCCGGGTCAGGTCGAAGCCGCTGGTCTTCGCGTGCAAGGCCCAGGTGACGCCCGACATCGAGCGGTGCTGCGGCTTCGAGTAGGGCACCGCCTTTGCCACCGCCTTGCCGAACAGGCCGGCCGCCAGGGCGCGGAAGTCGGCAGCGCAGATCACCGCGTCCGACTCGATCCGCTCGCCGTTCGCCAGCGTCACGCCGGCGGCGCGGCCGTCCTTCACCAGGATTTCCGCCACCGGCGCATTGGTGCGGATGGTGACGCCCTTCTCCTCGGCGAGCTTCGCCATTGCCCGGGCGATGCTGATGATGCCGCCCTCGGGCAGGTACACCCCCTGCTGCTCGACGTTGATGATCAGCATCAGCGTGGCCGGCGACAGGTACGGCGACGAGCCGGTGTAGGTCGCGTAGCGCCCGAACAGCTGCAGCAGCCGCGGGTCGCGGAAGTGCTTCTGCAGCGCCTTCCACAGCGTGGTGAACGGCGACGCCGCCAGCATCTCGCGCGGGTCGAATCCGGTCGCGAGGTGAATGGCGCTGGGACGCGGGCCCTTGATGAACGGCGCCTCCAGGATGCGGTAGGCGCGGCGGGCGCGGACGCAGAGGTCGCGGAAGCCCTGCGCCTCCTGCTTGCCGGCGAACGCCTCGATCGCCGCGGCGGACTTCTCGTTGTCGGCGTACAGGTCGAGCACGCCGCCGGTGGTCCAGGCGTGCCGCACCAGGACGTCGGTGCGGTGCAGCGTCAGGTAGTCGGGCAGCGAGGCGCCGGCGTCCTGGAACAGCTGCTCGAACACCCAGCGCAGGGTCACCACAGTCGGGCCGGCGTCGACGCCGACGTTGCCGCCGGGGCGCAGCTGGCGGATCTTGCCGCCGCAATAGGGGCCGGCTTCCAGCAGGGTCACGTTCGCACCGCGCCTGGCCAGGTCAATGGAGGCAGCGAGGCCGCCGGCCCCGCCGCCGATAATCGTCACACGCGGTGTTCGCACAGGTGGGTGTCCTAATTTCGATGTTGACTTGGCTGTCAATATGATCTGACAGTGGGGGTTGACAACCGGGGTTTACACACAAGGGGGTTCCCACTTCATGGATGCCATAAGCCGGATCGAGCGAACCCTGTCAGCCTCGCTTGAGCGTGTGAATACCAAAGGTGGCCCCCCGTTGTTAGCCGCCGCGATGCACCATGCGGTGTTTCCGCGCGGCGCCCGCATCCGCCCCCGTCTATGCCTGGCCGTCGCCGCGGCCTGCGGGGGCGACGATCCCGCCGCGGCCGACGGAGCCGCGGCGGCGATCGAGCTGATGCACTGCGCCTCGCTGGTGCACGACGACATGCCCTGCTTCGACAACGCAGACCTGCGCCGCGGGCGCCCCACGGTGCACCGCGCCTATGGCGAGCCGCTGGCGGTGCTGGCCGGCGACGCGCTGATCGTGCTGTCGTTCCAGACCGTGGTCTGGAACTGCGCCGCGTCGCCAACGCGCCTCGGGCCGCTGGTTGACATCCTGGCCAAGTCCACCGGCATGCCGTCCGGCATCTGCGCCGGGCAGGCCTGGGAATGCGAGCCGACCAAGGATCTGGGGCAGTACCAGCGCGAGAAGACCGGCGCGCTGTTCGCCGCCGCCACCGAAGCCGGCGCCGCCTCGGCGGGCGTGGAAGCCGAGCCTTGGCGCGAACTGGGCATGCGTCTGGGCGAGGCCTACCAGGTTGCCGACGACATCGCCGACGTGTTCGCCGGCCAGGCTGACATCGGCAAGAACATCGGCCAGGACGCCGCGAACGGCCGGCCGAACGCCGCGCTGGCGATGGGCATCCAGGGCGCGATGCGCCACCTGGAAACCCTGGCCGAGGCCGCCGCGGCGTCGATCCCGGCGTGCCCGGGCCAGGCCCAGTTGCAGGCGCTGACGCTCAGCGAAGCGCGCCGCCTGCTGCCAAAAGACCTCTCTCTGACGGCGGCATGACATGTCCGGCGCCGATAGCCTTGCGATGGTACCGTTCCGGTCCGGCCTCACTTTGACCGAACGCTGGCAACGCCTGCGCGATCGGCTGTTGGCCAACGCCAGTTTCCAGGACTGGGCGGTGCGCTTCCCGCTGACCCGGCCGATCGCCAAGCGGCGGGCCAAGGCGCTGTTCGACCTGAGCGCGGGGTTCGTCTACAGCCAGGTGCTGGGCGCCTGCGTCAAGCTCCGGCTGTTCGATATTTTGTCGGAGGGGCCGAAATCGCTCGACCACCTGGCCGAGCGGGTGTCGCTGTCACGCGATGCCGCGGCCAGACTGCTGGATGCGGCCGTGGCGTTGCGCTTGGTGGAGCGCCGGCGCAACGGCCAGTTCGGGCTGGGGGCTCTGGGCGCCGCCACGCTAGGGGCGCCCGGAGTCGTCGCGATGGTGGAGCATCACGCCATGCTCTACGCCGATTTGCGCGACCCCGTGGCGCTGCTGCGCGGCGAGCAGCCGGAGACGTCCATCGGGAATCTCTGGCCCTATGCCGCCGGCGAGCACGAGCCCGGAGGCGCGCGCGGCCGATCGCTGAAGGCCGACGACGTCGCCGATTACAGCACGCTGATGTCGTCGTCGCAGCCGCAGGTTTCGGCCGACATCCTGGCCGCCTACCGGTTTGACAAGCACCGATGCCTGCTGGACCTGGGCGGCGGCGACGGGACGTTCCTGCGCGCGGTGGCCAAGGCCGCGCCGAACCTGAAGCTGAAGCTGCTGGACCTGCCGGCGGTGGCCGAACGGGCGCGCGCCCGATTCGCCGCCGCCGGGCTGGGCGACCGCGCGGACGCCTACGGCGGTGATTTCCGCGCCGGGCCGCTGCCCGAGGGCGCCGACATCATCTCGCTGGTGCGGGTCATCCATGACCACGACGACGACGTGGCGCTGGACATCCTGCGCACCGCCTGCAAGGCGCTGCCGCCCGGCGGGACCCTGCTGCTGGCCGAACCGATGGCGGGCACCGCCGGGGCCGAGACGATCGGGGCCTATTTCGATTTCTACCTGCTCGCGATGGGCAGCGGCCGGCCTCGGACGGTCGAGGAACTGACGGCGATGCTGCGCCAGGCGGGGTTCGACGGCGTGCGACTGGTGCCCACCCGGCGAACGATGCTGGTGCGAATCCTGGTGGCAACACGCTCGTGACGACAAAGTCGTTCATTACCTGGATTTCACCTATTGACAACGAGGGGCCTCGCTGTCACCAATTATTGACGATCGCTGGTGTCAACCAAAGCTGACACACAGGAGGTGGACGGAAGATTATGCACCTGAATAACCGCGTTCGCCCGGACAGGCCAAGGCAACTTGGCGAATCTGGTCGTCAAGAAGGTTGGGTGCATGAAACGGGTGGTCAGTTTTGATGCGGACCGGCTTGACTGCCTCGATACCCCACGTGCGGGTCAGCACGGACTGCAACAGGTCCACGAAGGAGGTTTACAGAGATGAGTGACGATCCCAACAAGGTATGGCCGACCGGCCTCACGATCGCCGAGTCTGAAGAGCTGCACAAGCACGTCATCGACGGCACCCGCGTTTTCGGGCTGATCGCCGTTGTCGCGCACCTGCTCGCTTTCGTTTATTCGCCCTGGCTGCACTAAGAGGGTAGTGAATCATGAACCAAGGTAGACTCTGGACCGTTGTGAAGCCGAGCGTCGGCCTGCCGCTGTTCCTCGGCGCGGTTGCCGTTACGTCGGTGGTCATCCACCTCGCCCTGCTGACGCACACCACCTGGCTGCCGGCCTACTACAACGGCAAGGCCAAGACGGCGATGCTCCCGACCGTGGAACTCGTCCTTCCGGCGTAATCGCTTTTCAAGCGGTTCGTGTTTCGATGACGGTACGGGGTCGGGATTTCGTGTCCCGGCCCCGTTCTGTTTTGATGGTTAGTCAACGGCATTGCAGCTGGAACTGATCAAGTAATGAACATTGTCAGTCGTGCATTGATGCGTACCTGGGCGAGGCTGGGTCCGCGGTTTCTGCCTTTTGCCGATGCGGCGACTCCGGAATTACCCCTGTCCCGCCTGTTGCGCCTGTCGCTGTTCCAGGTTTCCGTCGGCATGGCGCTGGTGCTGCTGATCGGCACCCTGAACCGGGTGATGATCGTCGAGCTCGGCGTGCCGGTGTCGCTGGTGGCGATCATGATCTCGCTGCCGCTGGTGTTCGCGCCGTTTCGCGCGCTGATTGGCTATAAATCCGACATTCATACCTCCGCCCTGGGCTGGCGGCGCGTGCCGTTCATCTGGAAGGGCACGATGGTCCAGTTCGGCGGCCTGGCGATCATGCCGTTCGCCCTGCTGGTGCTGTCCGGCGGCGGCAACGCCCATCAATGGCCGGCGTGGATCGGCGACGCCGGCGCCGCGGTGGCGTTCCTGCTGGTGGGCGCCGGGCTGCACACCTGCCAAACCGTCGGCCTGGCGCTCGCCACCGACCTCGCGCCCGCCGAGTCGCAGCCCAAGGTTGTGGGGCTGATGTATGTCATGCTGCTGTTCGGCATGATCGCCAGCGCCCTGATCTTCGGCGCGCTGCTGGTGCACTTCACACCGGCCAGGCTGATCCAGGTGATCCAGGGCTGTGCGCTCGCCACGATGATTCTGAACGTGGTGGCGCTGTGGAAGCAGGAAAGCCGCCACAGCCGCAAGACCGAGACAGCCCGCAAGCAGCCGACCTTCCGCCAGGCCTGGGCGACCTTCACCGAGGACGCCGACGCGATTCGCCGCCTGGTGGCGGTGGGCCTGGGCACGATGGCCTTCAGCATGGAGGACGTGCTGCTGGAGCCGTACGGCGGCCAGGTGCTGCACCTCGCGGTCAGCCAGACCACACGGCTGACGGCGACGCTGGCCATTGGCGGCCTGTTCGGCTTCGGCCTGGCGTCGCGCGTGCTGGGGCGCGGCTATGACGCCTTCCGCATGGCGACGTGGGGCGCGCTGGTGGGGCTGCCGGCCTTCGCCGCGGTGATCTTCGCGGCGCCGACGCAGTCGATCCTGCTGTTCGGTGGCGGCACCGCGCTGATCGGCTTCGGCGCCGGCCTGTTCGGCCACGGCACGCTGACCGCGACCATGCGGTCGGCCACGGACGACCAGACCGGCCTGGCGCTGGGCGCGTGGGGCGCGGTGCAGGCTACCGCGGCCGGCATCGCCGTGGCGCTGGGCGGCATCATCCGCGACTTGGTCCACGCCGTGCTGCCGTGGATCCCGCCCGAACAGGGGCTGGGATACGTCACCGTGTATTCGCTTGAGTTCGTGCTGCTGGTGGCGACGCTGGTGTCGATGATCCCGCTGCTGCGCCGGGTTCGCGCCAAGGCGGCGGCAACGCTGGTTCATTCGTGAAATCTTAAGATGACACTGCCCTGCGATGTGTAAATCACGGTTGACAAAGATGACGGTCTATTTAGGTTTACACGCGGTTCGCGGGGGATACGGTCTGACAGGCCGTCAGGGGGTTACGGTATGGAAGCGTTAGCCGTGGTACTGAACAGCCCCGAGGACCTTGCGGTCCGTACCGTGGCTCTGACCGCGCCCGGCGACGCTGACGTTGTGGTCGACATCGACTGGAGCGGCATCAGCACCGGCACCGAGCGCCTGCTGTTCCAGGGCCGCATGCCGCCATTCCCTGGCCTGGGCTACCCGCTGGTTCCCGGCTACGAGTCGGTCGGCCGCATCGCCGCCGCCGGCCCGGCCAACCAGCACCGCATCGGCGAAACCGTCTTCGTTCCCGGCGCCACCTGCTATGGCGAGATCCGCGGCCTGTTCGGCGGCGCCTCGTCCCGCGTGGTGATGCCGGCGGCGCGGGCGGTACCGATCGATCCCGCCCTGGCCGAGAAGGGCGTGCTGATCGCCCTGGCGGCCACCGCGCAGCATGCCATCGTCGGCCCCGTCCTGCCCGACCTGATCGTCGGCCATGGCGTCGTCGGCCGGTTGCTGGCACGGCTTGTGATCGCCGCGGGCGGCCCGGCGCCAACGGTGTGGGAAACCAACCCGCAGCGTCAGGACGGCGCCACCGGTTACCAGGTGCTGCACCCCGATGCCGATACGCGGCGGGATTACCGCTGTATCTGCGACGCCAGCGGCGACTCGAACATTCTCGATACGCTGGTGATGCGCCTTGCCTTCGGCGGCGAGATCGTCCTGGCCGGCTTCTATGCCGACCGGGTTTCCTTCGCTTTTCCCATGGCCTTCATCAAGGAGGCCAGATTTCGCATCGCGGCCCAGTGGCAGCCGGCAGACCTGGAAACCGTGCGGCAGCGGATTGCCGACGGCACTCTTTCTCTTGACGGATTGATCACCCATCGCATGACACCTTCGCAGGCGGATCAGGCCTACCGGACCGCATTCGGCGATTCGACTTGCCTGAAAATGATTCTCGACTGGAGGACGCATTCATGAACGCACCATTTGATACAGCCGCCGCCCAGCTCCGCGCCGAAGCCGCCATGGAACCGGAGGCCCCCGCGACCGGTCCGGTGAAGAAAGAAACGCAGATCATCGCCATCTACGGCAAGGGCGGCATCGGCAAGAGCTTCACGCTCTCGAACCTGTCCTACATGATGGCGCAGCAGGGCAGGCGCGTGCTGCTGATCGGGTGCGATCCCAAGAGCGACACCACGTCGCTTCTGTTCGGCGGGCGCAGCTGCCCGACCATTATCGAGACATCCTCCAAGAAGAAGCTCGCCGGCGAGGCGGTGAAAATCGGCGACGTCTGCTTCAAGCGCGACGGCGTGTTCGCGATGGAGCTGGGCGGGCCGGAAGTCGGCCGCGGCTGCGGCGGGCGCGGCATCATCCACGGCTTCGAGCTGCTGGAGAAGCTGGGCTTCCACGAGTGGGGCTTCGACTACGTGCTGCTGGACTTCCTGGGCGACGTGGTGTGCGGCGGCTTCGGCCTGCCGATCGCCCGCGACATGTGCCAGAAGGTGATCGTCGTCGGCTCGAACGATTTGCAGTCGCTATATGTGGCGAACAACGTCTGCTCGGCGGTCGATTACTTCCGTAAGTTGGGCGGCAATGTCGGCGTCGCCGGCATGGTGATCAACAAGGACGACGGCACGGGCGAGGCACAGGCCTTCGCCGCGAAAGCCAGCATTCCGGTGCTGTCGGCGATCCCGGCCGACGACGACATCCGGCGCAAGAGCGCGAACTACGAAATCATCGGCAAGCCCGGCGGGCGCTGGGCCTCGGTGTTCGAGCAACTGGCCGAACAGGTTGTCATTGCGCCGCCGGTGCGGCCGACGCCGCTGTCTCAGGACGCGCTGCTGGGCCTGTTCTCGGGCGATACGGTCGGCCGCGATGTGGTTCTCGATCCGGCGACGATGGAGGACATGTGCGCCTCCACGGTGCTCGAAAAGCCGTCGCTCGAAGTGATTTACGAAGGCTCGTAGCATGGACGGGTCGGTCATTCCTCCCCAGAGCGGATCAGGCTGCCACGGCGGCCGGGAGACGATGCTGGAAGCGGCGCGGGCAGCGGGCAAGAGCGAACAGCTCGACCAGTTGCTCAAGGATTATCCGCGCGGGCCGCATGACCAGCCGCAATCGATGTGCCCGGCCTTCGGGTCGCTGCGCGTCGGGCTGCGGATGCGGCGGACGGCGACGATCCTGTCGGGTTCGGCGTGCTGCGTTTACGGCCTGACCTTTACGTCGCACTTCTACGGCGCGAAACGGACGGTCGGCTATGTGCCGTTCAATTCCGAAACGCTGGTGCGCGGGCAGTTGTACGAGGACATCCGCAACGCGGTGTATGAGACGGCGAAGCCGGAGAACTACGACGCCGTGGTGGTGATCAACCTGTGCGTTCCGACGGCGTCGGGCGTGCCGCTGGATCGCCTGCCGAAAGTCATCGACGGTGTGCGGATCATCGGCATCGACGTGCCGGGCTTTGGCGTGCCGACGCATGCCGAGGCGAAGGACGTGCTGTCTGGCGCGATGCTGCGCTATGCCCGCCTCGAAGCTGAGGCCGGTCCGGTGCAGCGGCCGAACAACAAGGCCGAACTGCCGACAGTAACGATGATCGGTGAACTGTTCCCGGCCGATCCGGTCGGCGTCGGCGCGCTGCTGGCGCCGATGGGACTGGCGGTTGGACCGCAGGTGCCGTCACGCGAGTGGCGTGACCTGTACGGCGCGCTGGACTGTGCCGTGACGGCGGCGATTCATCCTTTCTACACCGCATCGGTGCGGGAGATGCAGGCCGCGGGCCGACCGATTGTCGGGTCCGCGCCGGTGGGCGTCGACGGCACCGAGGCCTGGCTGTCGGCCATCGGCAAGGCGGCGAATGTATCCGCCGACAAGATCGACGCGGCGAAGGCGAAGTTCCTGCCGGCGATCCGCGCCGTCATCGAGGCCAATCCGATCAACGCGCGCATTACGGTGTCCGGCTACGAAGGCTCGGAACTGCTGGTCGCGCGGCTGCTGATGGAAGCGGGCGCCGAAGTGCCGTATGTCGGCACCGCCTGCCCGCGCACGGACTGGAGCGCGGCGGACCGCGACTGGCTCGAGTCGCGCGGGGTACACGTGCAGTACCGCGCGTCGCTGGAGCAGGATGTCGCGGCGATGCGGGAAGTGAAGCCGGACCTGGCGCTGGGCACCACGCCGCTGGTGCAGAAGGCGAAGTCGCAGGGCATCCCGGCGCTTTACTTCACCAACATGGTTTCGGCGCGTCCGCTGTTCGGCCCGGCCGGTGCCGGGTCGATGGCGGCGATCGTCGCGGCCCAGACCAAGGGACGCGAGCGGTTCAGCCGCATGGTCAGTTTCTTCGAGGGCGTGGGCACGCCCGACACGGCCGGTTACGGCTGGAAGGACGTGCCGAAGGATCCTCCGGGATTCAAGGAACGCTATCGGAAGGTCCGCGAGGCGAAAGCCAAGGCGGCCCAGGCTGTGGGGAACTGACGCCATGCTGGTACTGGACCATGACCGGGCTGGCGGATACTGGGGCGCCGTCTATGCCTTCACCGCGGTGCGCGGCCTGCGCGTCATCATCGACGGGCCGGTCGGCTGCGAGAATTTACCAGTAACGGCGGTACTGCATTACACAGATGCATTGCCGCCGCATGAATTGCCGGTCGTCGTTACTGGCCTGTCCGAGGAAGAGCTGTCGCGCAACGGCACCGAAGCTTCCATGAGCCGCGCCGCCGCGACCCAGGACCCGGACCTGCCGGCGGTCGTCGTTACCGGCAGTATCGCAGAAATGATCGGCGGCGGTGTGACGCCGGAAGGATCGAACGTTCTCCGGTTCATTCCGCGCACGATCGACGAGGACCAGTGGCAGTCGGCCGACCGCGCCATCTACTGGCTGTGGACCGAATTCGGGGCGAAGCGGGTGAAGCCGAAGCCCCGCGCGCCGCGGCCGGAAGGCAAGAAGCCGCGGGTCAACATCATCGGGCCGATCTACGGCACGTTCAACATGCCGTCGGACCTGGCGGAGATCCGCCGCCTGGTGGAAGGCGTCGGCTGCGAAATCAACATGGTGTTCCCGCTTGGGGCGCATGTCGACGACATCCAGCGGCTGCCGGACGCGGACGTGAACATCTGCCTGTATCGCGAATTCGGCCGCAAGCTGTGCGAGGAGCTGGATCGCCCGTATCTGCAGGCGCCGATCGGCCTGTTCGCGACGACGAATTTCCTGCGTAAGCTGGGCGAACTGGTCGGTATTGACCCGGAACCGTTCATCGAGCGGGAGAAGCACACCACCATCAAGCCGCTGTGGGACCTGTGGCGCAGCGTGACGCAGGACTTTTTCGCGTCGGCATCGTTTGCCGTGGTGGCGACGGACACCTATGCGCGTGGCCTGCGCAACTTCCTGGAGGGGGAGATGGGCATCCCGTGCGCGTTCTCGTTCTCTCGTTGCGCTGGCGTGAAGCCGGACAACGCAGCCGTGCGTGAGGCCGTCCGGACCAAGACGCCGCTGGTGATGTTTGGGTCATATAACGAGAGAATGTATGTGGCAGAAGCCGGGAATCGGAGTATGTATATTCCGTCATCTTTCCCGGGTGCTATAATACGCCGCGCCACCGGGACGCCCTTCATGGGATACGCTGGAGCAACATACATAGTACAAGAATACTGCAATGCCTTGTTCGACGCTTTGTTCAACATCCTGCCGCTTGGCAGCGACCTGGACAAGGTTCAGCCCACGCCGGCGAAGCTGTCTGCGAGCTGTCCGTGGGACGAGGATGCGCAGCAAGTATTCGACGAATACCTGGAGACGGAACCGTTCCTGGTCCGGATCTCCGCCGCCAAGCGCTTGCGCGACCGCATTGAGCGGAGCGTGCACCAGGCCGGCGAAGACCGCGTTACTTTGGATCGGGTCGTGCAGGCCCTTGCTGAAAGGCAGCCGGCATGATCTTACCGGTTCTTCCTCACAACGAGATTCCGCCGGCTCGCCGGCCGGGATGGGCACCGTGGCCCGCCTTCCACGGCAATCCCAGTCGCGCGGGATGGGCGCGACAAGAGCCGCAAGGCTGTTTCGGAGAGTAACCTTATGGCTATGACCCCTGGAGGACCCTCAATTACAGGGCTGACGGAGGCGGAGGCGAAGGAGTTCCACGGGATCTTCATCACCAGCTTCATCGTCTTCACTGTGATCGCCATTGTCGCCCACCTGCTGGCCTGGCAGTGGCGTCCCTGGCTGCCGGCTGTGACTGGCTACGGCACCGCGATGAACGACGCCGTGTCGTTCATCCACGCAACCATCTCGCAGCTGGCCTAAGGAGGAAGCGATCATGTGGAGAATGTGGCTGCTGTTCGACCCGCGGCGCATCCTTGTCGCTCTGGGCGTTTTCCTGTTCGTCCTGGCGCTGTTGATTCACTTCATCCTGCTCAGCACCGACCGGTTCAACTGGCTGGATGGTCCGCATCGCGGCGCTGTCGCGGCGCAGATGGCTCCTCTGCCAGCGCCCGTGAAGTAACTCTGCCTCAACGGGGTAGCGGGCGAGGCCGTGGTTAGGCCTCGTCCGTTATTCCTCTCTGTCCTTGCGTATGACGGCCTGAGAGGTCGTCGGGAGAACCTGGCGATGGCGATGCTCAGTTTTGAACCCAAATACCGGACTCGCGGAGGGACCCTGATCGGCGGCGACCTGTTCGATTTCTGGGTGGGGCCGCTGTGGGTCGGGTTCTTCGGAGTAACAGCGGCGTTTTTCGCTATTCTTGGCACGCTTTTGATTGTCTGGGCCGCGGCGCTCGGTCCGACCTGGAACATCTGGCGTATCAACATAGCGCCACCCGACATCAGTTATGGTCTTGCTTTCGCGCCGCTGCGTGAAGGTGGCCTGTGGCAGTTGATCACGGTGTGCGCCTGTGGCGCATTCGTTTCGTGGGCACTGCGCCAGGTCGAGATTGCCCGCAAGCTGGGCATGGGGCTGCACATTCCCTTTGCGTTCAGCTTTGCCATTCTTGCGTACTTTACGCTCGTGGTGTTCCGCCCGCTGCTGATGGGGGCGTGGGGCTATGGCTTCCCGTACGGCATCCTGAGTCACCTCGACTGGGTGTCGAACACCGGCTACCAGTACCTGCACTTCCACTACAATCCCGCGCATATGATCGCGATCAGCTTCTTCTTCACCAACGCCCTGGCGCTGGCGCTGCATGGCTCGCTGATCCTGTCCGCGGCGAACCCGCCGAAGGGTGAGGTCGTGAAAGGCGCCGAACAGGAAAACGGCTACTTCCGCGACGTGATCGGTTACTCGATCGGAACGCTGGGCATCCACCGGCTGGGCGTGTTCCTGGCAGTCTCGGCCGCGTTCTGGAGCGCAGTTTGTATCATCATCAGCGGACCGTTTTGGACCCGCGGCTGGCCGGAGTGGTGGAGCTGGTGGCTCAACCTTCCGATGTGGTCGCACTGATCCGGAAACGGGGAGGGTATCATGCCAGAGTTTCAGAATGTATTCACCCGGGTCCAGGTCAAAGGCCCGGTCCATATGGGGGTTCCGCTGCCACGCGGCAGCTGGGCCCGGACGGGAAAGCCATTCCACCTCTACCTGCTGGGTCTGATCGGCGACGCTCAGATCGGGCCGATCTACCTGGGCTTTTCCGGCGTTGCGTCGATCATCTTCGGGTTCATCGCGATCGAGATCATCGGCTTCAACATGCTCGCCTCGGTCGACTGGAGCGTGCCGGAGTTCTTCCGCCAGTTCTTCTGGCTGGCGCTTGAGCCGCCGGCGCCGAAGTACGGCCTGGGCCTTGCGCCGCTCGCCGAAGGTGGCTGGTGGGGTATGGCCGGCTTCTTCCTGACGGCGTCCATCCTGCTGTGGTGGGTGCGGATGTATCGCCGGGCCCGTGCGCTGGGTCTGGGCACGCACACCGCCTGGGCGTTCGCGTCGGCTATCTTCCTGTACCTGTCGCTGGGCTTCATCCGCCCGATCCTGATGGGCTGCTGGTGCGAAGCCCCGCCGTTCGGCATCTTCCCGCACCTGGACTGGACCGCCGCGTTCTCGCTGCGCTACGGCAACCTGTTCTACAACCCGTTCCACATGCTCTCGATCGCGTTCCTGTATGGGTCCGCGGTGCTGTTCGCGATGCATGGCGGCACGGTTCTCGCGACCACCCGCTTCGGCGGTGAGCGTGAGGTCGAGCAGATCACCGACCGCGGCACGGCCGGCGAGCGCGCCATGCTGTTCTGGCGCTGGACGATGGGCTTCAACGCGACCTTTGAATCCATCCATCGCTGGGGCTGGTGGTTCGCGGTTCTGGTGACGCTGACTGGCGGCATCGGCATCCTTCTGACCGGCACGGTTGTCGACAACTGGTTCCTGTGGGGCGTCAAGCACGGCATCGCCGCGCCATGGCCCAACGTCTTCCCGCACGTCGTCGACCCCGCCCTGCTTGCTACGGGAGTTGGCAAATGAACACTGGTGTTCAAGCGGCCCTTGCCGCAGCCGCGGTCGCGGCGGTCGCCGTGGCCGGCGTAGTGTTCGGCACATTCGAACGTCCGCCGATCGAGACCGTCCAGCGCGGCGCCCGCGGCCTGGCCATGAGCGAGCTCTACAACCCTCGCTTCCTGGCCGAGACCCGCGCGGAGAACGTCGTCCCCGCTTCGCTGCCGCGGCTGCCGGACGTCGGGCTGAAGGCCGGCGAAGTCTACCATAACGTGCAGGTCCTGAAGGACGTGAGCGTCGGCAACTTCACCCGGCTGATGGCGTCGATGACTACCTGGGTGGCGCCCCAGCAAGGCTGCGGCTACTGCCATAATACCAACAACATGGCCTCCGACGCGAAATACACCAAGGTGGTGGCGCGCCGGATGATCCAGATGGTGCAGCACATCAACCAGGACTGGAAGGTCCACGTGATGGCGAACGCCCCGACCGGGGTGGTCTGCTACACCTGCCACCGGGGCAACCCGGTGCCGAAGAACATCTGGTTCAACAATCCGGGTCCGCTGCAGGCAGGGGGTTATGCCGAGGCGGAGATCGGCAAGAACCATCCGGCGCCGTTCGCGAACAACTCGTCGCTGCCGCTGGATCCGTTCACGCCGTTCCTGGAGCACGCCGAGAACATCCGCGTCCAGGCCACGCAGGCTCTGCCCGGTACCGACAATTCGTCGATCAAGCAGACCTACTGGACCTATGCGCTGATGGCCAGCTTCACCCAGGCCCTTGGGGTGAACTGCACCTACTGCCACGATAGCCGGTTGTGGGAGAGCTGGGACATGGCGCCTCCGCAACGCGTGACCGCCTGGTATGGCATTCGCATGGTGCGGGACCTGAACAACAACTTCCTCGACCCGCTGAAGACGACGTTCCCGGACTACCGGCGTGGGCCTCTGGGCGACTCGCCGAAGGTCTGGTGCGCCACCTGCCACAACGGCGTCTACAAGCCGTTGTTCGGGAAAAGCATGGTGACGACCTTCCCCGAACTGACCAAGGTGTCACAGTAGGGCGGTACTTCGGGTAATATTTAGCTTGGGAGCCCTTGACCCGGGGCTCCCGACAGGGTTCAGAAGGCTTCAGGATGGGAAACCGTTCTGAAGCCTTTCTGGTAGGTGGACGGTAGGGTTTGGTGTAGGCAGGGTCTGTGGTGGACCAAGGATTGGAGCTGAGCTGAATGGACTCGATGGAGATCAACAAGGGCATAGCGGCGGTACTGGTCGCCGGGATCGCCTTCTTTTTATTTGGATCGATAGGCGCCAATTTGGTCCGCGAAACCGTTCCGGAAAAAAGCGCGATCGAAATCGCGACCGAGCAGCCGAAGCCCGCCGCCCAGAAGGCGCCGGAGGGGCCGGCGGCGATCGAGCCGTTCCTGGCCAAGGCCGACGTCGCGGCCGGCGAGGCGTATGCGAAGAAGACCTGCGGCATCTGCCACAGCTTCAACGAGGGCGGCAAGGCGATCATCGGTCCCAACCTGTACAACGTCGTGGGCGGGCCCCACGCTCATATGCAGGGCTTCGACTACTCCAACGCGATCAAGAGCAAGAAGGGGCCCTGGACCTTCGATGCGCTGAACGAGTGGCTGTACAAGCCCAGCGCCTATGCCCCCGGCACGCGCATGGGCTTCGCCGGCATCAAGGACAACCAGACGCGCGCCGATGTGATCGACTACCTGCGCAGCCTGTCGCCGAAGCCGCTGCCGCTGCCGGTCGCGACCGCGGTGCCGGCGCCAGCGGCCGGTGGGACGGCTGCCGCCAGTGGCGCGCCGGCCGGCGAGCCGTCGATCGCCGAGCGGCTGGCCAAGGCCGATCCGGCCAAGGGTGAGGCGGACACCAAGAAGCTGGGCTGCATCGCCTGCCACACCTTCAACGACGGCGGCAAGGCCGGCATCGGGCCGAACCTGTATGGTGTCGTCGGCGCCCCGCACGGGCACATGGAGGGCTTCAACTACTCCAGCGCGATCAAGAGCAAGCAGGGGCCGTGGACCTTCGAGGAGCTGGACCAGTGGCTGACCAAGCCGTCGGCCTATGCGCCCGGCACGCGCATGACCTTCATGGGCGTGAAGAACCCGCAGGAGCGGGCGGACATCATCGACTACCTGCGCACGCTGGCGGCCAAGCCGGAGCCGCTGCCGGCTGCGAAGTAACGCACCACCACGGGCGGCTGGCCTCGGGCCGGTCGCCTTCGGTTTGGGCTGCCAGGTGACAACGCCGCAACGGCGGATCGGGGCGACTCGGTCCGCCGTTTGCTTATCCGGCCGGGATCGTCGGTTGCTGGCCTTCGCGTCGTCCCGTGCCCCCCGGCCAGTGACGACGTCACCCTGCCGCGCCGCCATGGGAAGCCGGAGCGAAGCGCGGGCAGGGTGAGCCGCGTCAATCGGCCGCAACCCGGACAGCATCGGCAGCGTGGCCACCGCAACGAGGTTGAAACAGCAACAGGCGAGGCACCGGCCGCTTGGACGTGTGATCAACCAGGCATCCAGCGAGGTGCCATCCTGGCGAGCACGATCACGCCGTTTGATGGGCCGAAGATCATGGAAGTTGATTTGCTTCCCGCCTGTTGCAGGGAGCGCGGGAAGCGGCTGTCGTGCGGTGTGGTTGAGTGGATGCGGGCTTATGGCGTTTCAACCTCTATTCAGGAACGCAACCATTGGGATTGACGATCAGCGGCTGACGAGGCGGTAGCCGTCTGCGAAGTTGGCAATGATGCCGGCGGCGGCGATGGCGTGGCAGGTTCGGCGTCGACCGCCTCCGGAAAATGCCTGCGCCGATGGTAAGTTTCCCGTGCTACAAGCCCCGTATCTGCATCACAGCCCTGCGCCGGCGAACCAAATTCGTTGCCAGATCCACAATCTCCGCCTGCAAGTGTGCCGGCGCCACGGCTATGACTCCCTGATCCGCCCGGTCGATGTCAGGAAACCAGGCGCCGGTGCGCGGCAGCTTGGCGAGAAGGTCGAGGCGCAGGATGAACGGCCTGGACTGGTTCAGCGCCTGCGCTTCATCGGCATCGAAGAACCGCGCGCCCGCCGGCAGCGGCGTGCCTTGTGGCCATGGCTGCGAGGTGGTGTACGCCACCATCGCGTCCTGCGCCGTGACGCCCAGCACATAGCCGATATGAAGAAGCCCCGGCTGGCGGGGCTTCTCGCGCGTGGGAAACAGGACCCGCACGAAGGCGCCGGGCGGCATGGTGCGGCCGCCTCAGTCGCTGTCGGGGATGGACCACAGTTCCGTCAGCAGGTTCCGGCGCCTGGCGAAGGCTTCATCAGATTCGTCATGCCCCCGCACAATATCCTCCGGGGCCACATGGTTCGACGTGCCAGGGGCTGCACGCATGGTGATGACCCGCGCCGCCTCGTCGCGGCGTACGAGATCGCGGATCAGCGTCGTTTCCACAAGATTGGTCAAAGTTCGATTCTCGGCCTCGGCAATCGTTTGAAGCTGCTGGACCCGGTCAGGGTCGAGGCGAAGCGTGATCGCGATTTTGCCGGCACTGCCGGCTCGCCGGGTGGACTTCTGGATGCTTGTCCGCGTCATGGCTTCAATCTGATGCTGTCTGGTTAGATGTAATGCTATCTGCAAGCAAATGCAAGCATCACCAGCCGTCGCTCACATCACCAGACCCGCCTTGACCCACGGCCCCGCCCGCTCCAAACCCCCGCCCATGAGCATCCAATCGCAGGTCGTGACCGAGGATGAAGCGGACATCCGGCTGGATCGCTGGTTCCGCCGCCATTTCCCCGGCTTGCAGCAGAGCCTGATCCAGAAGTTCTGCCGCACCGGCCAGATCCGCGTGGACGGCGCCCGCGCCGGCACCGATACCCGCCTGATGCCCGGCCAGACCATCCGCATCCCGCCCATCCCCATCGCCGCCGAGCCGAAGCCCGCCTCCCGCGTCGATCCGCACGACGCCAAGGACCTGCAGCAGGCGGTGATCTACCAGGACGACCACGTTCTGGTGCTGAACAAGCCCTACGGCCTGCCGGTGCAGGGCGGCCCCGGCATCACCCGCCACCTCGACGGCATGCTGGACGCGCTGCGCTTCGGCGCCGAGCACCGGCCCCGCCTCGTGCACCGGCTCGACCGCGACACCACCGGCGTGCTGTTGCTCGCCCGCACCCCCGGCACCGCCGGCAAGCTGGCGGCGGCGTTCCGCGGCCGCGACGTGGAGAAGACCTACTGGGCCGTCGTCGCCGGCCGCCCCGTCCCGGTCGAGGGCCGCATCGACCTGCCGTTGAAGCGCGTCGGCGGCGGCCGCGGCGAGCGCACCGCGCCTGCCGACCGCGACGACCCCGAGGCCGCGCGTGCCATCACCGACTACCGCACCCTGGACAACGCCGCGCAGAAGCTGTCCTGGCTGGAGCTGCAGCCGCTGACCGGCCGCACCCACCAGCTTCGCGTCCACTGCGTCGCCCTCCGCGCCCCCATCCTGGGCGACGAGAAATACGAGGAACCCGACCAGAACCGCGCCTTCACCGCTCTGATCGAGGGACTGTCAAGCGATCTTCATTTGCATGCCAGGCGGCTGGTGCTGCCGCATCCGGCGGGCGGCACGCTGGCGGTGGAGGCCGATCTGGCGCCTCATATGAAGGCGACCTTCAAGACCCTGGGGTTCCACGCACCGCCGCCCCGCCCACCAGAGAGACGCCGATGACCTTCCCCCGGACGCTGCGCCTTGCCCTGATCGCCATCGCCGTGCTTCTCATCCTCGCGATCGGCGGCGGCGCCGTGTTCCTGGCCCGCTTCGATCCCAACACCCTGAAGCCGCGCATCATCGAGGCGGTGAAGCGCGCCACCGGCCGCGACCTGGCGCTGAACGGCCCCATCGGCCTGAAGCTGTCGCTGTGGCCGACGGTGCAGGCGGCGGACGTGGCGTTCGCCAACCCGCCCGGCTTCTCCCGCCCGCAGATGGCGACCCTGCAGGGCCTGGAGCTTCAACTCGCCCTGCTCCCGCTGCTGTCCGGCCACTACGAGATCGACCGCCTGGTGCTGATCAAGCCGGACATCCTGCTGGAGACCGACGCCGCCGGGCACCCCAACTGGCAGATGACGCCGGAGGCCGCGCCGAAGGCGCCCGCCGGACCCCAGGCGCCCGCCGCGCCAAGCGGCAGGAAGGCGGTGGTCAGCATCGACACCGTGCAGGTCCAGGACGGTTTGCTGGCGTATCGCGATGACCGATCCGGCAAGCAGACCACGCTCGGCCTGCCGCGGCTGGATGCCCGGGCCGCCTCGCCGGACGCCCCGCTGCACCTGGATGCCGACGGCAGCTATGACGCCACGGCGTTCCATCTGGTCGCCGACACTGGCTCACTGACGCGGCTGCAGGATTCGGCGGCGACCTCGCCCTGGCCGGTGAAGCTGACGCTGTCGGCGGCCGGGGCAACGCTGGCCGCCGATGGCGCGCTGACGCACCCGCTGCAAGGCAAGGGCTACGACCTGGCGCTGAACGGCACCATCCCAGACCTGCCGGCGCTTGGGCCGCTGCTGCGGGATCGCAATCTGCCGCCGCTGCATGATGTCCGCTTCGCCGCCAAGATCGCCGACAGCGGCGGCGCAATCCCGGCCGTCTCCAGCCTGACCCTGCATGTCGGCGCCAGCGACCTGGGCGCACAGATGCCCGGGTTCGCGCTTGCGTCGCTGGACGTTGCGGCCGCGGCGGCGGACCAGCCGGTGAAGGCGAACGGCACGGGCACGCTGGACGGCAAGCCGGTGACGCTGACCGCCACCACCGGCCCGCTGGCCTCGCTGCTGCCGGGCGCCGCGCCGGCGCCGTTCCCGATCGACGCGACGTTACAGGTGGCCGGGGCGACGATCGGCGCCAAGGGCACCGTCGCCGATGTCCGCGCCCTGACCGGCGCCAACCTGGCGCTCGCGGTGCAGGCGCCGGACCTGGCGGCGCTGTCGCCACTGGCGCGGCGGCCGCTGCCGGCGCTGAAGAACGTGGCGTTCCACGGCACCCTGACCGATGCCGCTGGCGGCTTCCGCAACGGTGCGGCGCTTCGCGGCATGGCACTGACCAGCACGGAAGGCGACCTGGCCGGGGACATCGCCATCGGCCTGGGCGCGCGCCCCGCGCTGACCGCCGCGCTGAAGTCCAACCGGATCGACCTTGACGCGATTCAGACCGCCGCGAAACCGGCGCCGCAGGCCGCAACGCCGCCGCCCGCCCCCGGCAGCCCGCCGCCGCGGCGGCGCGGCAACGGACTGATTCCGGACCAGCCGCTGCCGTTCGGCGTGCTGCGCGCGGCGGATG
This sequence comes from Rhodopila globiformis, assembly GCF_002937115.1. Lineage (GTDB taxonomy): Bacteria > Pseudomonadota > Alphaproteobacteria > Acetobacterales > Acetobacteraceae > Rhodopila > Rhodopila globiformis. Next base: position 23,798 of record NZ_NHRY01000156.1, on the reverse strand, counting down.
CCGACGTGCGGCTGGACTTCGGCCTGCTGCGCTTCGGCGGCGCCGACTACAAGGCGATCGCCACGCACGTGGTGCTGGCGAATGGCAAGCTGGCGGTCGATCCGTTCTCGGCCGACACGCCGGGCGGGCGGCTGAGCGGGTCGCTGTCGGCGGATGCCGCCAAGCCGGCGCCGCCGGTGCACCTGGTGCTGCGCGCGCCCGGGCTGGCGCTGAAGACGCTCCTGGCGCTGGCGAAGCAGCCGGGGCTGGCCTCCGGCAACATGGAGGTGCGGGCCGATCTCAGCGGCGCCGGGCCGAGTCCGCACGCCATTGCCGCGTCGCTGGACGGCACGCTCGGCCTGGCGCTGGCGGGCGGGACGATCGACAACCGGCTGCTGGGCAGCATGCTCGGCAAGGTGCTGAACGCGGTGAATGCGCTGGACCTCGTTGGCCGGGGCGGCACCAGCGAGTTGCGCTGCTTCGCCATGCGGATGGACGCCAGGCACGGCATCGGCACGATCCAGCCGCTGGCGCTGGCCTCGTCGCTGCTGACCATGACCGGAAGCGGCACGGTGAACCTGGGGACGGAGACGTTGGCGCTGCAGTTGCAGCCGCAGGCGCGGGTGGGCGGCACCGAGGTGGTGATCCCGGTGGACGTCAACGGCCCGATGCTCGATCCGAAGGTCGGCGTGAACCAGGCCGGCGCGGCGGAGGCCAACATCGGCACCATTGCCGGGGCGCTGCTGGGCAAGAACCCGACCCTGCCCGGCCCGTTCCACGGCATCATCGGCGGTGGGAAGCCAGTAGATCCATGCCCGGCTGGCCTGGCTGCGGTGCGTGGCCAGGCGGCTCCGGCGGCGGCTGCTGCGCCCAAGGCCTCGACACAGCGGGGACCAGCCTTGCCGGCAAACCCCCAGGCGATCCTGAAGAACCTGTTTCGATGAGGCGTGCAGCGTGAAGCGTTTCTGGGATGTCGCGTCGGTCAATCCGACCGCGGCCGGGTTTGAAATCCTGCTCGACGGCAAGCCGATGCGGCTGCCAAGCGGCGCGCCCCTGACGGTGACGGCGCCCCGCCTGGCCGAGGCGATCGCCGCGGAATGGCAGGCCGCCGGCGGCGCCAAGGGCGGCGAGATGAGCTTCGCCGACACGCCGCTGACCCGCCTGGCCGGTACCGCGGCGGAACGCATCCCCCCGGACCCGGCGCCGACGATCGACGCCATCGCCCGCTATGGCGAGACCGACCTGCTGTGCTACCGCGCCGAGACGCCGCAGGCGCTGGTGCAGCGCCAGCAGCAGCAATGGACGCCGTGGGTCGAGTGGGCGGCGCTGACCCTGGACGCGCCGCTGCGGGTCACCGCCGGCGTTGGCTATCTCAAGCAGCACCATGACTGCATCACCGCACTGAAGCAGGCGGTGGCGGCGCAGACCCCGGATACACTGGCCGCCCTGGGCATCGCCGTGCCGGCGCTGGGCAGCCTGGTGCTGGGGCTGGCTCTTGCGGCCGGCGCGCTGGACGGGGAAACTGCCTACGCGCTCGGTGCGCTGGACGAACTGTTCCAGGTCGAGCAATGGGGCGAGGACGAAGAAGCAGCCAGCCGGCGGGCCGCGATCCGGGCGGATGTGCTGCTGGCCGAGCGGTATATCGCGCTGACACGGAGGGATGCTTGATCGCCAAGCGGCTTGTGATAACCGGCCGGGTCCAGGGGGTCGGCTATCGGGCATGGATGCTGGAGAAGGCGCGGACGCTCGGCCTGTCGGGCTGGGTGCGCAACCGGGCCGATGGCGCGGTGGAGGCGTTGATCGCCGGCGACGTCGCCGCGGTGGAGGAAATGTCCCGCGCCTGCCGCCGCGGCCCGCGCCTGGCCGAGGTTGCCCGGATCGATGAGGACCTGGCGGAGCCGCCCGAGGAGGCGGGCTTCCACCTGATGGGCTGATATCGGGCCGCCCGATCACGGCCGCCCGATCACGGCCGCCTGGTGTGCCGCGGACGTCGCTTGCCGTTGCGGCTATAGCTGTTCTGAGCAATCCGCGCGCTGCCGCAGGGGTTGACCTGCATCAATGTCGCGCCGTGAGCGCGTCGTCATCCTGCCGGACAAAACGATCCAAGGGAGACGACCATGACGAGCGGCAACTTCTGGTACCTGCTGATGTGCCTGGCTACGTTTGCTGGCTTCTCCGCCGCGCTGGCCTATGTGTCCTGGCAGCAGAGCCGGATGGGACGTGAAACCGTGCCGGCGAAGGCGGATGCGCGGCAAGAGCGGGAATCGATCACGGCCTGACGCACGCCCGGGCGGCCCTCTGCTTCACTATGGCCGGGCACCCGCGCTTCGATCGGCAAAGGCAGGTGGCGGCGGCCTGTTTGGCTCAGGCTCGTCGCGGCACTTGGCGCATCAGGTCCGCCGCCATCCGCGATCGCTCCGCAACCGTCGCCTCATTTGGCGGGTATACTGGCCCGGAGATGATCGATCAGAGCATCGAGTTCCTCCGCAACTTCGCCTACCAGCGACTCTGCCCGGCTTGATGTGACAGCATCTTCAGGCTGCACGGCAGGCGCCATCGTTGTTAGGCGTGCGATTCGCTCCAGCGCCTTCTCGAGCCGATCGATCGCCGTGTCAGGACTCTCACCCTCATTCGTCATGTCCGCCTCATGCAACTTCAGGGGCACGGTGCCCCTGAAGCCAACACATCCAAGGACCTCTCGTCAATCAATCTGCCGGACGCCTTTGCGGTGCCGTTTGGCGGCAGAATCGCTCGGCGGCAGTGGCTTTGGCTAAGCAGCGACGGGCAATGCGGCTGGCGGTGCGCATAAGGGGAACCAACCCGCGCCCCTGGATCTGCGGCGCAACAGCCGCGGCCGCCGGCTCGTGAGCAACCACCCGATACGGCAAGCCGCAGCCTGATGCCGCGCGGCGGAAGTGCCGGCCCGGGCGGCGGACGGCTCGATGTTGCCGGGTTATAACGAAACGTTGATCGCCGTCGGTAACCCGTAGGTCAGGTTCACGCGCTACGCTCATTTCCGTGAGCGGCGCCCGGTATTGCCGCCAGGCATGCCGACGCATTCATCGCCCGGAACACAGGCCGGCGCGCCATCGATCTGTGGCACGGAAGGAGATCAGCGTCATGAACGGCACGATCGCGTCTGCCGCCCAGCCTCCCGCCACGCCGAATGCCGCGGCGCCATTGACGCCGCCCGCCACCGGCACCCGCCGGCACGCCACTCTGGCGATCCTGGCGCTGGGCGCGCTGCTGGCGCTGCCGGGCTGCAAGCGGCAGACCGCCTACGCGCCCCCGCCGCCGCCCCAGGTCGGCGTGGCGCATCCGCTGCGGCAATCGGTGACGCCGTACTTCGAAACCACCGGCAGCATGATCGCCTACAATCAGGTCGATCTCGTCGCCCGGGTCGAGGGCTTCCTGCAGCAGATCAACTATAAAGACGGCGCCTTCGTGAAGTACGGCACGGAGCTGTTCGTGATCGAGCCGGCGCCGTACGACGCCAAGCTGCAGCAGGCGCAGGCCAGCTTTGCCTCCACCCAGGCGCAACTGGTGCAGGCCCAGGCGGAATACCTGCGCCAGTCCACGTTGGGCAAAAAGGATTTCGCCTCCCAGTCGGTGGTGGACCAGGCGAAGGCGAAGCTGGACTCGACCCGCGCCGACCTGACCAACCAGCAGGCCGGCATTGCCCTGGCGAGCATCAACCTCGGCTACACCCGCGTCAGCGCCCCGTTCGACGGCGTGGTGACGGCGCACCTGCAGTCCGTCGGCGAGCTTGTCGGCGTCACCGGGCCGACCAAGCTGGCCACCATCGTCCAGCTCGACCCGATCTATGTCAGCTTCAACGTCAGCGAGCAGGAGGTGCTGCGCCTGAAGGCGGCGCTGGCGAAGCAGGGCCTGAAGCCGTCGGAGTTCCACAACGTGCCGCTGGATGTCGGGCTGATGACCGAGACCGGTTATCCGCATCACGGCAACATCGACTACATTGCGCCGGCGCTGGATCCCGCGACCGGCACGCTGCAGGTGCGGGGCCTGCTGCAGAACCCTGTCCGCGCCATGCTGCCCGGCATGTTCGCACGCATTCGTGTGCCGATCGCGATCCAGACCACCGAGGCGCTGCTGGTGCCGGACGAGGCGCTGGGCACAAACCAGGGCGGCCGCTACCTGCTGCTGGTCGATGACAACGACGTGGTGCAGCAGCGCGCCGTCACCACCGGCCAGCTCGTCGGCAGCCTGCGCGTGATCCGGTCCGGCCTGACCGTCAACGACCGCGTCATCGTCTCCGGCCTGCCGCGGGCGGTTCCGGGCGAGAAGGTCGAGGCGCAGGCGACGACGATTCCCGCCGCTGAGAAAGCCGCGGACGCGACGCAACCGGCGGGTGCGATGCAGGCGCCCGGCGCGACGCAGGCTGCGGGTGCGGCGCCGGCGACCGAGGCGACGCCGAAGACCGGGACGACTCAGGCGGCGGGCGCATCGTCGGCGGGCGCGGCGCGATGATCTCGAAATTCTTCATCGACCGGCCGGTCCTGGCCAACGTCCTGGCGCTGGTCTTCGTGCTGATCGGCGCCGTGGCGCTGTATGCGCTGCCCGTGTCGCAGTATCCGAACGTCGTGCCGCCGACGGTGCAGGTCACCGCCCGCTATCCCGGCGCCAGCGCCATGACGGTGATGAACACCGTCGCCCTGCCGATCGAGCAGCAGGTCAACGGCGTGCAGGACATGCTGTACATGCAGTCCACCAGCGCCAACGACGGCACCTATACGCTGACGGTGACCTTCGCCATCGGCACCGACCTGAACTTCGCCCAGGTGCTGGTACAGAACCGCGTCTCGGCGGCGATGGCTTCCTTGCCGACGGCGGTGCAGGCGCAGGGTGTGGTGGTGCAGCAGCGCTCGACGGCGATCCTGCAGATCGTCACGCTCAGCTCGCCGGACGAGCGCTACAACAGTCTTTATCTAAGCAATTACGCGACGATCAACCTGGTCAACGAACTGTCGCGCCTGCCCGGCGTCGGCAATGTCAACGTATTCGGCGTCGGGCAGTATGCCATGCGGATCTGGATGGACCCCGAGAAGCTCTACGCCCGCGGCCTGGTGCCACAGGACGTGGTGCAGGTGATCCAGCAGCAGAGCCAGCAGGTCACCGCCGGCCAGATCGGCGCGCCGCCCGCGCCGGCGGGCCAGGCGTTCCAGTACACCGTCAATGTCGAGGGCCGCCTGACGGACCCAGCGCAGTTCGCCAATATCATCGTCAAGGTCGATCCGGCCAACGGCGGCCAGATCACCCGCATCAAGGACATCGGCCATGTCGAGCTGGGGGCGCAGACCTACTCGCAGAGCTTCGACCTGGACGGCAAGCCGGCCGCCGGCGTGGCGATCTACCAGTTGCCCAACGCCAACGCGCTGGATGTGGCGACCCGGGTGCGCGCCAAGATGGCCGAACTGTCCAAGGCTTTCCCCCAGGGCCTGACCTATGGCGTGCCGTTCGACACCACGACGTTTGTGAAAACCTCGATCAACGAGGTGTACCGCACGCTGTTCGAGGCGGCGATCCTGGTGCTGGTGGTGATCCTGGTGTTCCTGCAGGACTGGCGCGCCATGCTGGTGCCGGCGACGACCGTGCCGGTGACCATCATCGGCGCCTTCGCGGCGATGGCGGCGCTGGGCTTCACCGTGAATCTCTCCACGCTGTTCGCCATCATCCTCGCCATCGGCATTGTCGTTGACGACGCGATCGTGGTGGTCGAGGGCGCGGCCCACCACATCGAGCGCGGGCTGACGCCGCACGACGCCGCGATCAAGGCGATGGACCAGCTGTTCGGGCCGATCATCGGCATCACGCTGGTGCTGATGTCGGTGTTCATCCCGGCGGCGTTCCTGCCCGGGCTGACCGGCCGGATCTACGCCCAGTTCGCCCTGGTGATCGCGGCGACGGCGCTGATCAGCGCGATCAACGCCGCGACGCTGAAGCCGACGCAATGCGCGCTGTGGCTGCGCGCCGCGACGCCGCCCGAGCAGCGCAACGTCCTCTACCGCGGCTTCAACGCCGTCTATAACCGGCTGGAACGCGCCTATGTCGGGCTGATCGGGCTGATGACGCGGCACGGCGCGCTGACGGTGGCGCTGGCCGTGGTCCTGGGTCTGCTCGGCATCCTTGGCGTGGCGCGGCTGCCGACGGCGTTCATCCCGACAGAGGACCAGGGCTACGTGCTGGTTGGCGTGCAGCTTCCCGACGGCGCGTCGCTGGAGCGCACGCAGCGATCCCTGCAGGAGGTCAACCGCATTGCGGCGGCGACGCCGGGGGTGGACCAGGTCATCACCGTTTCCGGCGTTTCGGTGCTGGACAACAACGCCACGCTGCCGAACGCGGGCGTGGCCTATGTGGTGCTGAAAGACTGGAGCGTGCGCGGCAAGGCCAAGGGGCAGGACCTGCGGAGCATCGTGCTGTCGATCCAGCACCAGTTGGACACGCTGCCGGATGCGCTGGGCTTCGTGCTGGTGCCGCCGCCGATCCAGGGCATCGGCAATGCCTCTGGCTTCACCATGCAGATCGAGCAGCGCGACGGCAACTTCGACTTCACCAAGCTCGGCCGCAGCACCCGCGCGGTGATCCACGATGCGATGGGGCAGAGCGCGCTCGGGCGGCTGAACACCTCGTTCCGCGCCGACGTGCCGCAACTCGAGGTGCTGGTCGACCGCTCCAAGGCGGAGACGCTGAAGGTATCCGTCGGCGACCTGTTCGCGGCGCTGTCGAGCTATGTCGGGTCGAGCTACGTCAACCAGTTCAACAACTTCGGCCGCACGTTCCAGGTGTATGTGCAGGCCGACTCACGCTTCCGCCTGCAGCCGCGGGATATCGAGAAGCTGGAGGTGCGCAGCCAGGACGGCAATCTGGTGCCGCTGGGCTCTCTGGTGACGATCCAGCCGGTGGTGGGGCCGGCGCTGGTCACGCTGTACAACCTGTATCCGTCATCCACCATCGTTGGCAGCGCGGCGCCGGGGTACAGTTCCGGGCAGGCGATGAACCTGATGGCGCAGATCGCCGACCGGGAACTGCCGCGCGGGACGGGGTTCGAGTGGACGGCGATGTCGTACCAGGAGCAGGCCGTCGGCAACCAGATCGTCTATGTGTTCGGGCTCGGCCTGCTGCTGGTGTACCTGTGCTTGGCGGGGCAGTACGAAAGCTGGATCGCGCCGCTGTCGGTGATCCTGGCGGTGCCGCTGTCGCTGATCGGCCCGGCGCTGGCGCTCAGCGGCCTCGGCATGGCCAACAACCTTTACACCCAGATCGGCCTTGTGCTGCTGATCGCGCTGTCGGCGAAGAACGCGATCCTGATCGTCGAGGTGGCGCGGGAGCAGCGGCAGGCTGGCGAGACCATCGTGAAGGCGGCGGTGACGGCGGCGCAGACGCGGTTCCGGCCGATCCTGATGACGTCGTTCGCGTTCATCCTGGGGGTGGTGCCGCTGGTGACCGCCACCGGCGCGGGGGCGGCGGCGCGGGTGTCGCTGGGCCTGAGCGTGTTCAGTGGCATGCTGGCCTCGACCTGCCTGGCGGTGCTGTTCGTGCCCTCGTTCTTCGTGCTGCTGCAGGGGGTGGAGGAGCGGATGCGGAAGCCGAAGGTGGCGCGGGCGGCTGAGGTGCCGTGATCGCATGGTCTGACAGCGCAGGGGGGCCACTGCCTGGCGCAAGGCCGGATCGCATCGACAGGCCGTGTTCTATCCGCCGTGGCCTATGACGAGGAGGCAACGTGCTCCGCTGTGTCAGCGCCCATGCGGTCCAGCCCGGCCGGACCGTCAGGGCGCAGTCGGCGCGCCACCGCTCGGCGCCTGCCCGCCGCCCATCGCGCCCATCATGCCGCCCATCGGATTGTAGCGGCCGATATTGCCCAGCAGCTGCTGCAGGAACGACGCCTCGGTGCCAGGCGAGGGCGTGGTCTGCGCCATCACGCTCACCGGCAGGGAAGCCTCCTTGTCGAGTTTGCCGATCTTCTGCAACACGCCCTTGTCGTCGAAGGTCATCACGACGACGTTCTGGTCCAGCTCGGCCAGGGTGCGGCCGACGCGCGGCTGCGTCACCTCGCTGATGTACAACCAGGTGTTGTCGTCGAACGTGGCGTGCGCGGTGGGCGAGCCGATCACGGCCGTGACGTCCGCCTTGGACGACACGCCGGGCGTCAGCTCCTTCAGCAGGTCCGGGTCCACCTTGTTGCCGCGCACCTGCGGCGGCGGCTCCAGCCAGCCGCACGAGGCGAGCAGCAGGCAGGTCATGAGCGTCAGGCGGCGAACGGTCGGTGGCATGAAGGTGCGTACCCCGGGACATCAGGTTACCGGCTGGTGAAAGGCGCCGCCGGTGCTATTTAAGCACGGTGCGTGTCACGGTCGCCCCGGCCGTGTCAATGAGCGCTCGGGTTTTTTCGTCAGAGGCAGGTTTGGCCGGTTTTTTTCGCAGACGCGCCAGGCATGAGCGCGCCGGGTTCCAGCTTTACACGGCGGCGGTGACCGCTGCCCGTGACCCGTACTTGTACGTCACTCTCGGCGTGCCCGACACGCTGGACGGCCGATTCGACTCCGTCGCGCTTCACGCCTACCTGGTGATCCGCCGGCTGAACATGGCGCCGCCGCCCGGCGCGGAACTGGCGCAGGCGGTGTTCGACGCGATGTTCTCCGACATGGACGTCAACCTGCGGGAGATGGGCGTCAGCGACATGTCCGTCGGCAAGCGCAACCGCGCGATGTGGGAAGCGTTCCACGGCCGCTCGGTCGCCTATGCCGCGGCCTGGGCGGATGGCGAGCAACTGGCGGAAGCCATCGCCCGCAACGTCTGGCGCGGGCAGGAGGCGCCGGCCGGCTCGCCCGACGCGCTGGTGCGGCTGGTGCGCGCGCAGGCGGAATGCCTGGCGGAGCAGCCGCTGGAGGCGCTGCTGCGCGGCGAGATCACCTTCATTCCAGCCGAGGAGGCTGCCCGATGACGCCGGAACTGCACCGCCCCATCCTGCTGGACCGCATCGGCCCGAACGGGCTCGACTTCATGGTGGAGGCCACCCCGGCGGAATGCGCCGCGCTGACCGCGCGCATGCAGCTTCCGGCGGTGCACGCGGTGTCGTGCTCCTTCCACCTGGTGCGTGAGGACCGCGACACGATCCTGGCGCGCGGTCACCTGAAGGGCCGCGTCACCCAGACCTGCGTGGTCAGCCTGGAGGACTTCGAAGCGCCGGTGGAGGAAGTGTTCCAGGTCTGCTTTGTCCCCCTGGGCACCGAGACCGACGACGTCGATCCCGAGTCGGACGACGAGATCCCCTATGAGGGCAACGTCATCGACCTGGGCGAGGCCACCGCCGAACAGCTTGCCCTGGCGCTGGACCCGTATCCGCGCAAGCCGGGCGCGACGCTGGAGGAGGCGGAGCCGAAACAACCCGAGCACCCCTTCGCCGGGCTATCCCGCCTGCGCCCGCTCAACTGACGCCGGCTTCCGTGCGTGCCGCAGGTCGGAGAAGGCGCGGGTGAACTCGGCGCCGTACAGGAATATCTGCGCCGAATAGTACACCCACAGCAGCGACGCCAGCACCGACCCGGCGGCGCCGAAGCTGGACATGACTGCGCTGGTGCCGAGGTAGATGCCGATGGCCAGCTTGCCGATGGTGATCAGCAGCGCGGTCACCATGGCGCCGATGATGACATCGCTCCAGGTCAGCGGGGTATCCGGCAGCACCTTGTAGATCGCCGCGAAGATGGCGGCGAGCAGCGCCAGCGAGACGATGAAGTTCAGGAAGTGCAGCAGCCCCTCGGTGAACGGCAGGATGGCGTGCAGCGCCTGGCCGACGGCGGCGATGGCGGCGCCGATGACCAGCGAAACCAGCAGCAGAAAGCCCAGCGCCACCACCAGGCCCAGGCTGGTCAGCCGCACCTTGATCAGGCGGGTGACCGAGTCGCCCTCGGGCTGGGCGCGCCAGATCGCGTTCAGCGCGGTCTGCATTTCGCCGAACACGCCGCTGGCGGTGATGATGAGCGAGACGACGCCGATGATGGAAGCCAGGATGCCGGCGTGGGTGTTCGAGGCGCTGCCAATGGCGGTCTGCAGGAAGCTGGCGGCCTGGTCGCCCATCCAGTGGTGCAGCTTGCCCATCAGCGCGCCTTGCGCCGCGTCCTCGCCCAGCACGAGGCCGGCGACGGCGACGATGATCAGCAGCACCGGACCGATGGAGGTGACGGCATAGAAGGCGATCGCCGCGCCGCGGCTGAGGTCGCCGTTGTCGATGAACGCCTCGGCACTGCGCCGGGTGGCGGTCCACAGCATCTTCAACATGGGCATCTCCATTCGGGCGGCGTAAACGCTGCGGGGGCACAGTGGTTGCCAGGGTGTGCGGAGCGGACCGTTTGGATGCGGGATCGTTGGCGGACGCCAGCGCGGACTGGTGGCGCATCGGCGTTGCCGGGGTGACGGCCGGTGGCGTCCAGTGCCGTATGACGTCATGGCCTGGCTTGTCCGCACAGGCGCTGACTTAAGGAGTGTCAGGGAATAACCGCGTCATTCGGTGCAGGGCACCGACCCCTCAGCGTCATGGTCCGCGAAGGCGGACCATCCACGCCATGCGGTGCTGATCGCGGCAAAGGCGTGGATGCCGGCCCGGAGCCTGTGCCCGGGCTTGTCCCGGGCGGCCGCTATGACGCGGAAGGGCCGGTGCGCCCGCTCCGGTGGATGGGTTATTTCGGCTCAGGCCCCTTCCAGCCAACGGGAACGACTGCAATTTGCAGCGGCCGGCCGATTGGGCTCCCGCAACACCCGCCACGTCACGGCGGCGTACACAGTTTCGTTAGAATTGATCCGACTTCCCTCAGCATGTTTCCGGCATCCGTTCCGGAATGTCCTTTTCGTACGCCAGCCGGCAATGATGCGCAGCATTCCAAAAACACAAGTCCAGCTCTGTAGCCTTGCCCGTTCGTCTTCGCTCCGATCGGCAAAATTCCCTTAAATCGGCTTTACTTCTCCGTTCGATCCCTGCTAGCGTGGAATCATGTCCCGAATTCGATACACCGCAAAGGCGCATTGCGGCCCCTTCATGAGGAGGCCACAGGGGTAGTGTGTCTTTTCGCTGCCGGTTGCAGCGACGACCCATAGCCCCGCCAGTCCTGGACGGGGCTTTTTCATTTCAACTGATCCCGTCCCTCTTCACCTCGTCGGAACGAGGCGACCATGCCGGGGCAGTCCTTACTACCCTATCATTCAAGTCCGCCAGGCCGATCGGATTCCGGAATGGCATCGCGCCTCCGGGATCACCGGCTGTGGGCGGCCGCCAGGCGCTGGCCCCTGGCCCTGGCCGATCGGCTGCGGACGCAGCAGGGCGGCGGCAGTCGCCTGCTGGCGGCCGTTCATACCGATATCGTCGGATACAGCCGGCTGTTCGCGCTGGACGATACCGGAACGGTGGCGCGCCTGCGCGACCTGCGGCGCACGCTGTTCGCCCCAACCATCCGCCGGCATCGCGGGCAGTTAGTGCAGACCGCGGGCGACTCGATGCTGATCACCTTCGACAGCGTCGCCCAGGCCGTCCGGTGCGCGGTGGCCATCCAGGACGGGTTGCACGCAAGAAACCAGTTCTGGCCAACCGACCTGCAGATACACCTGAGGATCGGCATCGACCTGGGTGACGTCTTCGCCGATGGAACGGATTTCCATGGCGATGGCGTGATCGTGGCGGCCCGGCTTCAGGCGATATGCCCGCCGGGCGGCGTCTGCGTCTCACGCGCCGTGCACGATCGCGGCGCCGATCGGCTTGGCCTGATGCTGGAGGCACTGGGCTCGCTGTGGCTCTGGAATGTCGAGCGGCCGGTGGAAGCGTTCGTGCTGTGGCCCGCCGCCCATGCCAACCAGGCCGATCGGCGCGCGAGAGCGACATGACACAGACCATCTGCGGCCGGGAAGGCTACCGCCGGATCGGCCGCAGGCCTGGAGGGCGCGCCCGAATGGCCGGCCTGCGGCACAGGCGTCAGAATAGCCGTGGTCGTTGCCGCTTCGTCATGCCGGGAGAAGGCCCGGCATCCACGCCTTGCGCTGTTCTGGAAAAAGAGCCCGGGCGGCCGATGTTTCTCATGATAGCCGCCAGCAGACAGCGCATCGTGGCCGTGCAGCGGGCCGGCGCCATTGCAGCCACTGCGCCCTGGCCTGGAACAGGGCATGCCGCAGTGCCGTCCTGAAATATGGCAGCCACAAGGGAAGACTTGCGAATACGAGCGGATCCATAGGATTTGCCTCCTGGCAAGTGGCGCCATACGGCTCATCACATCTCAAATCATTTCTATATGTTGCCAATCGAGCCTACCCGAAGACCGTTGCGCGGCAGGCTGCGGCAACGGCCATCGATCGTTGCGGGCGCAGCGCTCCGGACCGTCCATGCTATCCGTAGCACGCCGTGCCGTCATGCGCCCGGCGACGACACAAGCCCGGCCAGGCTGCCGCGCGCAACAACCGGAATGCCGCGGAAGTCACTGTCCCGCGTCATACGTTTCTTGGCAGGAAGGACATGGCGGCGCGATGGCCCGTCAGGCATCCACCATGACCATCCACATCACGCCGAACCGATCCGTCAGCATCCCGAACTGCGGCGAGAAGAACGTCTTCGCCAATGCCATGCCGACCTGTCCGCCGTCCGCGAGAGCCGCGAACACACGCTGCGCCTCGGCCACGTCCGTCACCGTCAGCGACAACGCGAAGCCACCGAACGCAGGACTGCCCCCGCACCGCCCGTCGGACATCATCACCACGGACTGGCCGACACGCAGCGAGGCGTGCATAACCTTGTCGGCACTGCGGCTGTTCCGCTGCGCCTCGGCCGGCGCGTCCCTGAAGCGCATCAGCATCTGCACCTCGGCGTTGGCCGCTTTCTGGTAGAAGGCAATCGCCTCGTCGCAACGCCCCTCGAAGAACAGGTATGGCTGGATGGACATGGCGGCCGGCTCCTGCTTGTGAACACCGTCCACATAAGCTAGTATTGTTTGTGGACACTGTCCACATAAATGCCGGTAAACCATTCGAGAGATCATGCCCGCCGCCGTGCGCCTGCCCCGCTCGACCTATCGCCACGGCGATCTCAAGCATGCCCTGCTGGACGCCGGCCTGCAGCTTGCGCGTGGCGGCGGCCCGGACGCGGTCACGTTGCGTGAGGCGACGCGCCAGGCCGGCGTGGTGCCCAACGCCGCCTATCGCCACTTCGCCAACCGCCAGGACCTGCTGGCGGCGGTGCGCGCAGCCGCGCTGTCGGCTCTGGCGGTTTCGATGGAAGCCGACCTGGCCGCGCTGTCGCCGGAGCAGTCACCGGCGGCCTATGCCAAGGCCAGCCTGCGTGCCATCGGCGCGGCCTATCTGCGTTTCGCCCGCAACGAACCGGGGCTGTTCCGCACCGCCTTCGCCGGGGCGGTGGACAAGGCAGGGGGCGATCCGGCCGAGGAGGCCGGCGACAGTGGCGTCAATCCGTTTCAGTTGCTGGGTGTCGCGCTGAACCGGATGGTCGAGGCCGGCATCCTGCCGGCGCAACGCCGCCCCGCCGCCGAATACCTGGCGTGGTCGGCGGTGCACGGCCTGGCCATGCTGGTGCTGGACGGCCCGTTGCAGGCCATGCCACCGGAGCAGGTCGAGGCGCTGATCCCGCGGCTGCTGGCGATGGTCGAGAACGGATTGTGACACCACGGCCCGCGGGGCCGGCTGGCACGCGCGCGGTGGTTGGGGGCGCGGGAAACCGGCACGAGGCAGCGGGCGGGAAGCGTTCCCAACCCGGCCGGAAACGCCCAGGCTCATGTTTCGCGTGAAATTTCATCCGCCTGAACGCGCTTCACGATTCGGTCGGACCGAGATCGCCCGATCGCGCGCGGGATCGCGGGGCGATCGGCTCGGCATAGTACTCCTCCAGGATCAGCTTGATGCAGGCCGCGGTCGGCACCGCCAGCACCAGGCCGATAATGCCGAACAGGATCACCCCGACCACGAAGCCGAAGATTACAATCACCGGATGGATCGTGGCGGCGCGCCCCAGCACGAACGGGCCCACCAGGTTGTCGATCGACAGCCGCAGCGCGAGCGCGTAACTCATGACTGACAGCAGGTGCCACAGCCCGTGCTGCGCCGAGGCAAGGCCAATCAGCAGCATCGAACTGATCGGCCCAACCACTGGCACCAGTTCCAGCACCCCGACCACCACGGACAGCAGCGCCGCCCCCCGCACATGGAAGATCGCGCCCAGGCCGATATAGGCAACAGTCGTCGTATAGACGACAACGCACATCAGGCCGACCATGTAGCGGCGCAGCATGGGCACCAGCGTGGGCAGCATCCGCTCCACCGAGACCCGCCGCTCGGGCGGAAGCAGCCACAGGGCGCCAGCCGACAGGCGCGGCCAGGAGACCAGGAAATAGGGGATCAGCACCATCGTCAGGAAGAATTCGGCCAGCAGGCCGGCGCCGATCTTCACGGCAAGCAGCACCCGCGCCGCGTTCCCCAGGTTGGTCGCGCCGTCGATGACCTTGTTCGCAACCTGCTGCGGGCTGTAGTGCGTGCCGAACACCTGGATGCCGTCAGGCCCGACCAGCGATCCCACGCCGGTGCGGATCATCTCGGGCAACCGCCCGAGCAGGTGCGACACATCCTGGAACGCCGTGCTGCCGACCCAGTAGAGCGCGAAGCCGGCGCCGCCGATGATCAGGATGCTGAACGCGACAGCACCGGGCCAGCGCCGGTTGCCCATGCGTGGCGTCAGCCAGCGCAGGACGGGATTCAGCACGAAGCCGAACATCCCGGCGAACAGGAACGGGATCAGCGCATAGCGCAGCGTATAGACAAGCAGAAGCAGCACCATCCCGATGATTGCGATGGGCCAGCCCCCGACCGGCGAGCGGCGGTTCGTCATCCGTAGCGGCTGATCAGGCTTGCCTTCGATATCCACAACCCGGTCCGGTCGCGCCATAGCGCATGGCGCCGCAGGGCCGGCGGATTGAATGCGCGCACGAACGCCCAGATCAGCATGTTCTCGCCCCATTCGTGCAGGCCGCACGGGACCTCGGTGGGCAGCAACTCGAAGCCGAAGCGGGCGGCGGCGCGCTGAATCTGCCAGCGCCGGCGACGGCTGCCGAAATTGACGCAGGCATGGATGATCCGCACGTCGTACCACGCCGGCGTGGCCTGCAAATGATGAGACAGCTCCTGCAACGAGATCACCATGCATTCCCGGAACAACCTGGCCCAGGCCAGATCCGGTCCGTCGGGCGGGAAATGGGGCAGATGCTCGTTCCAGAAGTGCAGCATCGCGATCGGCGCGCCGGCGGCCACGGCGGTGCCGTCCCGCAGCGTGATCCGGTGCGGCGCGGTGCCGCGCGCGATGCGCAGCAGGCAGGCCGGATGATCCGAGAACGTCTGCACGCCGTATATACGGCGCAGCACCGCATCGGTTGCGGTCACCACGGTCACCCAGGCCCGGTCGGACAGGCTTGCGGCTTGCGGCTCCCGCGGGGGCAGGGGCGCTTCTGGTCCGGCTGGCCGGTTCGCCACGGCAAGGGACATGGCACGCTCCGCAGAACGATCGGTGCCGGAGGCGAAGCCCGCGGCGCGATGCTGTGCCGGGCTGCAGCCTCTCCGCCCCGGGCGGAACGGCTCCAGCTCATGTTTCACACGCAATTTCATCGGCCCGGGACCGCTTCGTGATACGGTCGGGCTGACGGTGCCTTAACATCGCAGATGTGCGGGATGTTCCCGCGCCGGCATCACATGCGCGCGGCTCAGTTCGGCGTCACGGCAAGGAATCGCGCCTCGGTATCACGCGCGGCGCACCGGTCAACCGAACCCCAGGAACCCCTCCATCCCGCTGATCGCCGGCGCCGCCTTCAGTGCCGCGATGTCCGGCACCGGCCGCGCGGTCCGCGCATCCCCCGCCAGCAGCGCCTCCAGTTCCGCCGCGACCCGCAGCACCAGCGCGTCGCCGCCGCGCGGTCCGACGATCTGCAGCCCGAACGGCATGCCCGCGCGGTCCAGGCCCACCGGCAGCGAGATCGCCGGATGGCCGACAACCGTCACGGCATAGGCCAGCGCCAGCCAGTGGAAATAGGTCCGCGTCGCGGCGCCGTCGATCTCGGCCGGATACAGCTCCCGCCAGGAACGCGGCGAGACGGTGATCGCCGGGGACAGGATGACGTCGTAGCGCTCAAAGAACGTCTGCCAGCTTCGGTAGATCGCCGTCTGCGCGGTCATCGCCCGGGCCACGTCCGCGGCCGAATAGCGCAGCCCCTCCGCCACGTTGGCCCGCACGTTTGGGCCGACGCGGTCCGGCGTCTCGCGCACCTTGTCCGCGTGAGAGCCCAGGAACGCCACCGCCCGCAGCACCTCGAATGTTTCGTCCGTGCCGGAACAATCCGGCGCGGCGTCCTCGGCGACCGCGAAGACATGCCGGAACAGCCCGGTCTTCTCGGCGAACGTGTCGCGGATCATCCGCTCGGTCGGCGCGAAGCCGAAATCCGGCGTCAGCGCCACCCGCAGCCGCGCCAGATCCAGCGCCGCCGGCGGATACAGGTCCTCGGCCCGCCGCACAGTCCGCCCGTGGATCGTCGTCGCCAGCGGGTCGTAGCCGTCATCCGAGGCCATAGACGCCAGCAGCAGGGCGGTATCCGCCACGGTCCGCGCCATCGGCCCCAGCACCGGCAGTCCGCTCCAGCCCATGCCCCTGGCCAGAAACGGCACCATGCCCGGCGTCGGGCGGAATCCGACGATGCCGCAGAACGCTGCCGGATTGCGCAATGACCCGCCGGTGTCGGAGCCCTGGCACAGCGGCGCCATCCCCGTCGCCAGCGCCACCGCGGCGCCGCCGGAGGACCCGGCGCAGGATTTCGCCGGATCGAACGGGTTGCCGGTGGCGCCATACACCGCATTGCGGGTGTTGGCGCCGGCGCCGAACTCCGGCGTGTTGGTCTTGCCGATGACATTCGCCCCGGCCCGCCGCAGCCGCGCCACCAGCGGATCATCCGCCGCCGGGACATGATCCGCGAACAGCACCGAGCCTTGCGTCGTGCGCAGTCCCTCGGCCGCGGTCAGGTCCTTGATGCCGATCGGCAGGCCGTGCAGCGGCGGCAGGTCGTCGCCGCGCGTCACTGCCGCATCCGCCGCGGCGGCGGTGGCCCGGGCGCGGGTGAAGTCGCGCGCGACCATGGCGTTGACGGCGTGGTCCACCGCCTCGATGCGGGCAATGCAGCTTTGCAGCAGCTCGCTCGGCGCCAGCTGCTTCGCGCCAATCAGCTGCCGGGCTTCGACGGCGGCCAGGTCGCAGGGTTCGGTCATGGCTCAGTACCCCAGCGCCAGGCCGTCCTTGCGTGGCTCGGAGCCGGCCACCAGGCAGCCACGCGCATGGTCGATCCAGATCGCCTGCCCGCCGCCGTGCGGCCGCTCGGTCGCCTCCGGCACGTGCCCCAGCGCCGCCAGTTCGCGCACCAGTTCGTCCGGCACGCCACGCTCCACCAGCAGTTTGCCGCCGGTCGGGAAGACGCGGAACAGGTCGAGCGATTCCTGGATGTCCAGCCCGTACTCCAGGAAATTGGTCAGGAACCAGGACTGCCCCATCGGCTGGTAATGCCCGCCCATCACGCCGAACGGCATCACTGCCCGGCCGTCTTTCATGAGCATGCCCGGGATGATCGTGTGCATCGGCCGCTTACGGGGCGCGATGCAGTTGCGGTGGCCGCGCTGCAGGCGGAACCCACAGCCGCGGTTGTGCAGCATCACCCCCGAGCCGTGCGCCAGGATGCCGCTGCCGAAGTTCTCGTACAGCGAGTTGATGAAGCTGCACGCATTGCCGTCCTTGTCGACCACACAGAGATAGACCGTGTCGCGGTGCGGCGGCAGTTCCGACTCGCCGGCCGTCGGCAGGTCCCGGATCACCCCGGCATCGGTGATCAGCCCCCGCTGCGACGTCAGGTACTCCGCGCTGAGCAGCTTCTTCACCGGAACGTCGGCATGCCGCGGATCCGCCAGGAAGGCGTCGCGGTCGCGATAGGCCAGGCGTGCCGCCTCGATATGGCGGTGCGCGCGGATCACGCCGGTGGCGCCGTCCGGCGCGGGCGGCAGGCCGCCAAGCATGCCCAGGATCATCAGCACCAGGAGGCCCTGGCCGTTCGGCGGGCACTGGTACACGTCGTAGCCTTTCCAGGCCAGCGTGATCGGCGCGACGAACTCAGCCGCGGCCAGGCCCTCGGCGAAATCCTGCTCGGTGTGCAGGCCGCCGCGCCCGCGCAGCGTCCCCACCATGTCGGCGGCGACGGGGCCTTCATAGAACGCCTTCGCCCCGTGCCTCGCGACCAGCCGCAGTGTTTCCGCCAACGCCGGGTTGGCGAACCGGTCGCCGGCCTTCGGCGCCGTGCCGTTGGGCAGGAACGGCGTCGCGCCGCCCTTGCGCAGCTTGTCCACGCTGCGGCCCCAGTCCCAGGACACTTTCGAATGCACCGGCCAGCCCTCGGCGGCCATGCGGATCGCCGGCTGCAGCAACTCGTCCAGCCCCTTGCGGCCGTGCGCCTTCAGCAGCGTCTCCCAGGCGCCGATCGCGCCGGGGACTGTCACCGCATGGGCCGAGGTGTTCTCCAGCGCCTGCATCCCATGGGCTTCATACCAGTCGATATCGGCGGCAGCCGGGGCGCGGCCGGAGCCGTTCAGCGCGATCACCCGCCCGGTCCCGGACGGCGCATAGAGGCAGAAGCAGTCGCCGCCGATGCCGGTGGATTGCGGCTCGATCACGCACTGCACCGCCACCGCCGCCACCGCCGCGTCCAGCGCGTTGCCGCCGGCGCGCAGCACATCCAGCGCCGTCAGCGTCGCCGCCGGCATGGACGTTGCCGCCATCCCATGAGTGGCATAGACGGGACTGCGGCCGGGAAGCTGGAAATCGCGCATCGGGGTATCCTCGCGGCTGGAAATACCCGATGGTAGCGCAGCCAGCCCGCCCGGCCAAACGCGGGGAGACTCACATGCCGGACCAGATTACCATCAGCGACTTCGAGGCCGTCGACATCCGCGTCGGCACGATCATCAGCGCGCAGCCTTTCCCGGAGGCGAAAAAGCCCGCAGTCAAGCTGACGATTGACTTCGGCCCCGGCATCGGCCACAGGAAATCCAGCGCGCAACTGACGGTGCACTACAAGTGCGACCAGCTCATCGGCCGCCAGGTCTGCGCCGTCGTCAACTTCCCGCCGCGCCAGATCGGCCCGTTCGTCAGCGAGGTGCTGACGCTGGGCATGCCCGACGAGGACGGCGCCGTGGTGCTGGTCCGCCCGGACCTGCGGGTGCCGAACGGCGGCAAGCTGTTTTGATACGGAGTGCACCGGTGACCGGCTTCGTGCCGGCGTGGCGCGATCCACCTTCACCGGCCGGCGCCCGTCATCGGGCAGATCCGCCAACACAAATGGACGGTGCCAGCCCCGGGCTCTGGCGGCCCGGCGCAGAGGTGTGCGGGCGAAGCCTTGTCACGACCGGACTGTTTTAAGCTTGTTTCAAATCCGCTATCGGCATTACTGGCCTGCATCATGCGCATGACGATGCCGTTTTCGGCACAGCAAGTACTTTTTCTTGCCACGCATCGCGTATAATTCGCCGCTCTCGCCCGATTCGCGGGCAGGACCCGGGACCGGACCAGTATGATCGCCCAACTCACCGGACGCGTGGAGGCTCTGTCCGATGGCGCCTGCGTCCTCGACGTGGGCGGCGTCGGCTATCTGGTGCAGGCGTCCGCGCGCACCCTGTCCGCCCTGCCGCAAGCCCCGGCGACGACGAAGCTGCTGATCGAGACCCATGTCCGCGAGGACGCCATCATCCTGTACGGCTTCGCCGACACCGCCGAGCGCGACTGGTTCCGCCTGCTGACCACGGTGCAGGGCGTCGGCGGCAAGGTGGCGCTGGCCATCCTGTCGGCGCTGTCGCCGCGCGACCTGATCAGCGCCATCGCCGCCGGCGACAAGGCCAGCCTGACTCGCGCCCCCGGCGTCGGCCCGCGCCTCGCCGTCCGCCTGCTGACCGAGCTGCGCGACAAGACCGGCACCATGCCGTCCTCGCCCGGCGTGTCCTACACCCCGGTCGCCGCCCCGGCTACGCCGGCGGATGACGCGATCTCCGCCCTGGTCAACCTGGGCTACCGCCGGCCGGAGGCGCAGCAGGCGGTCGCACGTGTGCTTGAGCGGCTGGGGGATTCCGCCTCGCTCGACGCCCTGATTCGTGACAGCCTGAAGGAACTGGCGCAAAGGGCTGCCGGATGAGCGACCCAGAGGACCGGCCAGAGGACCGGCCAGATGACCGGGCGGTGTCCGCCGCCCGCCAGCCCGACGACGCCGCCGAGGCCTCGCTGCGGCCACAGACCCTGGCCGACTTCACCGGCCAGGCGGCGTCGCGCGAGAACCTGGGCATTTTCATCCAGGCCGCCCGCGCCCGCGCCGAGGCGCTGGACCACGTGCTGCTGCACGGCCCGCCCGGCCTGGGCAAGACCACGCTGGCGCAGATCGTCGCGCGGGAACTGGGCGTCGGCTTCCGCGCCACCTCCGGCCCGGTGATCGCCAAGGCCGGCGACCTCGCTGCGATTCTTACCAACCTGCAGCCGCGCGACGTGCTGTTCATCGACGAGATCCACCGCCTGCAGCCGGCGATCGAGGAAGTGCTGTATCCGGCGATGGAGGATTTCCAGCTCGACCTGATCATCGGCTCGGGCCCCGCCGCGCGCAGCGTGCGCATCGACCTGCCGCCGTTCACCCTGGTGGGGGCGACCACCCGCGCTGGCCTACTGGCAACGCCGCTGCGCGACCGCTTCGGCATCCCGCTGCGGCTGGTGTTCTACACGCCCGAGGAACTGCTGCAGATCATCCGCCGCGGCGCCCGGCTGCTGGCGTTCGCCCTGACCGAGGACGGCGCCGCCGAGATTGCCCGCCGCTCCCGCGGGACTCCGCGCATCGCCGGGCGGCTGCTGCGCCGGGTGCGCGACATTGCCGCGGTGCAGGGCGCCCATCCGGTTGATCGCGCCGTTGCCGACGCGGCGCTGCTGCGGCTGGAGGTGGACCGTCTGGGCCTGGACGCCATGGACCGCCGCTACCTGCGCCGCATCGCCGAGCACCACGACGGCGGCCCCGTCGGCGTCGAGACCCTGGCCGCTGGCCTGGCCGAGGCGCGCGATACGCTGGAGGATGTGGTCGAGCCCTACCTGATCCAAGAGGGCTTGGTCCTGCGCACCAGCCGCGGCCGCATGCTGGGCGAACCCGGTTGGCGCCACCTCGGCCTGAAGCCGCCGCGCGCGCCGATGCCGCTGCTCGATGTGCTGGGGCCGGAGGAATGAGCGGGGGGATGTACTGCACCGTCACGGCCGCACCATGCTCTCTCCGTCATGGCCGGGCGTGTCCCGGCCATCCACCCCTCGCCGTCGAAGCGCAGATGGCCGGGACACGCCCGGCCATGACGACAGGGAGACGACCTGGCTCCGCCGCTCCGCCTATCCTGATGCGCATGGGGACACGCCTGGCCATGACGCGGGGACGACGACCTGGCCTCGCCCGTCTCCCGCTCCCGGCGGGCATGGCGGCGCGCCCCGCCAGGAGAGGACGACGGCCCCACGCCGCCATCGTTATGGTTCATGAATGAATCCTCACCCGCCCTCCATTCACCGCTTCCCCGTCCGCGTCTATTATGAAGACACCGATGCCGGCGGCGTCGTCTATCACGCCACTTACCTCCGCTATGCCGAGCGGGCCCGGACCGAAGCCCTGCGTGATGCGGGAATCCCACATGCCGAACTGGTCGAACGGTGCAATGTGATGTTCATGGTGCATCGCGCCGAAATAGACTATGTGCGGCCGGCTTCGCTCGACGACCATCTGGTGGTCGAGACGGAAACACTGGACGTACGGGGCGCAACCGTTGTCTTGCGCCAGGTGGTGCGCGGCCCGGACGGGATCTGCGCGGCATTGCGGATCAAGCTCGCCTGCGTCGCAATCGGAGGGAATAGGCCGGCACGCATTCCGCCCCGGTGGCGGGACGCGCTGGCGGCCATGCGTGCTGAACCGCCGGCAATCACGGCCGGGCGGGCCGGAGAGACGTCAACGGCGGATGGAATGACAGGGGGTTAGGGCAGTGGATCGAGCAGTGGATGCGATAAACCTGGGAACAACCGGCGGCGACCTGTCGCTGTGGGGCCTGTTCATGCAAGCCGATATCGTCGTCAAGCTTGTCATGATCGGCCTGCTGGGCGCCAGCATCTGGGTCTGGGCCATCGTGTTCGAGAAATGGAGCACGCTGCGCAAGGCCAACCGCGAAGCCGACTCGTTCGAGGACCGCTTCTGGTCCGGCGGCAGCCTGGATGACCTGTACGACCGCGAAGGCACCAGCCCGAACCATCCGATGGCCTCGGTCTTTGCCGCCGCCATGGGCGAGTGGCGGCGCTCGCTGCGCGTCGCCGGCGCCGACATCAGCCACACCAGCGTCACCGACCGCATCGACCGCGCCATCACCGTGACGGTGCAGCGCGAGATGGACCGGATGGAGCGCTGGATGGTGTTTCTGGCCAGCATCGGCGCCACCGCGCCGTTCATCGGCCTGTTCGGCACGGTGTGGGGCATCATGCACTCGTTCTCGGCCATCGCCGCCATGCACAACACCAACCTGGCCGTCGTTGCCCCCGGCATCGCCGAGGCGCTGTTCGCCACCGCCATCGGCCTGGTCGCGGCGATCCCGGCGGTGCTGGCCTACAACCAGATCAGCACCAGCCTGGCCCGCTTTGCCGCGCGGATGGAGGCGTTCGGCACCGAATTCAGCGCCATCCTGTCGCGCCAGAGCGAAGAGCGGGCCTGACCGATGGCCATGGCCATGCACACCGGGGGCGGTCGAGGGCGGCGCGGCCGCTATCGCCCGCTGGCCGAGATCAACGTCACGCCGCTGGTCGACGTGATGCTGGTGCTGCTGATCATCTTCATGGTGACCGCGCCGCTGATGACCTCCGGCGTGTCGGTCGATCTGCCGAAGGCCAACGCGCAGCCGCTGAACAGTGACAGTGAGCCGCTGACGGTCACCATCAAGGCGGACGGCACGATCTTCCTGCAGGACCAGGGGGTCGACCTGACCGACCTGGTGGCGAAGCTGCAGGCACTTTCGAAGAACAATGCCGAACGGCGGATATTCGTGCGCGGCGACAAGGACCTGGCCTATGGCCGGATCATGGAGGTGATGAGCACGATCACCGACGGCGGCTTCACCAAGGTGGCGCTGCTGGCGGAACAGACCGCGGCGCAGCCGGCGCCCGCCGCGGCCAGGCCCGCCGCCACGCCGCACAAGTAAGGAGCCCGGGACCATGGGCCGAGGTCGCGCTGCCACCTTGCTGCCACGTTATCGTCATGGCCGGGCGCCATTCTCCCCGCATGGCCGGCCACGACGATACGACGGTACCTGACCATGACGCCGCGACGCCCTCCTGCCACGCCTGCCCTGGCCGTTCCACCCTTCCTTCCCTGCCGGTGACCCGCCCGTGCTGCAGTACCTTTCCCGCGGCCTGGAATCCCTCAGCCGGTCCACATCCGGCATGAACCGCCGCCTGCGCACCGGGTTGATCATCTCGGTGGCGCTGCACGTTACGATCCTGCTGGTGCTGCTGTTCGGCCTGCCCACGCGCCCGCCCAAGGACGAGGAACCGCCGGAAGCCACTGTGGCGATGGTCTTTCAGAACGAGACCGGGCCGACGACGCGCGCGCCCAATCCTGCGCCGAAGCCCGCGCCGTCGCAGGAGGCCGCGCCGCCCGCGCCGCCGGTGACCCAGCCGCCGAAGCCGCAGCCCACCGAGCCGCCACCGC
>NZ_NHRY01000155.1 GCF_002937115.1 Rhodopila globiformis | reverse complement strand
GGACTGATCCAGGCCGGCATCGCCCGGATTTTACGCGACGTCGGGCAATCGACCTTCATCGCGGCGATCTGGGGAAAAATCGGCACCGCTGCGTCAGGCACAAGCGGATCGTCAGCGCCGCTCGCCGGCAAAGCCGCGTAGCTCACCCAGATCCGCCCTCATCGTTCCGGTCACGTGGCGCCAATCCGGCGCCACGCAGAAGAAATGTCGCCTGGAAACTACAGTAAAGCTATCGTAAAGATCGACCATTCCTGTACCTGGCAATCTGCAACGAAGACAGAGGTCTCGTCGCGGGTTAGCGACTGGAACACCGGCACTGATTTTGAAGCCTTTTGCACCGCTATCGAAGACCTATCAGCCAAAATGGAAGGCGAGTGGAGCCCTGAGCAGACCGAATTGGCGTTGGTCTCTCGCGGTGGCCGCCTACCCGCTTCTTGGCGAGCTTATGTCGTCGAGCAAAGGCTTGCGAGATTCACTGGCCCAACCGGTATCCCGAGCATGTGAGACTTTCTCAGCCCGATTACCTATTCGCGTCGTTCGCCGTTCTGCCCCTCGTGCGCTCCGAGCCGCTTCGGTCCTGGCAGCAGATCATCTGCTCCCGGCCACACCCTGCCCTAAGCGAATAACCGATCGTGACGCGCCATAGCCTGCAAGCAAATTGGCAGAAAGCCATCCGATCCGGCCAGCGGACAGGGCTGCTCGCATCAAACGCACGCCGACTGGCATAAACCACGTCGTTGCTTCACCGCCACCGAGACCGGCAACCACCGAAGCGAAGCGCAGCCGCCAACCGGCTGCACCCCCCTGCCCCTACTTCGACGCCGTCGTCTGCGTCACCGGCATATCCGTCTCCCACCCGCCGCCCAACGCCTTGTACAGCGCCACCAAATTCGCCGACACGTTGGCGGTACTCTGCGCCAGCTGCTGCTGCGTCGCCAGCAGGTTCCGCTCGGTGTCCAGCACGGTCAAAAAGTCCGCCACCCCCTGCGCGTAGCGGCTTTGCGCCAGCGTCAGCGCGCGGCGGTTTTGCGCCACCGCCTGGATCAGCTCGTCCCGCCGCGTCTGCTCGGTCTTGTAGGCGGTCAGCGCGTTGTCCACGTCGTGCCAGGCCTGCAGCACCGTCCGCTGGAAGGTGATCGCCGCCTCCCGCTGCTGCGCCTTGCGCAGTTGCAGGGTCGAGCGCAACTGCCCGCCCTCGAAGATCGGGATGGTGATCGCCGGCCCGAACGCATACTGCCGGGCATTCATGTTGAACAGGTTGCTGAACTGCAGCGCCTGCGGCCCGAAGCTGCCGGTCAGGCTCAGCTGCGGATAGAAATTCGCCTCCGCCACGCCGATGTTCGCGGTCGCCGCGTGCAGTTGCGCCTCGGCCTGGCGGATGTCCGGCCGGCGGCGCGCCAGTTCCGACGGGAAGCCCACCGGCACCTTCGGCGGCACCGGCGGCACCGGCTTCGGGGTCGCCAGCTCGTCGCGCAGGGCGTTCGGCGGCTGGCCCAGCAGCAGGCTCAGCGCGTTGATCAGCGCCGCCTCCTGCTGCTCCAGCGGCGGGATCTGCGACAGCGTCGTGCGCAGCTGCGCCGAGGCGTTGGCCACGTCCAGGTCGGTCGTCACCCCGCCGGCCGCGCGCTGCTGCGTCAGGTTCAGGCTCTGCCGCGCGGTATCGACGTTCTCGTGCGCGATCGCCAGCTCCGCCTGGGTGCCGCGCAGCTGCACATAGTCGCGCGCGACCTCGGCCAGGCTCGACAGCAGCGCCGCGCGGGTGGCCTCGTCCGCCGCAACCGACGACGCCGTCGCGGACTCGACCGAGCGGCGTATCCCGCCCCACAGGTCAACCTCCCACGTCGCGTCGAAGCCGGCCTGGTACAGGTCGAACGGCGCCAGGTTGCCGGTGCTGATGCCGCCGGCGGAGTTGCCCTGCGCGCCGTTCGCCGCGCTCGCCCCGGTCGCGCCGGGGATGACCGCGAAAATGCCTTCGTTACTGGCCTTCTCGCGCACATAGGAGGCGTTGGCGCCCAGCGTCGGGAACAGTGACGCGCGGGCGACGCCGAGCTGGGCGCGCGATTCGCTGAAGCGGATGGCGGCGGCCTTCACGTCCAGGTTCTCGGCCGCCACGCGCCGTTCCAGCTTCGTCAGTTCCGGGTCCTTGAACAGCTCCCACCAGTTGACGTCGATCGGCGCGGCGACCGGAATGCTGGGCGGCGGCTTCACCGCCTCCTTCGGGCCGGCGAACCAGGATGCGGGCGAGGCCCAGGCCGGGCGCTCGTAGTTGGGGCCCATGGTGCAGCCGCCCAGGGCCGTGGCGCCCAGCAGGGCCGTCGCCAGTGTCAGTGTCCGTTTCAGGCTTTTAATCATCTCGCTAATCCAGCAGGCATTCCGCTCCGGCACAAGCCAGTGTCCCAATCCGATCGTCGCGTTCAGTGTCCCGCCGGCGCGCCATTGGGCGCCTGCGGCAGCAGCAGGGCAACCGGCGCGACGACCAGCGCCAGCAGCCCCAGCAGCCAGAAGGCATCGAGGTAGCTCATGATGAAGGCTTGCGCCTGCACCATCGCATCCACCGGGGCAAGCGGCGTGTTCCAGCCGAAGCCGTTGTACGCGGTGATGTGCTCGGCCAGCCGCGCGTGATGCAACTGGCTGCGCTCCTCCAGCAGGTTGGTGACGAACGACACCCCGAAGCTGCCGCCCAGGTTGCGCATCAGGTTGATCAGCGCCGACGCCTCGTTGTTGCTCGCTGGCGGCAGCCCGACATAGGACACCGCGCTGATCGGGATGAACAGGAACGGCATCCACATCACCTGCGACATGCGGGTGAACGACATGGTCCAGAAGCTGACGTCGAGATCCAGCCGCGTGGCATGCAGCATCGACCACGACACGCCCAGCGTCGCCATCAGGATCAGCCATTTCGGCTGCACCAGCCGCCCGGTGACCACGCCCACCACCGGCATCAGGAAGAACGAGGCAACGCCGCCGAAGCCCAGCGTCATGCCGGCGGTGGTGGCGTCGTAGCCCATCAGCGACTGCGACAGCTGCGGTAGCAGCTGCGTCGTGCTGATCAGCAGGAAGCCCACCAGGAACATCAGCCCGCAGCAGATGCCCAGGGACCGGAAGCGCAGCAGGCGGATGTTCACCACCGGCTGCGGATGGCGGATCTCCCAGGCCACCAGCGTCGCCAGCGACAGCCCGCTGATCACCGACATCGTGGTGATGAAATGCGAGGCGAATCCGTCATCCAGCTCGAACCGGTCGAGCACGATCTGCAATGCGCCGAAGCCCAGGACGACCAGGGCGAAGCCGAATACGTCGACGTTCAGCCCCTGGTCCAGCAGCGCCCGGCGGTCGCGCCGCAGCGCTTCGGGCTCGGTCACCAGCCAGCCGACAAGCACCAGCGACAGCAGGCCGATCGGCAGGTTGATCAGGAACACCCAGTGCCAGGAGAGATTGTCGGTCAGCCAGCCGCCCAGCACCGGGCCGACGGCCGGGGCGCTGACCACGGTCAGGCCGTACAGCGCGAATGCCTGCGCCCGCTTCTCCGGCGGGAACGTGTCGGCGAAGATCGACTGCTCCGTCGGCGCCATGCCGCCGCCGCCGGCGCCTTGCAGCACCCGGGCGACCACCATCATCGACAGCGAGGTCGACATGGCACACATCAACGAGCTGGCGGTGAACAGCCCAACGCAGATCATGTAGAACCGCTTGCGCCCCAGCACGTTCGCCAGCCAGCCGCTGATCGGCAGGACGATGGCGTTGGAAACCAGGTAGCTGGTCAGGATCCAGGTGGACTCGTCCTGGTCCGCCGCCAGCGTGCCGGCGATGTGGCGCAGCGCGACATTGGCGATGGTGATGTCCAGCACCTCCATGAAGGTTGCGATCGACACCACCCAGGCGATCAGCCACGGATTGCGGTCCCCCGCGGCCGAGCGCGGCAGGTACGGCCGGGCCGGCGCTACCATCGCGGAGCACGGGGCACGGTCTTCTCCGCCCTCATCATAGCCGGGCGTGTCTCCTCTCTCACCGTCATGGCCGGGCGCAGTCCCGGCCATCTGCGCTTCAACGGTGGGGGGTGGATGGCCGGGACACGCCCGGCCATGACGGTGAGGCAACGGACCAGCCGGCATGTGTCAGAGCCCCTGCGGTACGACCAGGCCACGCCTCAGCGCACCCGCACCGACGGCACGACCGACATGCCCGGAGCCAGCGTGTAGTCCCTGGTCCGGGGATCGTCGAACACGATCTTCACCGGCACGCGCTGCACGATCTTCACGTAGTTGCCGGTCGCGTTCTCCGACGGCAGCACGCTGAACACCGTGCCGGTGCCGCCCTGGAAGCTGTCCACCTTGCCGTGGAACGTCACACCGGGGACGGCGTCGACCGCGATGTCGACCGCCTGCCCGGGGCGGATCAGGGCAAGCTGGGTTTCCTTGAAGTTGGCGGTCACCCAGCGGTCGTCCTGCACCAGCGCGAACAGCGCCTGGCCCGGGTTGACGTAGTTGCCGGCGCTGACGGTGCGGTGCGTGACCATGCCGGACACCGGCGCGGTGATGGTGCAGTAGGACAGCTGCAGATCCGCCGCCTGGGTGTTCGCCCGGGCCTGTTGCAGCGACGCCTGCGCCGCCGCCACCTGGGCCTGTGCCGCCCGCAACTGCGCCTGCGCGCCGCCCACCATCTGCCGGCTGGCGTCGAGCTTCGCCTCGTCGGCGTGGTAGGTCGCGGTCGCCGCATCGACCTGCTGGCGCGTCACGGCACTGGGATTGATCTTCTGGTAGCGTTCGTAGTCCTGCCGCGCCTGCACCAGATCGGCCTCGGCGACGTGGACGTTGGCGCTGGCCTGGTCCACCGCGGCCTGCTGCACCGCCACCTGCGCCTGCGCCTGCTGCAGCATCGCCTCGGCGCTGGCCTGCTGCGCCCGCGCCTGGTCAACCTTGGCCTGGTAGTCGCGCGAATCGATCAGCAGCAGCACCTGCCCGGCCTTGACGTGCTCGTTGTCGGCGAACAGCAGCTTCGTCACCTGGCCGGCGACGCGGGAGGCCATCTGCGTGGTGTAGGCATCGATCGCCGCGTCATCGGTGGTTTCGAAGTTGCGGGTGTCCAGCCAGTACAGCGTGCCCCCCACAGCCAGGCCGACGAGCACCAGCGCGCCGAAGACGAAACCCAACAGCCGCTTGACGGGCCGCTCGGTTCGACGGGATGCGCCAAGCGTCTCCCGCCGGACATCCTGAGTCAGTTCATCCATCGCCGGGCTCCGTCAGCGCGGTCGTCGACGGTCAGGCGTCATTGACCGAACCGTTCGGTCACTCTATGGCTTAAATTTGATGTGCGCGCAACCTGTGCCAGCGCCGTTGCGGGGATAATCAGCCGGATGGATGTCGGAGTCGTACTCAGCCCGGAAAAGCGGACCCAGATCCTGTCGGGCGCCGCCGCGGTGTTCGCCGCCGACGGCTATGAGGGCGCGAGCATGGCGCGCATCGCCGCCGTCGCCGGGGTCTCGAAGGGCACGCTGTACAATTACTTCGACAGCAAGGCCGATCTGTTCACCGCCTATATCAACGAAACCTGCGAGCGGCACCTGGCCCGGGTGTTCGACCAGGCGGATCACAGCGGCGATCCGGCCGCGGTGCTGCGCAGCGTTGGCAAGCGCATGGTGCAGATGATGCTGTCCGACCAGGGCCTGGCGATCCACCGGATGGTCATCGCCGAGGCGGTCAAATTCCCTGCCCTCGCCCGCGGCTTCTTCGAGGCCGGGCCGGCGCGCGCCATCGGCTTCCTGGCGGCATGGCTGGCCGAGGAAACCCGGCAGGGCCGGCTGCAGGTGGCCGACGCGGAATTCGCCGCGGAGCAGTTCTTCAACCTGTGCCAGGCCAGGCTGGTGCTGCGCCGCAGGCTGGAAATGCTGCCCAACCCGCCGGACAGCGAGATCGAGCAGGTGATCGAGGCATCGATTCGCATGTTCCTGCGCACCTATGGAACCGACTGACTGCGCCACGGTGCCTCTCGGGCGGTGCATGACACATACGCGTCCGCCATTCCTGGCAGGTCCGCGGCCCGGCCTGCAGGCGCTGGCAAAAGGCCGTTGTAACGAATAGGGCCGGGGGCTATACGGCTTGACCTGAATTTCTGGAGTGAGCATGACGACCAGGCTTGCGCTGGTTCTTGTCGCGCGTGAAACGCCGCGTCATCGGGTCGGCAGGAATGCCACCGGGGCGGGCGATTGCCTCGATCGGGGTCTCGTGATTGCCTGTCATGCAGCCGGCCGGGAAGGTGACGATGTGGGCTCCGGCGGCGACCGATACTCCGCCGCGTGACCATGACCCTGGTCTACCCATCGGTCGGCTTTGGCATCGGCATGCTGGTCGGGCTGACCGGGGTTGGCGGCGGCTCGCTGATGACGCCGCTGCTGGTGCTGCTGTTCGGCATCCATCCCTCGGTCGCGGTCGGCACC
>NZ_NHRY01000154.1 GCF_002937115.1 Rhodopila globiformis | reverse complement strand
GGCGATGAACTGATCCAAGGGGGCCTCCCGCAATCGTGGTGCTCACCCTCAGCCAAAGAGTCGATCATGCCCGCGTCGGGCAAGTCCAAATCGCGTGTCAAGGACTTTCGAAGTGCGAATCCCCTGGGCCGATGTCCGCGAGACATAGGCTGCCGCGCGACAATCTGGTATTCTTCCGCGCTTTTGACACTGCTGGCGGAATGCGACCGACCGAGGTGGTGGGGCGTTGACAGGCCCTTCCCTGGGGACCCCGAGGTTGGCCATGTGTCTGCACCCTGCATCACCGTTACCGGTACCGGACGAGACGGCTCGTGTTGCGCGGTTGGCGTTTCCGCACGGCAATCTGCTTCTGAGCCTGCGCGACAAGCTTGGCCCGATCTTCGACGATGGCCGCTTTGCCCATCTTTTCCCAGCCAAGGGTCAACCTGGCGAGGCGCCATGGCGGCTGGCCTTGGTGACCCTGCTGCAATTGGCAGACGAGTTGCCGGACCGGCAGGCGGCCGATGCGGTGCGCAGCCGGATTGATTGGAAGTACCTGCTCGGCCGGCCCCTTGCTGACCCCGGCTTCGACAGTACGGTGCTGACTCAGGTCTCCCCTCATTTTTGGTTACGGGCCAAATTGGACACGGCCAACTGCGCTTGGTCAGCCCAGCCTCGTTGCTTATCAGCCCAAGCAACAACTCGTGTCTACATCGCGCCGTGCCCTGCAACGCGTCAACACGTCTGTCTTTTCGTTTCAGCCGGTCCGAGCTAACCAACTGAATTCGCCGACTTAATATGAGGGGAGACCTGAGCGGTATATGAGGGGAGACCTGAGCGGTATATGAGGGGAGACCTGAGCGGTGCTGAGCAAGTTCCGCTCGCGTCTGGTCACGGGAGCAGCCGAGATGTTGTTGCTGGACGCGGTCCTGGAAGTCGCTGCGACGCATCGTCTGCTCAAGGCTGGCTGGCGACAACGCACGGATTCCACCCATGTCCTGGCGGCCGCGCGGGCGATGAACCGGATCGAGTGCGTTCATGAAACGCTGCTGTAGCGTGACAAATCTGGGGGTCATCCGCACTTTTGACACTGCTGGCGAAATGCGACCGACCGAGGTGGTGGGACGTTGGTAGGCCTTTCCCTGGGACCCCGAGGCTGGCCATGTGTCTGCACCCTGCATCACCAAGGCCGATCCATCGAAGAAGCCCGCGTCATGCTGTCGATGACGCTCTGGCTGCTTACCTTCCTGGTTCCCCTGCAGATATTCCTGGGCGACCAGCACGGCCTCAACACGGCCGCGTATCAGCCGGCGAAGCTTGCCGCCATCGAGGCGCGCTGGGATACCCAGCCGTCCTTTCCGCTCACCCTGTTCGCCATTCCGGACCCCGCCAACGAGACCAATCGTTACGCGATCGAGGTGCCCTATCTGGGCAGCCTCATCCTGACCCATAGTCTCCACGGCGAGATCAAAGGCCTGAAGACGTTCAGGCCGGAGGATCGGCCGCCGGTGGCGATTCCCTTCTTCGCCTTTCGCATCATGGTCGGCATTGGGTTCCTGATGCTGGCGGTGGTGGCGACAAGCTGGTGGTTGCGCTATCGCCATCGTCTTTTCGACAGTCCCTGGTTCCTGCGCCTCTGCCTTGCGATGGGCCCGCTCGGCTTCGTCGCCGTGCTGGCCGGATGGACGACGACGGAGGTCGGCCGCCAGCCCTGGACTGTCTACGGCATGCTGCGCACCGTCGACTCGACGCCGCCCTCGCTCACCGGCGGTGACGTGCTGGCGTCGTTGATGGCCTACATGGCGGTTTACCTGATCATCTACCCATCCGCGGCCGTCATTGCGGCGCGGCTGGTGCGCAATGGCCCGGCAACGGCGCCGGAGTCCGTTGCGCCGATCGAGAGCGGCCGGCCGAGCGCGCCGGTCAATGTCGAGCTGCTGCCGGAGGGCAAGACGCTATGAACGCGCTGAACTTCGTGCCCGTCTGGACGATCATCCTGGGCGCCGGCATCTTTTTCTATGTCCTGCTCGACGGCTTCGACCTGGGCGTGGGCATGCTCTACGGCCTGATGCCGGACACAAGATCCCGCAACATCGTGATGAATGCGATCGCGCCCGTCTGGG
This sequence comes from Rhodopila globiformis, assembly GCF_002937115.1. GTDB lineage: Bacteria > Pseudomonadota > Alphaproteobacteria > Acetobacterales > Acetobacteraceae > Rhodopila > Rhodopila globiformis. The sequence goes on along the minus strand of NZ_NHRY01000154.1, from coordinate 3,470 downwards.
ACGGCAACGAGACATGGCTGGTACTGGGTGCCGTCGCGCTGCTCGCGGCCTTTCCGCTCGCCTTCGCCATCATCATCCCGGCGCTTTATTTTCCCATCCTGATCATGCTGCTGGCGTTGGTGTTCCGCGGCGTCGCCTTCGAGTTCCGCTTTCGCGACGCCGAGCACAAGACCTTTTGGGATCAGGGCTTCTTCTACGGTTCGATGATCGCGACCGTGGCCCAGGGAATGATGCTCGGCGCGTTCATCCAGGGCTTCAAGGTCGAGGGCCGTGTCTTTGCCGGCAGCCAGTTCGATTTCCTGACGCCGTTCTCGGTTCTTACCGGCATTGCCCTGGTCTTCGGCTATGGGCTCCTGGGTGCCGGCTGGCTGGTGCTCAAGACCGAGGACGACATCCAGGCGCGGGGGCGCCGCTACGGCCGCATTTGCCTGGTGGGCGTGGCGATCGCGATTTTGCTGGTCAGCATCTGGACGCCGCTGATGAGCGAGGCAGTTTCCAGGCGCTGGTTCTCCTGGCCGAATATCCTCGTTCTGTCACCGGTGCCGATCGCGGCCGCCCTGGTCGCCGTGGGTACGTGGCGGGCGCTGAATGGCGTGTCGCAATCCGGTGGCTTCATCGGCGCCGTTGGGCTGTTCACGCTGTCCTATGCCGGCATCGCCATCAGCCTCTGGCCGATGATCGTGCCGCATCACTATACGCTGACGCAGGCCGCGTCCTCGCCAGGCACGCAGGCGTTCCTCCTGGTCGGCACGCTGTTCCTGCTGCCGGTGATCCTTGTCTACTCAAGCTGGTCGTACTGGGTGTTCCGCGGCAAGGTGCGCGCCGACGTGGGCTATCATTGAATTCGACGGCCAGGCGGAGGACCTGATCAAGCTGCACAAGGCCCAGCCTGCCTCCGACCGCACCAATCGCCGCGAGCCCGTCGCCAACCAGGCCTGCACGCGGTGGCTTACGCGGCCTTCGGCCGCTGTCCGCCGCATCCTGGACACAGCCGCCTATTGGCTGGTGTTGCGCATCCGTGACGCCATCCCCAGTCAGCAGTCTCTCGCCACGGCCGAGTTCACCACCCGGCGGCTGCACCTGATCAAAATTGGCGCGTGTATCACCGAAACCGCCACCGCCCCCTGTCCCGTCTGTTCCTGTCTCGCGACGAAACAGGCGCGTTGGATCATCATAGCGCCCAGCGCGCACCAGCAGTCACTCCGGCACGGATGGTGAATAACCTGGACTATACTATATATAAGATACAAGGTCGGCCCGAGTATGAGACGGTAAGCGGCGCGGCGTTTGCCGCTTTCTGAGGCCCACCGCATTCCATCCCGCAGCGGCACGTCAAACCCGACTTCTACAGTTCGGTTACGCAACTCGTTGAAATTGCACAGAAAAGCCAGATTTTCAGGCTCTTGTGGTGCCAAAACCGCCGCTGACAGAAAAAGTCCGCGTTATATCAATGCCTTGCTGTGGGCCGACTCTCAGGAAATCCGCTCTTTTGCACCACAAGCGGCCTTAGATCACGATTTATCCCATGTTTCCAGTGAGTTGCGTAACCGAACTGTAACCGGGGCAAAACCCCGGGCCAGATCTGCATTTTCCGCTTGAACTGACGCGGCGGACCACAATGTCGCTGTGGTCATGCCAGCCCCCGCCGCCCCCTCCAGCCTGTCGCGTTGCGAGCTCGAAGCCGAGGTGGCGGCGTTGCGCGAGGAGAACGCCGCGCTGAAGCAACTGATCGCCGCGCTGCGGGACGAGAACGCCCGGCTGAAGGGCCTGAAAGCCCGGCCGGCGATCAAGCCGAGCGGCATGGAGGACGCGACCACGCCGAAGCGCCACGCCAAGCCGGGCCGGCGCCGCGGCAAGGTGGTGCCGCGGGTGGCGGTTGAAACCCAGGTGCTGCGCATTGAGGTGCCGCCCGGCTCGCAGTTCAAGGGCTACGAAACCTACCAGGTGCAGGAGCTGGAGATCCGCGCGCGCGTGGTGCGCTACCGCCGCGAGCGCTGGCTGACGCCGGACGGGCGGACCATCGTCGCACCGCTGCCGGAAGGCACCCGCGGTCACTTCGGCCCGGCGCTGCGGCGGTGGGTGCTGATGCAGTACCACCAGGGCCAGGTGACGGTGGAGCGGTTGCTCGCCCAGTTGCAGGCCATCGGCATCAACATCTCCAAGCGCGAAGTCATGCGCCTGCTGATCGAGCGGCAGGACGCGTTCCTGAGCGAGAACCAGGAGGTGCTGCAGGCGGGGCTGGCGGCGGCGGACTGGATCAGCGCAGACGACACCGGCGCGCGCCATCGCGGCGCCAACGCCGTCTGCACGCAGATCGGCAACGACAACTTCGCCTGGTTCGGCACCACTGGCAGCAAGAGCCGGCAGAACTTCCTCGAACTGCTGCGCGCCGGCCACACCGACTACGTCGTCAACGACGCGGCGCTGGAGTACATGCGCGAGCATGGCTTGTCCGGCCCGGTGGTGCGGCGGTTGGCCGGGCACGCGCAGCGCCAGTTCGCCGACCAGGCCGCCTGGCAGCGCCATCTGCAGCAGCTCGGCCTCACCGCGCTTACGGTCACCCCCAATCCGGTGCAGGTCGCCACCGAGGGCGCGCTGTGGGGGGCGGTGGCCGCGCATGGCTTCCTCAACGAGGCGGTGATCGTCAGTGACGACGCCGGCCAGTTCAACGTCGGCGACCACGCGCTGTGCTGGATCCATGCCGAGCGGCTGGTGCACAAGCTGGAGACCTTCACCGAGCAGCAGCGCGCCGCGCAGCAGCAGGTGCGCGGCCTGAGCCGGCTGACCGCTTTGCTGGGCATCAGTCCGCTTCGCGGCCTGATTTGGTGGTTCTATGCCGATCTCAAGGCTTACCAGGCCAAGCCGACGGCGCGACGGCGCAGCGAGCTGCCGGCGCGCTTCGACCGCATCTTTGAGCGCCGCACCGGCTTTGCCAGCCTCGATCGGCTGCTGCGGCGGCTGCACGCCAACAAGGCCGAGTTGCTGAAGGTGCTCGACCATCCGGAGATTCCACTGCACACCAACGGCTCGGAGAACGACATCCGCTGCCAGGTGACCAAGCGCCATGTCAGCGGCGGCACCAGGACCGACGTCGGTCGTGACTGCCGCGATGCCTTCCTCGGCCTCGGCAAGACCTGCCGCAAGCTCGGGATCTCGTTCTGGAACTACCTTGGTGCCCGGCTCGGCGTACCCGGCGCCCCGGACGTGCCTCGCCTCGCCAAACTCATCCGCTGCCGCGGCCAGCCGGCTTGAGCGGGGCCGGGTCCCGGGGTTTTGCCCCGGTTACGCCTGATGGTCAGAAGGCTTTGTAAAGACACGTGAACTTCCCGGACAGGCACTAATATTACTGTGTCACTATCCTCTAGCTATTGACCACAACCACCCCACATAGGGTGCATGGAACAGCAAGGAGCAAGACAAGCGCCGACAAGCGAGGCCCGGTTGGAGGCGTATCTGGATGCGGTGATCGG
>NZ_NHRY01000153.1 GCF_002937115.1 Rhodopila globiformis | reverse complement strand
GGGCGGTCAGGGCGGCGGGGCGACGCTGCGCTCGGCGCCGGTGCCGGTGTTGCGCACACAGTCGTTGACCATCCTGTCGTGCGCAAACAACGCCGACAGCCCGCGGCTGGTGACGCCGGGCGTGTAGTTGGCCGAGAACGGCGCATTTTCCGAGGAATTGGCGCTGTAGATGGCGCCGCGGTTCTGCTGGTTGTACACCTCGTCGGCGCGTTGCCGGCAGGCCGCCACCGTCGCGGCGTCGGCGCGGGCCTGCGAACTCTGCGGCGCGGCGTCGCAGGCGGACAGCGCCAGGACGCCGGTCAGGGCGCACACGGACAGGCGGATACGGAGGCACGTCATGGATGGGCTCCTCAAGGGCGGGGCGCCGCCAATCCGTCTTCCGCCGGGGCTTCCAACTGGAAGCCGCCAACGAATCGCGACAGGCGCATGCGGAACCCGGTTTCGTCGAAGCGCGCCTCTTTCGTCAACGGCTGGCTGGCGGCGGCCTTCAGCAGGGCCGGATGGAACTCGGCGCCGTCGCGGGCCAGGTGCAGCAGCGAGCGGGCCCACGGGGCGCGGGCCAGCAGGTCGATCAGCGCCAGCAGGCGCAGGCACAGCGACAGGCCGTTGGCATTGCCGATGCCGACCGTGTTGTCCACCGCGCCAACCCAGCAGCGCGCGTCGCGATCGGCCAGCGCCAGGTCGGTGTGGCTGCCGTCCGGACGGGTGAAGCGGAAGCCGCGCACCGCGCCCTGGCGCTCGGCCAGGGCGGCGTCGCGGGCGGCGTACCAAGCGCGCTCAAGGTCGCGGCGCAGGACAGTCGGCAGAGCTTCGGGCGGCACGTTGACGCAATAGGTCACCAAGCCGCCCGGCGTGTGGCCGACGTGGATCGTATCCGGCCGTTGCCGGTGGGTGGACTGCTCCTGCGTTCTCATTGCCGGCAGGATGGACCCGCGCGGGGCGGTGCGCCAGTGGTGTTCGCGGGTCAAGGGGCGGATTGCAGCCATGTCCGCCCGGGCGCGCGACCCATGGGGTGGACCCGCGGGCGGTCCCGCGCCAGTCTTCCCTGGATCGGGGGGGAGGATCCAGCCATGTCGCATCAAACGCCAGGTGACCCGTGCCACCTCACGGCCACGCAGGCACTGGCCCTGATCCGGGCGGACGCGCTGCGGCCCGAGGCCCTGATGGAGGCCTGCCTGGATCGCATCACCCGGGTCGAGCCCAAGCTGCGGGTGTTCGCCTGCTTCGATCCCGCGCAGGCACGCGCCGCCGCGGCTTCGGTTCCCGCCGGTCCTCTGCAGGGGCTCCCCATCGGCGTCAAGGACGTGCTGGATGCCGCCGATCTGCCCAGCCAGTACGGCTCGCCGATATGGGCGGGCCACAGGCCGAGAGCGGATGCCGCCGCCGTCGCCTGGGCGCGCGCCGCCGGCGGGGTGGTCATCGGCAAGACAGTGACGACGGAATTCGCCACGCGGCATCCGGGGCCGACGCGGAACCCGGTGAACCCGGCGCATACGCCCGGCGGGTCGTCGTCCGGCTCCGCGGCGGGCGTGCGAGCGGGGATGTTTCCCCTGGCCTACGGCACCCAGACGGCGGGCAGCGTGATCCGCCCGGCGGCGTTCTGCGGCGTCGTTGGCTACAAGCCGACGTTCGGGCTGATCAACCGGGCGGGCATGAAGATCATGGCCGACAGCCTGGATACCGTTGGCGTGCTGGCACGGTCCGTCGCCGACTGCGCCCTGTTCGCCGGTGCGGTCTCCGGGCGCGACCTGGGCGACCCGGACGCGCAGCCGGCGCGGGCGCCGCGCATCGGCGTCTGCCGCTCGCCGTCCTGGCCAGCCGCGGCGCCGGAGACGCAGGCGCTGCTGGAGCGCGTCGCCACGGCGCTGGGGTGGGCGGGCGCGGCGGTCAGCGCGCGGGAACTGCCGGACGGCTATGCCGATCTGATCGAGGCGCACCCGATCGTCATGAATGCCGAAAGCGCGCGCTCGCTGGGCTGGGAACTGGCGCACCATCGCGATCGGCTGAGCGAGAGCCTGCGCGAGCGCATGGATTTCGGCCTGCGCCAGACCGAGGCGGCGCTCGACAATGCCTATGCCGTGTTCGCCCGCTGCCAGGCCGGGTTCTCCGCAGCGATGGAGGGGCTGGACGTGCTGGTCACGCCGGCGGCGCCGGGGGAGGCGCCGAAGGGGCTGGGCTGGACCGGCGACCCGGCGTTCAACTTCATCTGGACCTCGCTGCACGTGCCGTGCGTGACCGTGCCGGCCGGGACGGGGCCGAACGGGCTGCCGCTGGGCATCCAGGCCGTCGGGCGGCGCGGCGAGGATCGCGCGGTGCTGGCCTGGGCGCGCTGGGTCGAGGCGGCACTGGGCTGAGATGAGACCGTTGAGAACGTGGGGGCAAGCAGCCTGGCGGCGGTCCGCAGGGTTCGCTGCCGGACGGTCTCCACGACCGGCGGGGTCCCGAGCGGGAAGCGGTCGTCCAGCAACGCCCGAGCACGCCGATAGGGCGGCCGGGCGCCCATCTCGGCGAGGGACGCTCATACTCTGGCGTGCAACGATCGGGCATGATCTCACCGACCGGCGAGAGGGTCTGTCGCTGGCCCACGTTGCCTCGGCACGGGGCGAAACGGGGCACATGAACTGTCACGACCCCGAACAGCGAGCGCAATTGCCGGGGACGCCGATCCTTCAGCGGCCGTTGCACGCCGCATTGCGGGCAGTGGCGCCGGCTGCGACAGTATTTTTCTGTTTGCGCCTGAACCAGATGACGCTGCAACTCGGCCGGCAGCTGCTTGGCTTGCGGCTGTGTCAGGCCCGAGGTTTCGGCCGAACAGGCGGCCGGGAGGCAGCCACCGACATGCAGCTCGTGGATCTGCACGCTGCCATCCGCACCCCTCAGCTTCACCATCACGCGCCATTGCATCCGACCCTCACCTTCCACCAACCATCTGACATCATTGCCAATTATGATACCGGTCAGGGACTTGCGATAGAAGGTTGTCATGGCGCCAACAGAGGCTCGGCTCCGCACAACTCAAGCAACAGCCTCAAACCGCCAAGCCGGCTTGGACACTCCCCACATTCTCGACGGTCTCTTTACCAACCGCACAATCCAAGCCACGCATCCACTACCGATCAGAGTAGAGATGCACAACTATTGCGCCGCCGTCCGCCCCCAATCTCCATGCACTCCCGTCCTTCAGGTTCGACGCGATCTGTCGCAGATCCTCTGCCGTATGGGTGTCCCGCGTCACCGTCAATGGCGATCCCATCAACGTCTGTCCTGGTCCGAATGCCGTTTGAGGTTGCGAATCGAACTATGGACGCGCTGTCAACCAGGCGCCCGGCCGGGAGAGTCCTTCCTTATGCGGGTTGGTATGAGTTCACGAGCATCTGGCGCGGACCGCTCAATGGTTTCGATGCCAGTACTTTGTAGATATCGATGCGTGTTTGCGCATTCAGATGATGTCCGGCACGTGACATGGGGCTGCCGAGCCGCTGTCTGGGGGCATGCGGTGACGGCTCGTCCTGCCATGCCGGCGGTCGCTGGATGCGGCGGCGCGGTTGCCTCGGCGACGGAGCCTACACCAAAGGTCCGTTATGAAATGACATCTATTCGCAGATATAAAACATTTCCGTTTACAACATAAAGCCGATGATCCCGGCCGCCTGATCGCTGTTTGTTCATGTTCGGAGTCCAGCGCTCGCGCGTCGGCCAACATGGCTGGCCTTTCTGCACACGTACTTATTACCATGTCTAGACTTCAGGCGGGTTCATCGTCACTTCAGCGAGGCTGACAGAAACAGACGCTAAACCGTCGATCTGTCAGGGAATGCAGTCAACCTGCCAACAATCCTGGTCGTACCAGTGTGGCTGCCGGCTCAGTTCAGGCCTCCCCATTTGCATCACATCTTCGTAATCACGTTACAGGGCAGTCTTATTTTTTAGCTACAGTATTTTGCAGCAAGTGACGGGCGTCATGTATTGGAACAAACGGCATTGCAAGGCGCCCTTCCGGAGTCGCCATATTTCCTTCTGAAATGTTAAAACCCGGGTTCCTCCCGCTTCCGATCCGATTGAACAACGTAACTCGCGTCCGGGCTGCATTTGCCCGCGCACTCGCCAGACTCGCCGGGATATCTGCCATGCGCTACGCAAAAAAAGAAACGCCGGATCGCAAGCGCTGAAATATTGCGTGGCTGGTAACCCGTTGCGCCGCATGACAACCATGATGCCGCACACTCCCGACAGGCACTTTGAAGGCGCGAGGAAATGGCAAACGTCACCATAGGCGGGGGCAACCTCCAGACAGTTACTTTGACTTACGACACAACCTCGAAAGTTGCTTTAGCGCAGCAGATTGCCGCGCAGATCAGCGCGGAGGCCAGCGCGGGCAAGGTGGTGCTCGCGACCGACCTGGATCCTCCGGTGGTACCACCCGGGGACGTGGGCGTGTTCCTGCAGACCGGCCAGGGGGTGGTCACCCTGCCGCCGGGCTTCACCGTCGATCTCGTCCAGACCGCCGGCAACGCGGCGCTGATGGGCAACGGCTCGGACAATCAGGCGATCCTGTCCGGTTCGGCGACCAACCTGACCTTCGTCGAGACCGGCGGGTCGGGGACAGTGGTGGCCGGTGGCGGCAACAACCGCTTCCAGGTCGGTGGACCGGGCAGCTGGTCGCTCAACACGGGCAGCGGCAACGACGTCATCGCGGCGCTCGGCGGCGGCGCCAACACCATTCATGCCGGCGGCGGCAACAACGCGATCCAGCTCGGCAGCGGCAGCGACCTGGTCGTTTCCATTGGCGACGACAGCATCCAGGGCGGCTCGGGCAACGCAACGGTCGACGCCAGCAATGCCAGCAGCGACTTCGTGCGCGGCGGCTCCGGCAACCTGCTGTTCCTCGGCGGCTCAGGCGGCGCCACCATCCTCGGCGGCACCGGCAGCGACACCTATTTCGGTTCGGCCGGCACCGTGAGCGGCGCGCAGCTGGTCATCGGCGGATCCGCCGGCAACAACCTGCTGTACGCCGGCGACGGCGCCGCGACGCTGATGGGCGGCGGCAACAACGACCAGCTCTATGCCTATGGCGCGAGCAACCAGGTGCTGATGGCCGCGGGCGGCAACGAAACCCTGTCGGCGGTGCTCTCCGGCGGCAACGACTCGCTGCATGCCGGAGGCGGATCGGACCAGCTGCTCGGTGGCACCGGCAACGACACCTTCGTCGGCGGCTCCGGCACTGCCACCGTCAACGCCGGCTCGGGCTCCGACGTCTACACCTTCATCAAGGGACAGGCGGGCGGAAGCGAGCTGGTGCAGGGCGTGTACGATGCGTCCGGCATCAAGATCAACCTGCAGGGCTACGGTCACGGCGAGGTAAACGCCGCGCTGGCGTCACAGGTCACGACCCCGGCCGGCGTGACCATCTCGCTGTCGGACGGAACGAAGGTCACGTTCCAGGACGTGACGGCCCTGCACCACTCGAACTTCATCTGACCGCCGGCGTTGCCAGGTCAGGCCGTGCCCGGCCTGGCGGCCGCCAGCACCTGGTCGATGAAATCCTGCGCGCTGCCAAGGTAGTTCGCCGGATCGATCAGCTTTTCGATCGCGTCGCGGCCGAGGCGGGACGACACCGCCTCGTCCCGGCCGAGCGCATCCGCCAGCGGAACGTCTTCCTTCAGCGCCACGTCGCAGGCCCGCTTGACGGCATGGTGCGCCTCGCCGCGGCCAAGCACCGGGGCAAGGCCCATCATTACGGCCTCCGAAACGATCAGGCCGTGGGTGAGACCGAGATTCGCCCGCATGCGCGCCGCGTCCACCACCAGCCCCTCGGCGACAGCCCGCGCGTGCAGCAGCGCGCCATGCGTCAGCACAAAGGCCTGCGGCAGCGCCAGCGCCTCGGCCTGCCAGGGGCCGGTGGCGCGCTCGTGGTCCTGCGCCATCGCGCCCTGCATCACCGGCACCAGCCCCTGCACCGCGCGCGCCGCCGCCAGGATATACTCCGAGGCGATCGGGTTGCGCTTCTGCGGCATCGTCGAGGACTGCCCACGCCCGGCGACATAGGGCTCCGCCGCCTCGCCCAGCTCGGTCTGCGCCAGCAGGATGACGTCGGTGGCGAGCTTTGCCAGCGAACCGCAGGCCAGGCCGAGGAAACCGACGGTCTCGGCCAGCGCGTCGCGGCAGACGTGCCACGGCGCCAGCGGCACGCCCAGGCCGAGCTCCGCCGCCAGGGCCCGCATCACCGCGATGCCCTGGCCGCCGAGCGAGGCCAGCGTGCCGGCGGCGCCACCGAACTCGACCACCTGGACGCGCGGGCGAAGCTGGCGGAGGCGTTCCAGATGAGCAATGAACGGCATCGCCCAGGTTGCGCATTTCAGGCCGAAGGTCGTCGGCAGCGCTTGCTGCAGATGCGTCCGCCCCGCCATCACGGTACCCCGATGCCGCTCGGCCTGGGCCGCCAGGGCGGCCAGGACGGCGCGCAGGGCGGCCTCGACCAGGTCCAGCCCTTCGCGCACCTGCAGCACGGTGGCGGTGTCCATGATGTCCTGGGTCGTCGCCCCCCAGTGCGTCCAGCCCCCGCCCACGCCCGCCGCCTGCGACAGGCCGGCAACCAGACCGACGACAGGATAGCCGACATTGCGGGCGCTGGCGGCGAGGTCCGCGGGGCGGAGGTTCTCCATCTTCGCTGCCGCAATGATCGCGTCCGCGGCGTCGGCCGGGATGATGCCCATGCGGCCCTGGACGCGGGCGAGCGCCGCCTCGACGTCGAGCATGCGCTGGAAATACGCGGTCTCGTCGAACACCGCGCGCATGGCGTCGCTGCCGTAGAGCGTGCCGAGGATGGGGCTGTCGGCCGGGTTGACGGGCATTTCGACTGTTCCTCCTGCTCGTTTTGCCGAGGGTTAAGCCAGACGAGGACGGCAAGGGCAACCGGGCGCGCGCCTGGACGGGTTCGCGGCCTGCCGTCAGCCCGCGAACCCGTGCCGTGGAATCCCATGCACGCCAGGGCGGAAACGGAACAGCCCGCCGGCATGTGGCTCGGTCACCTTGTGCAGCAGGTTCAGCCCGGACGCGGCCGAGGTCACGTACAGCATATCCAGGTCGGGGCCGCCGAACGCGCACATGGTCGGCTGGCTGACCGGCAGCTTCACCTCCCGGTCGATCTTGCCGTCAGGCGTGAAACGAATCAGCCGGCTGCCGCCATGGATCGCCGACCAGTAGCAGCCCTCGGCATCGACGGCGGATCCATCCGGCACGCCGAGCGCCTCGGGAATCCAGGCGAAGATCCGGCGGTTGCTGATCCGGCCGTTCCCGGCATCGAAATCGAACTGGTAGATGCAGTGCTGCTTGCTGTGGGCGACGAACATGGTGCGCCCGTCCTTGCTCCAGGCGAACCCATTCGGCGTGAAGCCAAGATCGGGCTGGGGCACCAGGCCGGTGCTGCTGGTGTAGTAGAACAGCGGGCCTGGCTCGGGCTCGGCGGTGTCCGTTTTCGGCTCGAACATCGTCCCGATCCAGAACCGCCCCTGGCCGTCGCATTCGCCTTCGTTGAAGCGATGGGTCGCGGGATCGTAGGGCGGGTCCGCAAGCCGGGTGAGTTGATCGCTGTTCAGGTCCAGCCGGAACAGGCCGGACCGCAGGGCAACCAGGGCGGCGGCCTCGTTGTCATACAGGGCAAAGCAACCGATTTCGGACGGCAGCGGCCAGGTCCTGGTGGCACCGCCGGATGGGTTGAAGCGGTGCAGCGCAGGCGCCTTGACGTCGATCCAGTAAAGCGCCTGCTCGGTCATGGACCATGTCGGTGATTCGCCGATTTTGGCATGAGCGTCCAGACTCAGTTCGATTTCATGATGCGGCATACAACGACCTCGTGCTCAGGAAGCGACTGGTTCCTGAACGCCTGATCGTGGCGGAAGATACCGAACGGGCTGGCCGCGCCGGGATCATGCATTTGCGCGCTGGAGGTGTCGTGACCTGCCTGCCGGGCAGGCGACAGATGCCTTGATCACGTGTCTGGCGCCGCGCCAGGCCTCCCTGGTTGCGGCGGTTTCCGCCCTTACCCAAGCCCGTACAGGCTGATGTATGCAGAAACCGGACTTCCCATAGCCGCCGCCCGATAGCGGCAACGGCGCCCTACTTCGTCTCGCCGATGGGCGGCACCTCATTGGTCATCCCGGCCAGCACCTCGGCCACGTGCCGCGCATGCACGCCGTGCCCCTCCCGCTCCAGCCGCCCGGCGATGTTGAGCAGGCAGCCCAGGTCCCCGGCCAGCACGGTATCGGCGCGGGTCGCCACGATGTCGCGGGTCTTGTCCGACACCATCCGCACCGAAATGTCCGGATACTTCACGCAGAACAGCCCGCCGAAGCCGCAGCAGATCTCTGGCTCCGTCATCTCCACCACCGGCACGCCGGCGGCCGCGAGCAGATCGCGCGGCTGCTGCCTGATCCCCAGTTCCCGCAGACCGGAGCAACTGTCATGGTAGGTCACCGTGCCGGCGATCCGCGTGGTCCCGGTGTCCTTCACGCCCATCACATCCGTCAGGAAGCTGACCAGTTCATAAACCCGAGTCGCCAGCGCGTCGGCACCCGCCCGCAGGTTGGGATCATCGTCGAACAGGTGCGGCACATGCTGCTTCAGCATCGCGGCACAGGACCCGGACGGCGCCACGATGTAATCGTAACCCGCGAACGCCTCCAGAATGCCGGTGGCGAGGTCGCGGGCGGTCTGCCGGTCGCCGGAATTGTACGCGGGCTGGCCGCAGCAGGTCTGTGCCCGCGGCACCTCCACCCGGCAGCCGGCGCGCTCCAGCAGCCGGATCGCCGCAAAGCCGACCGACGGCCGGTGCAGATCGACCAGGCAGGTCACGAACAGCGCGACCCGAGGCTTTCTCCCCTCCATGCGGCGCGTGCGTCAGCCGCTGCGGGCCGCGGCCAGACGCCAGGTCGGGTCGCGCTGCGACAGGTCGCGCTCGAACGTCCACATGTCGGTGATCTCGGTCACCGCGTCGGTCCCGGCCACTGGCCGGCCGTTGCGGTCCTTGGTGTAGCTGATCTGGTCCGACACGATCCGCACGGTCACGTCGCCGACGGTGCCGCGCAGATCGGCGTCCTCGATGGCAAGCTGCACGATCGCGCGGATCTCGCTGACCTGGACCTCGCCCGCCTTTTCCCGCGCGCTGATCGCATCCTCGAACGCCCGGTAGGTCTCGTCGGACAGCAGCGTACGCAGCCCGGCGCGGTCGCCGTTGGCGAAGGCCGCGACGATCATGCGGAAAGCCTGCTCCGCGCCGGCGAGGAACCGGACGGGGTCGAAGCCGCGGTCAACCTCCCGCATCCGCGCGAGGGTCTGCCCGGTGGGCGACCCGGCCGGAGGAACACCGCCTGGTGGCGCGGGCGCCGGTGCCGGCTCGGCGCGGCCCTCGATGGTCGGCGGCGCCTGCGCCGGACGGCCCATCGGCGGCTGGAATGGCGGGGGCGGCGTCTGCTGCTCGAATCCGGTGCGCTTGCCCAGAATGCTGCGCAGACGCAGCACCAGGAAGGCCGCGATCATCCCAAACAGTATCAGATCGATCGGAAATCCGCCGCTCGAACCCATGATTATGACTCCTTAGCCTGCACAGAGATAGGCGCGAAACCCGGCCGTGACAAACGAATCCGCGGGAAATTCATCGTCAGGCGACTCAATCCCGGTATTCCTGCCCCGGGCTTGCCGCCCCGGGCGCGCTTTTGTAGGAGCCGCGCATGATCCTGCTGCGTCATGGCCAGAGTGAATTCAACCTGCATTTCGGCGCCAGCCGCCGCGATCCGGGCATCGTCGATCCGCGCCTGACCGAGCTTGGCCACAGCCAGGCCGAGGATGCCGCGCGCCAACTGGCCGATGCGGGGATCGCGCGCATCATCGTCTCCCCCTACACGAGGGCATTGCAAACCGCCCGGCCGATTGGCGCGTTGCTGGGCGTGAAGGTGCAGGTCGATCCGCTGGTGCGGGAGCGCTTCGCCTTCGCCTGCGATATCGGCTCGCCGCGCGCGGCGCTGGAGCGCGACTGGCCGGAGCATGATTTCTCGGCAATCGAGGAGGTGTGGTGGCCGCCGGCGGAGGAGACCGAAGCGTCGATCCTGGAACGCGCCGCCCGGTTTCGCGCCGCGGTGGCGGCCTGCGCGGACTGGGCCAGCACGTTGGTGATCAGCCATTGGGGGTTCATCCTCAGCCTGACGGGGCAGAGCCTGGCGAACGGGCAATGGGTACGCTGCGATCCGGCCGCGCCGCCGCCGCACCGGATCGTCTGGAGCGCATGATTGCCAGGGCGGCATGAAACGCCGGTGGCAATCGACCGTCAGGCGTGCTACCCGGCGGCGACCATCGTATGCCCTGCGCAGCAGGCGGCGCGATTTTGACAACGGAGTTACGCATGTCCGAAACCAGCCCCACCCCGCCTCCTGCCGGCCAGGCGCAGCCGCCGCTGGTGGTCAACATCCAGTATGTGAAGGACCTGTCGTTTGAGGTCCCGGGCGCGCCGCAGATCTACACGCAGCTGCGCAGCCAGCCCCAGGTCGCTATCAACCTGGACGTCCAGGCGCGGCGGCTGCGCGACGACCAGGGCGTGTTCGAGGTTGCGCTGGTGATCAAGGCCGAGGCGCATGAGCAGGCGCAGCAGACCAATGGCCAGGGTGGGGGCGAGGCGAGCGGCTCGGGTTCGGTGGTGTTCGTCGCCGAACTGACCTATGCCGGCGTGTTCACGCTGACCGGCCTGCCGGACAACGCCATCGAGCCGGTGCTGCTGGTCGAATGCCCGCGCATCCTGTTCCCGTTCGCCCGCAACATCCTCTCCGACGTCACCCGCGACGGCGGCTTCCCGCCGGTGCTGCTGCAGCCGATTGATTTCGTTGCCCTGTGGCAGGCACGGCGCGCGGCGGCGCCCGAGGGCACCAGCGCCGTCGTCTGACACCTGGCGGCGCGCGAGGCCGTAGAGAGTTGTCGAACCGGACATTGGAGTCTGGAGCGCTTGTTGTTCGGCCGCGGTCCGGGACAGCGCGTCCCCGACGGGGACAACGTGGCCGATGGCGCATGTCTGTTCGCACAGAGATGAACGGAGCAACGTGAAGGGCCACTGAGGATCAGTGGGACATCGCGCGGCTTCGGTGCGGATGTTGCCGTCGTGGCTGGCCGGTTCATTGGTCCGGCCGGGCGGCGACATCCGGCGGCGCCTGCGGGACCGCATTTTCATCCGGCTGATCCGACCCGCCCTCCTCCGACAGCAACAACCGCACCAGTCCGCGCAACGTCCCCCTGATCCTCAGAGGCCCTCCGCACCCCTCAGTTCATCTCTGTGCGAACAGAAATACGCCATCAACCACGCTGTCCCCACCGCGGAGCCACCCGTCCCGACCCGCAGTCGAGCCGGAACAACAGACCCCCGACTCAATTACCCTTCCAGCCAAACCGCAAGCCACTCCTGAACCCCACGCCCAACCCGTTCAAACAGCCTCTCAAACCCGGCGCCGGCAGCGCTCTAGGGCGTGTCGTCAATTGGAGCCAGCCGAGTGAGTCTGGGCTGCAACAGTGCGGCGGAATCGTTGATCAACAAGCGGCTTCCCGATTCCAGCAGCCCCGGTTCTTCGATGCATAGGCAGTCAGCTTTGGAGAGGCTGACCGATGCATCGACATGCCTTGCGCGACGACCAGTGGGAGCGGATCAAGGACCATTTGCCGGGCCGTCCGGGGTCCGTTGGCGTGACCGCTGCGAACAAC